>JAZRVP010000135.1:0-21213 GCA_045599245.1 Myxococcota bacterium
GGATAAGTCTAAACTTTCTATCTAGAACGTATCTATCAATGATTGCGTTCAGGCCACCCGGTTCATCAATCTTTTTGTACAACGGCTCATGCGAGGGAGATAGCGGTGGCCGTTGTGCGAGCGGTTGAAATGAAGGTGTGATGAAGGCGAGGTATTGTGCGGGGGGGGGAGTGGTAGGGGATATTGCGGGCGCTATGGCATTCGCCATACGCGGGCGTGTTTGATTTTTGGCGTGCGCAATGATATTAAAATCAACGCGTTTTTGTCCATGTGCACTGGAGCATGATGATGTCACAGCCTATCAACCCAAATACAGGAATCAAACTCGTTGTCGAACAAGAAATTCGGGAACTCGCCAAATCCTGTGATCTTGACCGCGTCATTTTGTTTGGTTCTCGAGCCAGAGGTTTGCATTGTCCCAAAAGTGATATCGATTTGGCTGTTTCAGGACGAAACGTGACGCGATTTATCCTCGATATCGACGAGTGCACCTCAACGCTTTTGTCGTTTGATGTGATTGATCTCAACAAGCCGATTATGGAAGAACTGCTTTGTGCCATTCAGGCTGAAGGAATCATTTTATATGAAAAAGTTTGATCACTATTGCTCTAATCTCAGTGTGCTTTCCGGTGCAGAGCACGAAGATTTAAACAATGAATTTATTATTGGCGGTATTATCGATAAGTTCAACATACAATTTGAATTAGGGTGGAAAGTGCTCAAACAGCTTCTTCTCTATGAAGGTAGAGTTGAGGGACAATCCGGCTCTCCTCGAGAGATTCTAAAGGTCGCTTATACAATATTCGATTTTATTGACGAAGATATCTGGCTCAATATGCTAAAAAATAGAAACACGTTCACGCATATATACGATGGGACTGAAGCCAAAAGACTCGTCACATTAATTATACAAGAATTTATTCCTGCATTTATTCATTTGAAAGAAGGTATTTTGAGCCGTTATCCTAATATATGTGAGTTATAATTTTCTTTATCCACCAATCCTTTTTGCTCCATCGTAAGATTTTTTCGACATCCATATTAAGACGCTATTGATATGGACATGGTTATTGGGACTACTCAGCAGCGTCTTCCAGGCGCCTTTTTGGGGATTGCTTCACACCGGAGGCGGTCGCTACGCGCCCACCCCTGGTTATGCAAAACATCGGCTTCCAGCCGATTGAAATGTTGTCATTATCTATGGCCAGCACAATAGAACAATGGATTAATTCAATTTCACGTCTCAAATTACCGTGTATGCCTCTGACATACATTCTTGTCGCTTTTGCCAAAAGCGGGTATATTATACACCGCGTTTTGGGGACGGAGCAGCGATGATGCGAGTTTTTCTGTTTGTTTTGAGTTTTTTTTTCATGACTATTTTGACGTCATGCCAGCAGCAATCTGTCCGGCCTGCCTCTTTTTTTGAAGCCGCCGAAAACGCTTATCGTTCCGGACAGTACGAAATTGCTCATCAAAACTACAGTGCCTTTCTCAAGACGAATCCCGATCCTCAGCTCTCGCGTCTGGCGGAACGACGCATTCTCGCTATTGAACGAGAGATTGAATGCGTACTCGGCCAAAAAACCGGTCCCAGACCGGCCTATGTCAATCAGGAGGAAGCTCGCGGGTCCGCTCCGGGACAGCATCCCAAAATCCTCACGCAGTCCGAACGTTCTGTAAGGATACCTGACTATGAGTGACGCCATTCTTTCGGGAGTCCTGGGCAGAAAAGCTTCCCCAAAATCACTTGCTGTCTTCCTGATTTCTCTGCCCATTCTTGCGCTGATTTCGTACATTCTTTTGAATGGAACCATGGCCGCAGATGCTGAACATCCGGGCGGACAGTTTTTTGAAACCGCCTTCTGGATTACGTCATTTGGTTCGGCATTTCTTTCTTATTTTATGATTGAAGTGCTGTTTCGGAGCCGGGAAACTCAAATTCTCGCCCCATGGCCCGTTGACCCCGGCGTGCTTTTTCGCTTCCAGATGAAACGCGTCCTGAGAGGCATTGGGCTGTCATCAGTCCCCTGGGCCGCGTTCTGGTCACCTCATCTTTTTACCGAGCCAGCGGTTGCGGCCTTATGCATTGCACTCTGGATAGTGGGGCTTTCAGTAAGCGCATTTGTTGCGTCTGCGGTCATCTTGTATTCTGGAAAAATGGGAACAAAAGAGAAAACTTCGGCGAGTTTTGGAGCCAATGCCTTCAGCTTTGCGCCGGCAGTTTCGCTGGTCATTTCCCTTATGGCGATTCTCTTTTTGAAGCTTTTGGCCGAAGCACTGCTCAAACCGAATTTTGCCGGCGCCGCCATGACAGCTGGCGCCATTATCGCAGTCATCACGACAATTTCCCTTTTGTACGCCGCGATCACTTATCGAAAACAATATTACGCCATCCTTGCGGCATTTATGGACACCGATCTCATCGTTCTCGATGCCGGTTATGCGTTTGTTGATAACAAACAGGCGGTTGCGCTTCGCTCATCCCAAACGGCGCTCGACGCACTTCGTTCGGCCTATATCCTTCAATTCCGACGGCGAAGTTCTTTGTCCAGCATTCTCGTTGTCGTTTTTGCCATCGTTTTCTTTTTTGTTCTCAATCATTCCCAGGACATGTCCCCGGCTTACGTTCTACTCATTGCACAGATACCCTGGATCCTTTTCTCCCGTCCGTGGGCTATCCTGACCGGCCAGGACATCAGCACCGCCATGATGGATCACCTTCCCGTCGAACCCCAAAAAGCCAAAATTATCCGTCTTCAGGCTTGTTTTCGCATTCTTCCTATGCACGGCGGCATGTTGGCGGCTGCGATTTTTCTCTCCTATGCTCTCAATGACAGACTCTTTCCAGCCATTTTTACATCCATCGGATCCTTCCTGCTAAGTGCCGTTGTCACGATCGTCGGATGGTGTGTTTTCGAAAAGAAATTTTCGCGTTTACAGTGAGCTTTATATCATGGCCGTATTAGATATTCAGCACCTGACCAAATCCTTTGGCAAACTCAAAGCCGTTGATGATCTTTGTCTGACCATTGAACCGGGCCAGGCAGTGGCATTTATCGGTCAAAATGGGGCAGGCAAATCGACGACGATGCGATCGATTGCGGGGCTCTCGCAAATGGACAGCGGAGAGATTACGATTTCCGGGTTCAATGTCACAAGAAATCCCGTCGAAGCTCGCATGCATCTCGGCTATGTGCCACAGGAACTGGCACTGTACCGATACCTGACGGGAGAAGAGTTTTTATCCCTGGCGGCAAAAATTCGCGGTCTTGACAAGGAAACTGCAGCGGGTCAAATCGACGAGCTTCTGGAACTATGCGATCTCAAAAAAGCCGCCAATCGCCTTATCCGGGAATATTCCGGCGGCATGGCGCGTAAAATTGCCATGGCCGGAGCTTTTATCGGGACGCCGGATCTGGTCGTGCTCGATGAATCCTTCGTCGGACTCGATCCCGAAAGCACATGGAAAATTGGACGATATCTCAAAAAATATGTTGCCCAGGGGCGTTCCATTCTGATTTCAAGCCACATTCTCGATATGCTTCACAACCTCTGCTCGCGTTTTTTCATTCTTCATCATGGCAAATGCGTGGCCGACTACTCACTGGCCGATGTCAATGAAATCTGCGCCGATCCTTCGACCCCGAACCTGACGGCTTTGTATCTGCGCAAAACCGATCAGGCCGAGCTTATTGGACTTGAGACACCATGAGATTTTTGCGCAGTCTTCTCGTCCTCATTTTGGTCTGCATTGCATTTCATGCCGCAGGCTGTGCTCAGGAGCAGAAAAAAATCGTCGTTCCCGTGGCCGGTTTTACGCCGGAGATGATGGAACAGAAAAAAGAAATGATTGCAAAGATACATCAGGATTATCCGGAACTCGGACAAAATGTCCTTGATGCCTTTGATTCCATACCAAGACTTCTGTTTGTCAATTCGGCGGTTGTTCACCGAAGTTATGAAGACAAGATGCTCCCGATTGGAAGCGGGCAGACGACGATGAAGTTTACGGACATGGCTTATATTTTGTCCAAAATCCATATTCAGCCGTCGGATACAGTGCTCGAAATCGGAACGGGAACCGGTTATTTTGCCATGGTTCTGAGCCGCCTGTGCGCGCAGGTTTATTCCGTTGAAATCATCGAGTATCTCTGGGAACTGGCTGTCAACAACCGCAAGCTTCTCAAGATTGACAATGTCAAGTTCTTGAATGACGATGGCATGAATGGGTGGCAGAGCAGAGCACCCTTCGATGTCGTCATCATCACGGCCGCCGTTGAAGCCATTCCGCCGCCCATTCTTTCCCAGTTAAATCCCAATGCCAGACTGGCCGTTCCCATTATTCAAAAAACCGGCGGCACGGTCTGGACCATTTATGAATATAATGATGGCAAACTTCTCGAAACAGCACATCGTGCATCAAAAGTCGATCCGGCCATCATCCTCAATCAACCCATTCCTCAAACCTGATTTTTTCCATTACACCGTCACACACACAGAAAAAAGGAATCTCTATGCCAGGCATTATGTCTTTAAAAGAAAATTTGCTTTCCTTCAGACGCACGAAAATTGTTGCGACGCAGGGCCCGGCCTGTTCCACACCGGAAGTGCTTGACGCCCTGATCGACGCAGGTGTTGACGTTTTCCGCCTTAATTTTTCTCACGGAACGCATGAATCGCATGCCGAAAGCTTCCGTCAGATCAAGGCAGCCATCGCAAGAAGCGGTCGTCATGTTGCAGTTCTTGGGGATTTGTGCGGCCCCAAAATCCGCGTCGGCCATTTTGAAGACGGCCCCATCAATCTCATCGAGGGCGCAAAAGTCACAATTACGGTCAGAAAAGTTATGGGCCATGAGGGCCTCATTCCGAGCGAATACGAGCACCTTGCCAAAGATGTCAAAACGGGAGATTGCATTCTGATGGCAGACGGCACGCGAGAACTTCGGGTCGAATCTGTCAAGGATACGGAAATTCTCTGTACCGTCATTCGAGGCGGCAGTCTTTCCGATCGCAAAGGCATCAATCTTCCTAATGTCGATATCTCGACGCCGTCATTTACGGAAAAGGATCGCGAAGATGCGGCATTTGCCTGCGAACTTGGCGTCGATTATCTGGCGCTGTCGTTCGTTCGTTCAGCCAAAGACGTCCTTGAACTCAAGCAGTTTATTGCCGATCACGGTGCCGACATTCCCGTCATGTCAAAGATAGAAAAGCCGGAAGCCGTCCGCGATATCGAAGCCATCATGGAGGCGTCTGATGCGATTATGATTGCACGCGGCGATCTCGGCGTCGAAATGCCTGCGGAAGAAATCCCCCTCATCCAGCGCGAACTGACGAGAATGGCCATCTGCATGAACAAGCCGGTTGTCGTGGCAACGCAGATGCTGGAATCCATGATCGGAGCAGGGACGCCGACGCGAGCCGAGGTCACGGACGTGGCATGGGCTGCAATGGCCGGTGCCGATGCCGTCATGCTTTCAGGCGAAACCTCGGTCGGCAAATATCCGGTTGAAGCTGTCCGTTATATGGATCGCATTGTTCGCATGATTGAAGGCTATCAGGCACATACGGATCGTTTTCTCTCGGTCGTTTCTCACGAACATCTCGCCGATTTTGAAGATGACATGGCCTCGCAGCTCCAGGAGGGATTGTCAAGGTCAGCGGCCAAAATGGCCCGCGAACTCAATGCAAAAGCCATCGCGGTGTGCGCCAAGACGGGAACGACGGCTCGCATGGTGTCCGAAGAGCGTCCTCATGCGCCGATCATTGGATTGAGCACGGACAAGCGAATCTGCGCAAGAATGAGCCTGTACTGGGGCGTTCTCCCGATTGCAGTCGAAGAGGAGGTCATTCGCTCACCGTGGAAATATGTTCCCGACATTCTCAAAGACACCAAACTTTATAATGATACGGATGATGTCGGACGTTACGTCATTCTTGTCACGCTTCGCGATTTTGCGATGTCCCTGACGCCGTCGCTCAAAATACTCGTTGATTAGGATTATGTGCCGGCCTGCCGGCCGTCCAACCCCAAAAAAAAGCGCCGCGTATGAAATAGCGGCGCTCGCAAGCCGTATCCGCCAAAGGCGGATAGGCGCGCTCCCAAAATCAAATCACGATGAAGCGGAAGATTTCATGATCAGAATGACTTCGATCATCATATTGCCGTGATAGTTCTGATGGACACTTGTCACGCATCCCTGTTCACCGCGCGACGTGCAGCCAATGAAAGGAATGTTTCCAAAAGCCGTGCAGAGCTGTTCGCAGATGGTGTCCATGCTGTCGAAGATAAGACCGGCGCATCCCGAGCAGTAGATGATACAGGCGGCCGAAACCTGGCTTCGATCGACGTTTTCAAGCGCATTCATGACAGCCGTTCTGGCATGAGAAATGAGCTGACTTTTGTGCCCTCGCATGAGGCAGATACGGGAACCGACGGGAATTTCGGCATAAACACGAACCGCCTGACCTTCGATGGCATAGGGGTGTGAGAGCCAGAAACCAAAATCGGGTTCCGACGGCGAAAGCCTTCCAAAAGGAAAGAGACTGGCAGAGCGGGGAAGAAGGCCGCGACTGAAGATAAAGGCGGAAAACATGCCTTCGGTCCAGTCATTGTAAACTTCGCATGCCGGACGGTCGTCGATGGTTTCTATGGTTCGTCCATGAGCTTTTGTAACGATTCCGGTGTGAGACGTCGGCAGGAAACCGCCGCAAGTAATCGAAAACCGGCAGTTGCTGTCCAGAATATCGAGAAATACGACGCCGGTATGAATTTCCGTTTCATTCAGGAAGGCGTAGGCTGAACCAAGAAATTTGTCATTGGCCGGGGTGGCACCAAAAATATGAGCTGCCGGTCCAAGAACATCCTGAATTCCTTCGATGACGCGTTCTTCAACACCGGCACTTGCATACATATAAATACGGACGGACGAACGCGAGGTGTCAATCCATTCGGATATATGCTGCGAAATGCGGGTTCGGACATCATCCACATCTGTCAGATCGACTGCTGATGCCTGAAAATGAACGTCATCTGATTTTTCCACCAGCAAACCGTAACTGCCGCGTCTGACGCCGTCATGAAGGATCACGCCGTGAAATGAACTCAAGCCGAGGATGGTCAGAGCCGGAAAACGTTCACGAAGCTGGTCAACAAAGGCCCGATCGTACACTTGCGTCGAATAAACGATAAGGGTTTCCGGATCATTCCAGCTGCTGACATCGACTGTATTGAGATTGACGATTTTCACATTCTGCTCCGCAAATAAACACAGCTATTAATTTAATGTGTTCAATAAAAAAAATCCATATATCAATGTGTATCCAGTCGAATAAAACCGAATTTAATTCGTTTTGCGGGATTTACGTTACTACACCCAGGGAACCTCTGAATAAAACGATAATTTAAGGCAGTAATTGTCGAGAGCCGGGGGTGGGGCCCCGACGAGGAACAAGGGATAGGCAGCTCAAAAGACTTATACTATCTATAAATATTGAGGATTCCAAAGGACTCAGTCCTTTGGTGGGGGGCTCTGTGGTTTTCGCCATCCAGTGAATGGCGAAAACCACAGAGCCCAGTGAGCAAATGAAATGAACGAGTTGGAGAGCCGACAGGCTCGGGAAACGAAGTGCATTTCATATTGCGAACTGAGGAAAGGGCAAAGCCCCGGCGGGGTTCGGGGCAGAGCCCCGCCTTAGTCACGTATTTACTCATTCTTTTCACCATACCCCTTGAAACTTACCTGGATAAAACGTAAATGGATGGGGGGTTGCGTCTTTTTACGACGCCGATAACGGAGCTGAACATGAATTTACGGGATTTGAGTCGTTGGTGCGGTATTTCTCTTTGTTTGATTTCATCCATGATGGCGTTGAATGCCTGTGGAGACGAGGAGGAAAATGCCCCCGGAGAGCTCACCCCGGAACAGATTTGTGCAATATATGGCATTTGCAGCTGCGAAAATCAGTGTGTTCAGGGGCAGCAGCAATGTATCGGAACCCTTGGCCAGACGTGTCAGCTTCAGGCTTCCGGATGCACGGCGTGGCAAAATGATGCAGACAGTTCTCGTTGTGCGTCAAATCCGTCTCAATGCACGGAAAGCTGCACGCCAAACGAACTCAAATGTGACGGAAACAACATCATGGTCTGTCAGCTTCTGACCAACGGGTGTCCGACATGGCTTCTGAAGGAAAGCTGTCCCAATGGGTGCGCACAAGGCCAGTGTCAGGCAGCACAGCCCTGCACACCTGGCACTCACAAATGCTACGGCAGGACGCTTCAAACCTGCGTTCAGGACGGCACGGGCACGAGATGGGACAACACGAGAACATGCGAAGCCTATTGCAAAGCCGATCCGGGTGTCTGCACAGAAGACCTTCCCGCCTGCAAAATTACAAACGGCTCCCTGGGAACCATTCTTCAATGGACCGACGGCGATACTTTGTGGGTGAGGGCTCGTTCCGACGACAGTACGTGCAATGAATATGAAAAAGAAGACGGAGAATGGAAAAATATCCGTTTCGATATCCGCGTCGAAGGCATTGATGCCCCGGAATGTTCCAAAAGCCGAAACGAGTTTAAATATTATACCTGCATCCAGGACACCAACTACAATGCCGACAACGAACGCATGGGCTATGAATCCTGGGCAGAAGCCGTAAAAATGCTTCCCTATCAGGCGAAGATTATCATCGGCTGTGACACGACCTTCAAAGACGGAACCTGCGGATACGATGCCACCAAAAAACGCCGTCTTGCTTATATCGGCTATGAACAAAACAACGCATCCTACGATTTCAGCACGGAAATCGCGAGAAAAGGTCTGGCTTTCGCCAACACCGAATTTATCAAAACGACGACCAAAATGGACCAGATCTGCAAGGCACAGTCCGAAGCCATATCCAAGAAAGTCGGCCTCTGGTCTCTGGCAACAACCAAGGAAGGCGTTCTCGATCTCATGGGCTCCGCCAAACAGAGAAATTTGGCAAAAATGTTCGGCTTATGCAGTCAATATAAATAGACTGAAACACAGTATTTGTCATGGCGAGGGAGAAAGCTCATTTCTCCCTCGTTCTGTATTTGGCGCAATGATTTTTCCCGATACATACCAACAACAGAAGGAGAAAACATGAAACGGTCTTTAACAAAAGAATGGAAACGGATAAGTTTTGTCGCGACCATGACAATTTTGGCGACTTCAGCATCCGGCTGTGGTGATGATGCCGCTGGTGGCGACAACAAGCCTTTCGGCCCTGACCAGTGCAATCCCGTCTGTCAGGAAAATCTAGTCTGTTTGAACGGCACCTGCGTTTCCCCTGATAAAATTTGTGAAAACAAAGCAGTCGTCTGTCTCGATTCAGAAGTCTGTTTTGAAGACAAATGCACACCGGCGGACAAGCTTTGTGAAAACAAAACAAAAGTCTGCAAGGACTCGGAAATCTGCACAAACGACGTTTGTACATCGACCCAAAACAACTGTGAAAATAACACGAAAAACTGTCTGGATACGGAAGTCTGTTTTGAGGACAAATGCACACCGGCGGATAGAGTATGCAATGACGCACTTTGTCCTGAAAACCAAATCTGTTTTAACGGTACCTGCACCGATGCCGAAAGCATCTGCGGGGGCACAGTAGTCTGCACCGAAGGCAATGAGTGCGTTGAAAACAATCATTGTGAACCGATCGATAAGTGCCGGGACGTCGTCTGCCGGGAAGACGGAACAAAATGCGACATCGATACGGGCCTTTGCCGCAATCGTCAGATTTGTGAAGACATCATTTGTTCAGAAGGCCAGTCCTGTGCCGAAACCGAGCTCAAGCCTCTTGGCGAGTGCATTGATACAGCCTGTACCGTAAAGAGCGAAGACGAATCTCATCTCGTCGAAATGACTTGTGAGCAAGCCAATCAGGTCTGTTCAAACGGCACGTGTGTCGACGACGGCTGCATCGTCGAAGGCGTCCCCATGAGCTGCCCCGAAGCATTTGAATGCCGCAAAGGCGAATGTTTCGAAACGGCCTGTATCGGCAAGGAATGTAATGAAGGACAAACCTGTTCCGGCGGCCTTTGCATTGACAATGAATGTCTGCCGCTCGATGAACATATCTGTCCTGAAAATCAGGCCTGTTCAAAGGGGGAATGCATTCCGGAGCTGTGTGTCGACAAGGATCCGTGTCTTCAGGGAAAGGTCTGTGTCGAGGACGGCACATGCCAGTTTGAAACAGACCCGGCCATTCTCATCGAGCCGCTCAACGATATGACGACTGATGAATCAGGCAAGACCAATTCACTCATTCTTCATCTCAACAATGAACCTGCGTCCGATGTCACCCTGACGTGTGAAATCGTCCCCGAAGCAGCCGCCGATGAAGTCGACATCGACTGCTCAGATATCGTAATCAATGCCTCTAACTACAAGGACGATTCATATATCACGATTACCGGTCAGGCCGATAACGTCGTCGACGGTGACCAAAATTACAGCATCAAAATCACAACCCATAGTGAGGATCCCGAATTCGACGGATTGACAACGACCTTTGGTGAAATGACCAACATCGATGTCGACAAGGCCTCAGTCAATGTCAATAAAGAAGACGGTCTGATGACCGGTGAAGACGGCACAACGACTTCGTTTGAAATCGTTCTCAATTCCCGTCCGGATGCCCCTGTCACGATTAAAGTCAAATCCAGTGACGAATCCGAAGGAAAAGTCACGGCACCGGATGACGGCGTCATTACCATCAATCCAGATGACTGGAACAAGCCCGTTGTCGTGACGGTTGCCGGGGTGGAGGACGACGAGGCTGACGGTCCTGTCAACTATCGCATCGAATTTGAAGTCAGTTCGGATGATCCCAACTACAACAAACTGGAACTGGATCCCGTCGAGATCACAAACGGCGACAACGACAAAGCCGGCATCAATTTCCCGAAAGACACGGTTCTTCAGACCTCGGAATCCGGAAAAAGTGCCACAGTCGGCATTTCCCTGGCAACCCAGCCGACAGTCCCTGTCACAGCCGTCATTACGATCAATGCCGAAGCCGCCGATGAAGTCGCCGTTACAAGCCAGAATATTGTCTGGGACAGCACGAACTGGAATACGCCGCTCGATTTGACCGTTCAGGGACTTCCGGATAACATCATCGACGGCGATCAGCCTTTCACTGTGACGATAAAACTCGTTTCGGATGATCCCAACTACAAAGACATGACTGCAACCATTTCGGGGAGCAATGCCGACGTCGACAAGGCCGGTGTCGTTCTTCCGACCGTCGGTTCATCCACCGTCACAGAGGCAGGTTCATCGCTCAATTACACGTTTACGCTCTCATCCAGACCTGAAAAGCCCGTCAAGGTTACGCTCAGTTCATCCAATCCGTCAGAGGCTTCTGTGTCTCCGGCCACAATAACGATTAATCCGGAAGACTGGAACAAACCGCAGACCGTTACCATCACCGGTGTCGACGAAAAAATAGATGACGGAGATCAGAGTTCAACCATTCAGCTCAAACTTTCCTCGGATGACCCCAATTATAATCTGACGAAAGATGCCTGGACCATCACAACGACAGACGATGACACGGCAGGCCTTTCTGTCACAAACATCAGCAATGTCCTGGACGAAGACACGGGCAGGGATGTGCTCTCGATCAAGCTCAATTCCGAACCGATCAAGCCAGTGACCATTACCGTTGTTTCCGGCAATTCATCATCATTGACGACAAGCAGCGGTGCCCTGACCTTCGATTCCAAAAGCTGGAACGTGGAACAAAAAGTCGATATCTCGCCCGTCGGCAACTCGATTGCAGACGGCGACAGAACGGTCAATGTTTCGATATCGTCAGCCTCCGATGACGAAAAATACGACAAGCTCTCGCAAACCATAACCTACACGATCAAGGACAACGAGACGCCATCAGTTGTTATTCGCGCGGCATCCTACCGCCTCACGCCAACCGCCCTGACTACGGATTTGAAAGTTTCCCTCGGCCAGGAACCGTCAAAAGAAGTCACCGTAAACCTGACATCGTCATCGCCTGTCATCAGCCTCGGGAGTGCCTCTGTATCCTTTGCACCCGGCAACTGGGCTGAAAAGACAGTCCGACTGACGGCCAATATACCCGATGCGAATGCAGCCATTTCGAGTGCGGACATTTCAGGCAAGGCCTCGAGTTCAGGCGTGTACAACAACATTTCGTCTAATAAGGAGACGATCAAAGTCATCGCTTTTGAAAACGGCAGTTTCAATACGACTGCAACGGGAGCCGTGGACGCCTGCCAGTCAAGTCTGACGCTTCTTCCAGGCACCTACAAGCTCCAGGTCTGGGGCGCATCCGGCGGTGACGGCGTCAATAACGATCAGGCACAGGGTTCCCACGGCGGCCTCGGCGGATATGCGGAGGGCATTCTGAAACTTCAAAGCAAGCAGCCGGTTTACCTGCACTATGGAACGGTTGGTTATGTCGCGACCTATACGTATGTGGGTGCCAATGCCAAGGGAGCAGGTTGCAACGGCGGCGGTGCGGCGACGGGACACAGCAACGGATCTATGGGATACGGCGGCGGCGGCGGATCGGATATTCGCATCGGTGAAGACACGCTCTATCATCGCGTGATCGTGGCAGGCGGCGGCGGCGGTGCAGACAATGCCAGCGGTACGCTCAACGGAAGCGACGATGGTTCCGGCGGATACGGCGGCGGCGAAAATGGCGGCAAAGGCAAAACCGATGGCACGGAGACGACGGCAGGTGGTTCGCAGACGACAGGCTATGCATTCGGTGTCGGCGCAACCTATAACAGCAATTACGACATCGGCGGCGGCGGCGGCGGATGGTACGGCGGTTACGTGCCTTCGTCGGATGGAAATACCGGAGGCGGCGGCGGTTCCGGTTATGTCTTCACCGCAGAAACAGCCAAAAATGCGCCTTCCGGTTTCAAACTTTCCTCCGATTTCTACCTCACTAATGCCAAAACAACAGCCGGAAATGCCGCATTTCCTGCTCCATCCGGCAGCACAAACGAAACCGGTCACAAAGGCAACGGTTGGGTTAAAATTACACTCGTCGAATAATCCTTTTTTGCACCCGGCTATCAAACGATACGCCGGATGCATCGCGTCTACTGCTTCGCACTACGACGCTTTAACGCCGCTATGACTGCGTCATACGCGGCGTTTCCTTATAAAATATTGAGGTTTCCAAAGAGCTCAGCCCTTTGGCGGGAAACCAGGGCAGAGCCCTGGCAGGGTCCAGGGCAGAGCCCCGATTGAATAGTGACTTTGCTTGCTCACATGTTCAAAAGCATATTGTCCTATGCTGACAAAACGTGATAGGGTATTGTGGCTTTTTGTGGCTTGAAATGCCAAAACTGGTGCAAGGAAAGATTATGGATCGCAAAGTTTTATTCGTGCTTATTGCTGTTTGTCTCGTTCTCTTTTTGGGACTCGGCGGTGCATTTGTGTACTTCTCCATGAACATGGGCGGCGACACGGAAGATGTCGTCGTCGAAGCCGTCAGAAAACGACCGACCTTATTGCGTGATCCTTTTGCTGGTCGCGAAAACGACGCCATCAATATCGTCAAAAATTTCCAGGTCTGGAAACCCGATTACATCGATGCACTCGTCGAATTTAAAAATTCCGGCAAATCCGTTACCGTTGCTCAGGAAAAAGTCACCATCGATTCGCTCGTCGAAACACAGTTCATGGAAAACCGCTTTAATATGCACTTCCTTAAAAAAGGTGAATGGAGAGCACTGCACCTCGATACCGACTCCGGTGATAAACAGACCCCAGACCCTCAGTATGAAGTCTATCTCGATTTCCATGATGAATCCGTTAACGTCGGCCCCGTGTGGATCGTCGATGTCGAAACCAAAGACGTCATTCCCAGAAATGACATGGCCAAAATCTTTAACCGCGATCCATTCAATTACGCTGAAGTCGCCGAAAATCTTAAACGCCCTGAAAGCGTAGTACACGCCATTACATCCCATCAGTTCAGTGTCGGCATCGACCTCGGCGGCGTTCTCCTACTTCACTTCCTTAAACTCACCACTCAGCCGGGGCATACCGAAGACGAAATCATCGGCTGGACCGTCGAACAGGAATTTAAAGACGATTTTTCGGCTTACTTCCAGTGGAAGGAAAAAGGCGAAATTCGCGTCGCCAAATTCCTGTTCAACTGGGATACAAAAAGTCTCGAACCTAAAGGCTTACTCGCCAGTGACCTCATCATCATGGGCGAAAATATGCCTTCCGTTAAACCCGTTAATATCTTTCCAAACGAATATACCAATAACCTCAATATCCCGAGAAACGAACGTTGGCCTAAAAAACATCTCTGCAGAAATAAAGATTACAAAGATATCTGCAATGCCTTCGTCAAAGTTCTCGAACAACAGGAATTTATCAACGCACTCGCTTGGCTCCTGACCAACGGTGAACCTGACGCCAATCACCGCGTCGATCGTTGCAAAGAAGACAAAAAATGCCGATGGATTACCAGAATCGCAGGTAAAGAACTCAATCCGGAGGGTAAAAGCGATCTCGTTGAAATCGGTTACACCTACGAACTCAATCAGCGAGAACATACGATTCACTTCCTCATCGACAACTCAAAGGATACCATTACGCCGCTCGATAAAATTAGTCAGTGGGCCTATTACAGCGTCACCCCGAGAACCTAATTCATGCTCGCCCTCGATTTCAAAAATGGCATCGCAAGATGCCATTTCGATATCGGTTCCATTAATGTTTTCGCACAATCCGATATTGATGAACTCGATCAGCTTCTCACCCGTTGTGAGCAGCAACCCGATATTAAATTGCTTGCATTTGACAGCCGGAAAATCTCTCCAAGAGGCTTTCCCATCTTTTGCGCAGGTGCTAATCAGAAAGAAAGAGTCACCTGGTCTAATGAAAAAATACTCTCTCACTTAAAACATCAGAGAAATGTCATCCATCGGCTTCGAACTTCCCACATCTGCATCGTTTGCTGTGTTCAGGGACTGGCTTTAGGACTTGGAACCGAAATTTGTCTCGCTTCCGATTTTGTCCTGGCTTCTGACAACGCTGAATTTGCTTTTCCAGAAAAAGAGTGGGGGATAGTACCTGGGGCCGGAGGCTACGCATGGGCCCATGGATGGGCAAGCCATCCGGAAGAAGCTCAATCAATCATTCAGTCCGGACGACATTTCGATAGAGAATATGCTCAATGGCTCGGAATCGTCGATGCTCTATGCGAAGAAAACGATTTTGAATTAATGTGTCAATTCATCCTTGAAAATATCAGCACGAATTTTTCGTCCTTTAGTTCTGCAAAAAAACACAGTGCAGAAAAAATCGACTTCAAACAGTTCTTTGAACTCGAACAGAGTGTCTACGCCCAGTGCCTGCTAAAAAAACGAACTCCCGAAAATTTCAAATCATAATTTTTGATGAATTATTGTGACATCCACACAAGTGGCTGTAAGCCAACGATTTGAATAACCGCACAAGCCCCCGTCTGAATCGTTACATTACTTTTGCATCTGAAATGTAATACCGAAAAAATCAATTCTCTGTTTTGAAAGCGGTTCATAAAAAAAGAGCAACTTCAACCAGGAAATTGAAATGCGATTTTTTAATCGGGCAGATGAAAAGTCGGGGAAAGTCATTCCAAATGCCTCAAAAATCCGATTCACATTTCCGTCGAAGCCGCAGGCAAAACGAACGCTGCAGGTGCATTGATCCCCCGCCTGAATCGTTACATTGCTTTGGTATCTGAAATTTAATGTCGAAAAAATCAATTCCCTGTTTTGAACACGTTGCATGGCTGCATCAGAGATAATTTGCAATACATCCGCGCATGAACGCAAAAGCGTTCGAAGCGCGATCTGGCGTCACAGTCTTTAGCAATAAACGCGGATTTGCAATGCGGCTGGAAGCCGCACATTTGAATAACAGGGTCCGTCGAAGCCGCAGGCAAGACGGGCTCGGCTACGATGCATCCTCCTCCTTTTTGCTTGCGCGCCTTCGGCGCGCGAGCTTCAGTTAAGTCATAACTGCGCATGAAAATAGAGCAACTTCAACCAGGAAATTGCTGTGGTTATGAAATATGAATACGAAAATTCTTATCACGAAAATTTCGTATCACAAATTTATATCCAATTCATAGAATAGAAAAAAGCAGTCATATAAAATTCAGTATATGAATTTAATTCGGCCTGCTGTTTAGATATAACAATAATCTAAACAAACAGTTATACGATAATTTGAAATAAAATTAATAGACGTGTTTATTGTGGTTAGGTTTGTTCACTATTATCAGACATATAAACAATAGTATGAATATAATTCAATGACGATTATTTCGTTAGGAATCCTCTGAATAAAACGCATATCACGGCAGAAATTGAAGAGAGCCGGGGATGGTGCTCTGGCTTTGATTAATTTCTTTCATTTGCTCACCGAGTTAATGATGCCATCCACCTAAAGGCTGAATCAGAAGATGAAAAAAACATGGTATCCTTTTTGTTATGATTTTTCTGAACTGAGATTTACTAGTGAAAATTTCATATCATTAATTTTACCCCTAAAATATCCCTAACTGAGGATGCTTTAATGAATGGTGTAGAAATTGGTAGTGAAATTTTCGTATGTAATTTTCTTCACAATACCGACCTTAGTGGTGAAGAAAATCAAAAAAGCAGCACCTTGCGGTACTGCTTTTTAAAACTGTTCAATATTCTGTCAAAAGTTAGTGGTTTTCATTGAGCGGTGTGATTTCTTCCACCAAAATCTGATTGTCGACGAGATCGACAAAAAGTTCTTTGGGAATTTCCTCATGCTCGATGATCCATTCAGCGACTCGTGATTCCACAAGTTTTTGAATGGTCTGCCGCATGGGGCGAGCACCATAATCGGGATCGAAACCGCCATTTTGAATGAGATAGGGGATGATTGCTGCTTCATTGAAAGAGAGTTCAACTCGTTTATCAGCTTTCAGTCGTTTGGCTGAATCGGCCAATAGGAGATGTGCAATCAGTTCGATTTCGTGAATTGTAAGAGGATGGAAGACAAGTTTTTCCTCGATTCTGTTCCAGAGTTCCGGGGAAAAACGCGATTTTGCGGTTGAAATGATGATGTTATCTGCATCTTTGGCGGTCAGTTTATTTTCATAAGCAAAACCAATTCCCGTCTGCGAAGCCTTCATAACATCGGCAGCGCCCAGGTTGCTGGTCATAATGATGACGGTATTTGAGAAATCTACGTGCCGCCCTTTTGAATCCGACAATCTTCCTTCATCAAGAATCTGAAGAAGAATATTCCACATATCGGGATGAGCTTTTTCGATTTCATCGAACAGGACGATTTGGTAGGGGCGTTTACGCAATGCTTCAGTGAGCAAACCACCATCTTCGTAACCCACATAACCGGCGGGAGAGCCTATCAGCTTTGCGACAGCATGCTGTTCCATGAATTCGCTCATATCAAAACGAACGATATTTCTTGAAGACCCAAAGAGATAGTCAGCCAGGACTTTGGCTGTTTCCGTTTTACCGACACCGGTCGGACCGAGAAACAGAAAGCTTCCGATCGGGCGCTGAGCCCCGAAACCTGCGTGATTGCGGCGAATGACGTTTGATATTTTAGAGACATTGTCTTCGTGACCGATCAGTCTTTTGCCTAGAATTTCTTCCATTTTGAGGAGTTTCTGGCGTTCCGACATCAGGAGTCTTTCGACAGGAACCTCGGCGATTTGAGCAATAACCTGAGCTACATGTTTAGCGGTAACTTCTGTCTCGCCGGAACGCTCGCAAAGGCTGCCTGCGCGATCGAGTACGGATATTGCCTTATCGGGAAGGGATCGTTCCTGAACATATCGTTCAGTCAGCCGAACCGCTTCACGTATTGCATCAGCCTCATACGTGACATCGTGATGTGCGGCATACTGATTGATGATACCGTTCTGAATGATTTTTATCGAAGTTTCCGGGCTGGGAGCTTTAACCTCGATAAAATCGAAACGATGTTCAAATGCGGGGTCAGCATTGAAGGCACGTCTCAGTTCCTGAGGAGTGGACGCACCTATGCACATGAGCTCACCGCGAGAGAGGGCGATTTTCAGCTCTAAAGCTGCATCGGAATTGGGATCACTGCTGTTTGCCCCGAGCCAGCTATGGATTTCATCCAGAAACAGAATGATGTGACCGGATGCGTTTCGCACCTCATCCTTAATTTTCTTCATTCGTTCCTGGACGGCGCCTCGAAGCTGAGTTCCGCACAGCATTGAGCCATAATCCAGTGCAATAATTGTTCTATTTTCAAGTCCGCGAGGAGCCTCATTGTGGGCCATTCGAAGCGCAAGTCCCTCAATAATCGCCGTCTTTCCGACGCCTGCCTCCCCGACAAGAATGGGATTATTGCTGCGGCGTTTGTTGAGAATATCGATGAGCTGATCAATTTCGTGATCTCGATCGAGAACGGGATCAATTTTTCCGGACATGGCTTCTGCGAGCAGATTTCTTCCGTAGGTGCAGAGCATCGGAAAATTATTTTTATTCAGTTCAAACGGATTGAATCCCGCGATCTGTCGAGTCGAACGTCCTGAGCTTTTCCGGGCATACACAGAGGCCGTCTCATTGACAGACTGTGCATTTCGGCGCGTGATAATAGGAGCGTTCTGAGAACGGGTCAGAGGCCTTGGTTCAGGCTTTGACATTGATTTAGATGGTTCAGGACTTACGGCTTTTACGGTTTCCTGAACGCACTCTTTTTTGACCTCTGTTTCTGGGGATATTGGAGTCAGAGTCCGCAAAGTTTTTTCGGGTAAAACCTGATCACGTCCATTTTCCGTTGTAGTTCCGGACTCTTTAACTTCCGAAGTATTTTCTTTGCTCTTTTTCTCTTCACACAGGGCGGCCAGACAAGGCATTTCACGACTTGCGCGACGTGCCTCACTCGTCTTGCTTTTCTTTTCTTTTAGCCGGGTTGCAAGATCAAGCATTGTTGCTTTCTGCATCTCGCGCGATGAGGTTGCGCGATATGTGCCGCTCGTCTGACGAGACGATTTCATCGTTTGAGATGCCGTCCTGTCAGGATCTGTTTCAAATCCGGGAAGAGAGGGTTGTGAGTCCGAACGGTTGAGTTGAGAGATTTCTCCCGGTGTCATCAGGCGCTTTTTTAGAGAAGGCACAGGTTTGGAACGGGATCCGGGACGAGAATATTCCATGACGTCCGTTCCATAGCTGACGGCGGGCTGCGGCTCAATATATTTCGTCGAACGCGCTCCGGCTGACTTGTTCTGGACAGCCACGGCATTCAACGATTGGGACGAGTGTGTCCGGTAAAGAACATCGGCTTCCAGCTCGAAATGGGAATAAATCAGAGATTTGAGCTGCCCCGCATTTACACCGAGTGCATTGAGCAGAGACTGGCCCATGCAGACAACCTCAAGAAGGGCAAGCAGGATATGCAGTGCTCCGACTTCCTGACTTCTCGTGTAACCAGCACACAAAGAAGCTCTTTCGTACAAACGCTGCGGCGCATCATAGTTTTCCGGCTGAAGACGCAAAGTTTTCAGTCCGGTTTCCAGCGTTATGAGCGAAATGCCGACCTGTTCAAGAAGCGAGCATCCTATGCCTTCCATGCGAAGCATGCTGCGAAGAATGAGTGCAGTATTCATTCGGACCTGCATTCTGGCAGCATCCCTTTCAGCACTCTCAACAATGCACCGTAATTCCCCCGACCACTGAAGCGGCATTACCTTCCTCCATGAAGATTATTTGGCCGACAAACAGCGGTCATCCTGACCGCTGTTTCTGAAAAATCGCCTGCCATTCTACCATACAGGCCATAATCTGCGCAATCCTGAACACTTCAAATTATATGAACAAGGTTACTACTCACCGGGGCTCTGCCCCGAACCCCGCTGGGGCTTTGCCCCAGACTCCACCAAAGAGCTGAGCCCTTTGGAAACCTCAATATTTTTAAGCGGTATAAGCATTTGAGGCTGCCTATCCATTAGCCGGGCCCCCCGTCCCATCTTTACGTCTCTTCCGCTTCTTTGGTATTGACGAAGTTACGGGCATACTCAACGATTTCGCGCAATCCCTTCAGGCGGCTGTCACTTCCATCGGATGCAGTCAAAACCGGATCGTAGCTCCGAACAATTTCGCGGCAGATGCGATAACATTTCAGGTCATCGCCCTGGCGCTGCGCACTCAGTGCGGCTTTTTTCATGTCCTCCGCGATTAGTTCTTCGTGGGTGAACAGAAAAATCCGGCTCATTTCAAGATTGAGATCGTCAAGACGGTTGACAGCCTCTTCATTATCCTGCGAATCAAAATAGTCACGGATGATTTTGACGGCTTCCCGAATGCGCTGTCCCGCCATGTCACTTGCCGGAGACAAGCCTTCCTCATCGACAAAATCCTGCATGCTTCGACTGAGTTTCGGCATATCTGCAAGGCATTTTTCGGCAAGTGTTTCAGCGGCCTCATCGTATTTCCCGGCATCAAGAGCCCAGATAAACTGCGCAAGATTGATAAGGACGCGATCGCCGTTGCTTCGCATGCGGATGCGAAGCCGATAGAGTTCGTCACTGTCGCCATCCTCAAGAAGCTCTCTCAAAATCGTCAGCAGCTGTATCGAATATGAATCCGTGTTCTCCTCACTGCGGAAAAAAGCATAGATCAGCTGCATTGCATCATCGCGGTGTCTCGTCGATATTTCCCGACAGATTTCTGCATGTTTTCCTTTGCACGTTATCGCCTTCATGTTCCCCTCCTGAGTTTTGCCTCAAAAAATGCACGATGTCTTGTACCGCCTCTGTATGGTTTTGACAAAACTCTTTTCACAGAATTTGACATCGACTGCGGTTACAACTCAGGCAGGATTAATTCACAAATCTTCTGAAATATGGGCAGAAATTGACGAATGACGGATTATTCGCAATTATAAGGCAAAAAATGCAGAGAGCCGGGCGGTGGGGCCCCGGCGAGGAACAATTGTAAAGCAGCCCCAAATGCTAATACCAACCTAAAATATTGCGGATTCTTAAGGCCTCAGCCCTTAAGCGGGGGGCCGAGGATTTTCGCCATCCAGTGAATGGCGAAAACCACAGAGCCCAGTGAGCAAATGAAATAAACGAGTTGGAGAGCCGACAGGCTCGGGAAACGAAGTTCATTTCATATTGCGAACTGAGGAATCGGGGCAGAGCCCC
>JAZRVP010000136.1:0-104940 GCA_045599245.1 Myxococcota bacterium
ATCGCAGAGCCCAGTGAGCAAATGAAATGAACGGCCAGTCGAGGCGTTGTGCACAACGCCTCGACCAACAGGCTCGGGAAACGAAGTTCATTTTATATTGCGAACTGAGGACAGGGGCAAAGCCCCAGCGGGGTTCGGGGCAGAGCCCCGGTGAGTAGTAACGCATTTTTTTGCCTTATTTCGCTCTCTACTCAACAAATTCTCTCTGAAATGTTATGATACGGATAATGATGTTCATTCATTAAACGAAGCGTATCATGAACGCTCATTTTCTCAGGTGCTTCTTCGGACATCCGTAAAGTTCTGAAAACTTCACGATGAAAACTGCTTCGCTAAAGTCTTGAATTTAAGCCGCGATCAGCATTTACGTAATGCAAATCACGATTCAACCACAGACAATTTCATTGGGTGCGATTATGAAAAATCTTTTCTGTTTGACGTTAGTTTCCACTTGCCTGTGTATGGGATGTACCATGGAAGACGTGATTGAAAAAGGAGAAAGCTGTCCTCCTCGTCAAATCGCGAATTATCAGGAGATTGGCCTCTCATACATCGCAACCCCGGACTGCACCATAGATCATCCCGAAAACTGCGTTCTCAAACACTCCCCTAAAAACGCTGAGTTCTATTTCTCGACATTGAACTGTCCCATCGAATTCAGCGAATGTATGCCGAATGATAACGACTCCAATAACTATCACTGTGAAAAATCTAAAGAATCGAGCGAGTGTGAAGCACCTCAAATTCAATGCAAGACTGGAAATGATAAGTTCAAGTGCATTGATCCAAGCAGCCCTCGAATATGCGGCGCCAATGACTGTGACGCTTCTGACGGGCTCTATGGAGGCCAGAATTGCCTCTTATCAAACCAATCCTGTGAACTCGTCGATGACAAATACGTCTGCGTCGACAAATGTGAGGTCACTGAAATGCAGTGTCTCATCAATGGTGAAAAAAAATGCTTCTCTTCGACTGACCTCGAACATTGCGGCACCTGTGACAAGGACTGTAACAAATTAACATACACCAATGCCCATGCCTCTGAATGCAGGAAAAACGACGAAGACGTGCTTTCATGTGCCTTCGCTTGTGATGCCGGATTTGACAACTGCGGCACCGATTATAATCCCGAATGTACAAATCTTAAAACATCGCAAATGCACTGCGGTTCTTGCGCAAATGAATGCATCAATGGCTATTGTGATAATGGAATTTGCCGTCCCAATGCCTGTGCCGAAACACAATGTTCTCTTGAAAATGACAAGGGGGGATTTGACTGCATCAATAACAACGAACACTGCGGACCGAATTGTGACAATTGTCCCAACATTCACGACAATGCGGCCTGCGAAAATGGCGTATGCGTCATCAGTGGCTGTCTGGAAAACGAACATCCCGAATATTCAGGAACCAAAATCACCAAATGCACAGCCAATTCCGTCCAGGCTTGTGCACCGGCAAACATGAAGGCCACAGAAACACCCGTCGATTGCAATGAAACACTTCCTGAAAATGGCGCCAAAGCCGAGTGTTTCCCCGAAGGAACCTGCAAGCTCATCGCCTGCAGCGAGGGTTTTCATCTCACGTCTGACGGCCTCTCCTGCGAACAAAACAGTGAATCAATTTGTGCTCAGGCCGGCAGTTCTTCTACGATTAACTGCCTCGATTTCATTCCTAATTCAACCTCAACAACCTGCACGCTCGATGGCTCTTGTCTTGTCATAGCCTGTAAAGAAGGTTTTCATCTGAGCAGTGACGCGAAATCCTGTGTCGAATCAACCCCGTTCAAATGCGCAACAAATGACAACAGCACGGAAAAAGACTGTACGTCCATTGAAAATATCGCAAGTTCCGGCGACGTTTCCTGTACAGACGGCATTTGCCAGGTGAGCAAATGTGCCAATGGATACCATCCCAATACTGACCTGAGATCCTGCGTCAAAAACGCCCCAACAGCCTGCGCCGACGTCTCATCCGTCACCACCGTCGATTGCTCCAAAAACATCGCAAATAACGCCGGCGTGTCTTTCGTTTCCTGCGATGCAGGCATTTGCAAAGTGTCAAAGTGCGCCACCGGATATCATCCCTCAACCGATAATAAATCCTGCATCCAAAACACAGTAACGGCCTGCGTTGAAGCCGGTTCCGTCATCTCTGTCGACTGCACAAAATCCATTGCTAATAACGCCGGCGCGTCTTTCGTTTCCTGCGATGCAGGCATTTGCAAAGTGTCAAAGTGCGCCGCCGGATTTCATCCCGCAATCGATAAAAAATCCTGCCTCAAAAGCTCCCCAACGGCCTGCGCTGAAGTCGATTCCATCATCGCTGTCGACTGCACACAATCCATTGCTAATAACGCCGGCGCATCTTTCGTTTCCTGCGATGCAGGCATTTGCAAAGTGTCAAAGTGCGCCGCCGGATTTCACCTCTCAACCAATAAAAAATCCTGCGTTAATAACTCGGCAACTTCCTGTGCCCCGACAGACAGCAGTGATGCAAAGAATTGTCAAAATGGTGTCGAAAAGGTGTGCAATGCCAATGGAAAATGTGCCTGTTCTGACGATGGAAGCACAGTCCTGAATTATGACGGTCTGCACTGCGTGAACAGCGTGTGTCAGGGCCTGCCCGGCGTTAAAGCCGGCACACTTTCTCAAAAAAGTTTCTACGATAATACACCGGACTACCGCTGCGACGTCACTCAATGTGAATCAGGATATACCCACTATAAGTCTGTCTGCCTGCCCAATGACCTCAGTTCCTGTGAAAAAATGGGCTATCTCAACAATTCATGCCACTTATACTGTACCGCTTACGGCTCGAACTCCGGCTGCTCAGGATCCACAAACAGCCATAACAATTGTGCATCCGATCATCGTGAATACAGAAGTGCCTGTCTGCCTTCGATCTATTGCTGCGGTGCCAGAAATACTAACGGCAGAACATCGGCCGATTTTATTTGCAAAAACTGCGTTGCACAGGGAAAAACAAAATGCAACGTTGCCACAGGAAATTGTGAATAGACAAGTATGAACGGGCACATTCCATTTTTATGACTTTTTTCGGGTGGGGGGCAGAGCCCCCCTGCGGCGCTATTTGCAAGCAAATACGCGCCTACCCCCCATGCGGGGAAACCCCGCAACGCCCCGTCACTCGCTTCACACCCTGCCACAACACACTGTAATTTTGGTTTGTTTTGTGGTATCTAGCACAAGATGCGGGTTTTCTGACCGCGATTCGTTTCTATTCATAAAGTCTCTGATTATGCACAATCGACGAAGTGTTTTCCGCGATAATCCTGATCCAAACGATCCCGATTTCTTTGAAAAAATCATGTCTGTCATTCAGGCATTGGCTGTCGATGGCGTTCATCTCGAACTCGTCAGTGACGAAACGTCTCAGATGACGCATCTCCATCAAATCACCTGGCAGTCGATCGATGAAGAACTTCAGACTGAACTGGCCATCGTTCGCGATTTGCACGATGAAGTCTGCTATGCCACGATTAAATCAAAACAGTCCTGGATTTCAAAACGCGCCAGAGAACTCTTCAATTCCACAATCGACTGTTACACGATTAACGAGCTCATTGAAGCATGCAGTCGGCGTTTCTTCGACGCCAATCTTCTCATTGCACTCGGCCTGCTCGGCCGTAAACCCGATGCCGACATGATAAAAACAATCGCAGCCGGTCTCGATCACGATCTCCCCAAAGCTCGTTATTGTGCGGCAAGAGCCGCCGCCATTACACAATGGTCCGCTTTCGTTCCCGATCTCGAACTCATGCTCAAGATGGAAACCGACCCCAGTGCACGTGAAATGGCTGAACACGCACTCGAAGTCTGCGAAAATAGCAAAGGACATTAAAGCAAGTATCGAGTTGTATCCGGATGATACAACTCAATGTCGATTGCACTCAAAAAAACGCCCGGCGTATTGGCGATTTTCGCCGATAGCCGGGCGATGGCGCGCGTATTCGTCAGAATAGCGCGCTGCGGTCGGTTCCTGCGGGACCGACCGTCCTCTTCACATCATTTCTGATTCAGTCCAAAATCGTATTCGTGAAGTGCAAACGCAATATTGATCGCATGATCTGAACAGCGTTCCAGGTCACTGCACATATTCGTAAAGATGACACCGCCAACCGGATCGCACTGATGATCAAACAAGCGCGCGATGTGACTGTTCATATTCCGCTTTTCAAGCTCATCCACGTGCTGTTCCTGCTTTTCTGCCGCATCAAGACGATTAAATTCCTCCTTCTCAAAGATATCAATGCAGTCATCGATGGCTTCCGTCGAGGCATCCGCAAGTTCCCTGAGTTCCTCAAGTGCCTCCTGAGAAAAATTAACCTTTTTGCTGCTCATCTGAGCCTGATACTCGACGATATTTTCCGCATGATCGCTGATGCGTTCGATATCCGAAACCGCCAGCGTCATCTGCGTTATGCGGTTGCGCTCATGTCCCGTCATATTAAACGTCCTGATTTTCACAAGTCGATTGGTAATGGCATGGGTCAGATAGTTCACCGTGTCTTCGTTTGCCTCGACCTGCAGCGCCAAATTCGAATTGTTCTCAAAGAAGCATCGAACAGACAGCTTAAGGTTCTCACTCGCCAAACGCCCCATGCGAGTAATCTCGCGCTGAGCCTGATTGAGAGCCACTGCCGGCGGCAAATTGCCTTCCTGCATATAAATGAGCTCGCGATCCTTGAGCGATTTCGTCTCTTCCGGGAGCTCTCGGATGATCTTTTTAGACAAACGAACGATAAACGGAGCCAGCGGGAACATTGCACATACGGCAATAATGGCGAAAATCGTATGAGCATTTGCGACCTGACGGCCGACGTTATCCGGCGAGAGCGATACGATAAAGTCAAGGAAAGGCGGTATCGCAAAGATCAAAGCGAGGATGAGAAACGCACGAAAAACGTTGAAAAGGAGATTGAGAATGGCGGTTCGTTTTCCGTTTCTGTTGGTTGTCAGAGACGCAAGAATGTTCGGCGTCACGGAGCCGACAGCCGCGCCGATCGTCAGATATACAGCCATCGGGAACGAAATGATGCCTTGAATCGCGAATGT
Source organism: Myxococcota bacterium (assembly GCA_045599245.1). Classification (GTDB taxonomy): domain Bacteria; phylum Myxococcota_A; class Bradymonadia; order UBA4248; family UBA4248; genus UBA4248. Next base: position 5,079 of record JAZRVP010000136.1, read on the forward strand.
CTGAAAGATGACGACTGACGACGACGAACTCTGAAGAAGTGCCGTAAACAAAACACCAAAAAGCACGGCAAGTGCCGGATTTTCGAGCTGCGAAAGAAAACCGATAAATTCGGCACTCTGTGCCAACGGTGCGATGGCTTTTCCGATGATGGAAATGCCAAAAAAAAGCATCCCAAATCCCATGATTACGGAACCGAGATGCTTAACTATGGTTTTCTTAACAAATAAGAAAAGAATACCGCCGATAAACAGAATCAAAGGCGCGTAAGCACCCAGGCTGAATGCCGTTATCTGAGCGGTTATTGTTGTCCCGATGTTTGCGCCCATAATGACGCCTATGGCCTGCATGAGCGTCATCAGTCCCGAATTGACAAAACCGATAACCATCATATCGGTTGCCGAAGAACTTTGAATCAGAACCGTAACAAGAACACCGATAACCACAGCAACAAAACGGTTGCTCGTCGCATGTTCCAGAATATTTTTCAGTTGCTCGCCGGCGGCATTCTTCAAACCGTCAGACATGACGGTCATTCCGAATAAAAATAGTCCTACCCCGCCCAGTAGCATAAAAAAGTCATATATTGTCATACCTTCCTTTTGTTAAGGTTTTTGAAAGTCCCCCCAAAAATGCTATGCACCTATACTAGACCGCGCTTTTTTTTTCAGTCATTTCTTTCATTTTACGCGAAATTTCTACGAATTCTGAAAACATTGGCTCAAGACTTGACGATTTCAATAAAAAGCGCGAAAACTGGAGTCTCACTTTTTTGTCGGCCTTTCGCCGAACGGGATGGTTACGATGCTCATTGCATACAATAACGATATCGAATTTCGTTCACTCTGGTATCATATTCAGACAGAAGACAACGGCATTAAAGACGGTCACATCACGACCACAGTCTTCCACTCCGGACAGATCCTCGATTCCAAAAGCACTTCTTATAGAGAAGCCCTTGAAGGTGTCTCCGATCCCGATGAACAGAACAAAATCATCAAAGAAATGATGATTAAACAGCATCAGATGTTTTACGGGAAGCTGTATGAAGGACATTATGAGTCTGCCATGCAGGCTCTTAAGGCTCGCTCAAACAACACCTCAATGGGAACCCATAATGCTGCAAATCAGGCTCAACGAAACCGCACACCGTCTCAGACGGCTCAGCCACCCGTAGCTTCAAATCAGGCCCCGCAACCCATACAATCAAAACCTGACGTCGCAAAATCGGTCGCTTCGCAAGCTTCCTCAAATTCCTCAAGACTTGGACTCAAACAAATGTCCGGCGTTTCTTCAAAAATGCCGTCTTCTCAGTCCATTTCTCCCGTGCATTCCGCTACACCCTCAACGTCGGGACAGAGAGCTCATCGAAGTGCTTCGGCTATAGTGCCACTGCGTTTGCCAAAAGAAGAAGCTCCGGTTGATGTCACGATGGCCGTTAAACAGGAAAAAGCCCTCCGCGCTTCCTCTTACGCTTACGCCGGTGTCGTCTGGCCCGAAGACGATCTCGCCATCAATTCCCTCGCGCTTTCCTTGCTCGCTCGCGCTTAATTACCTCTCGTTCAGGGTCTTCTCTGAGTCTTTCAGCTTTGACACTAACGGAGGTTTTTTATGAACTCGGCCCGCGATAACTCTGCCAGAAAAATTAAAAAACCAAAGCGTTCCCTCGCTAAAAATCCTCTCCCGCTGCCCGTTTCTTCCAATACACTTGCTATTGATATGAGCCAGCAGGAAATGGACGAAATATTCACCGGCCTTTATACAGGCCAGCTTCAAAATCCTCAGGAAGCGATGGGACGCGTCTATTCTCTCGCACTCGATTCCATCGAAAAAACTCTCATCAAGGGAATCGCCGACCTCTGCCAGGACCTCTCTCAACATAATAATTCAAATAACCCTCTCGCTCCCTGGCTCTCAAAATTTATCCCCTCTGACCCAGAGCATTTTCAGGCCTTTAAAAATAATTTTTCTTCTAAAATTCAGGCATCAAAACTTCAGATCCAGTCTCAAATTCGCGGCGCTATGGAAAAAGACCGCGAAGACTCAAATGTCATGGGAAATCCGGGCATTCAAGCCGGAAACAAGATTCGGGATATCCTCTCATCCATTCAGGATATGCCCGCCATTCCCGGGATTCATCCCCTCTCTGACGATCGTGTCAGACAGCTCTTCGACGAAATTCAACATCCCATTCCAGATAACGGAATTCCTCGTTTCAAAATCTCTCAGGAACCCGGCGCCTATCGTTTCTCATTCAACACCGCTCGTTCCAATGAAAATAAAGCATCCAATGCTTCCGTCCCTCTCGATATCCATCATCAAACTTCCGATGATTCTGATTTAGACACATCCTCGCAGACTTCCCTTCTGCCTCATATCTTTCCCGATTCGACGGATGCACATGACGCCGTGCAGTCCTTCGAGACTGCTGCCGCTGATATCGCCGGAATGGCTTCTGAAGTCACCGTCGTAATGCAGGAAATTGCAGGACAGATCACCAAAGCCGCTATGGAGACTTATGCCTCAAAACCGGCTTGTCCGACACTCAGCCAAATGCTCCAAAACGATCCACGCCTGCTCCAGGATAAAGAACTCTCAGCATTCATCCAAGAACTCGAAGACGATGACGATACCGAAGACGACGATACGCCTCTTGATAACGATGAACTCGCCAAAGCTTTCGGTCTGATGCTTGATTCATTTAAAAAATAAAAGCTGAATACTGTTCACCACCAGCAACTCAATACAGCCGGGCCACGCCTCTTCTATCAACCACTAATCAGCCGGGCCACGTTTCTTTTCTCAAATCACTATGCAGCCGTGACGCGACACGGCTCTTTTCACATACAATCACTAACCACTAACCACTAATCACCCCACCAATAATTATCAATTATCAATTATCAATTATTCCACTAACCACTAACCACCCCACCAATAATTATCAATTATCAATTATCAATTATCAATTATCAATTATTCCACTAACCACTAAATCAGCCTTGCAAAATTTATCAAATGCGCGTAAAGAGCGCCGCGTTTGAGGTGAGTTTTCGCCTTTTTGTTCACTTTTCCCCCGAGCGCCCTATGGACGACCCTCTTAGTTATTACTTATCTCATTTATAGATCGGGGAGTCGTTTTGCGTCTTCCCGAAAAGGAAGACCATGACTATTGTTGCGCCATGGCAGTTTGCCTTTCCCTTGTGTTTGAGTTGCTGAAGACTTTCGTTTTACAGACTCATTCATAAAGGAAATTGTTATGACAGAAACCAACGAGAATCTGCATCAGATTTCGATGGACGATCTGTGGGAATTGTGGCCCACGCTCAATGACAAAGAACGCGTTGACTGGTTCAACCAGCTCGAACATGAGGATTCCGAAGACTTTTTCTCCTCCATTCCTTGTGAAGATCAGGCCGCCATGTTTGTCGTCATGAACGAACGGGAACAGCGTCACTGGATGCGAACACTTGCTCCGGACGACGCGGCTGACGTCCTGCAGCTCATCGAAGACGAAGACACAAAAGCTCATCTAAAAGCTGCATTACAAGCTCGTGCTCGAAAAGAAATCGATGCCCTCATGGCCTATAAAGAAGACGAAGCCGGCGGTCTCATGAGCCCTCGTTTTGCTCGTTGCCGACCGGATATGACCATCGACGAAGCCATTCTTTACGTCCGGCGTCAAATCCGTGAAGAGCTCGAAACCATTTACTACGTCTATGTCCTCGACAGTCAACAGCACCTGCTCGGTCTCGTCTCTTTCGAGGATTTGTTCAAATCTGAGGACAGTGTTAAAATCTCTGAAATCATGGACACTGACCCCACCACAGTTCACGAAGATATGGATCAGGAATCCGTCGCACTGCTCTTCGCCAGAGAAGACACTTTCGCTCTCCCCGTTATCGACAATGACAATGTCATGAAAGGTATCATTACCATCGACGACATCGTCGACGTCGTACAGGATGAGGCCACTGAAGATATCCAGAAAATGGGTGGTATGGCTGCTCTTGATACCGACTACCTTCAGTCTACGTTCCGTGAACTCTACACAAAACGTGTCGGTTGGCTTGTCATTCTCTTTTGCTGCACACTCGTCACGACCCGTGTCATGGATCACTATTCCGAAGCCATGGAAAGTGCCATCATTCTCACCGTTTTCGTCCCTCTCATCATGGCTTCCGGCGGTAACACCGGCTCTCAGGCAGCAACCCTCGTCACGCGTGCCATGGCTCTGGACGAAATCAAACTCCGTGATGTCCTCAAAGTCTTCAAACGCGAACTCATCGTCAGCAGCGGCCTCGGTGCGACCCTTGCCCTGCTCGGTTTTGCCGTCATACTCGCATACAATTTCCTCGGTATGCTTCCAGACGGTCCAGGCGTCTTCACCGGGCTCGCCTTCACGATCGCACTCAGTGTCGGCATCCTCGTCATTTGGGGATCTCTCGTCGGATCAATGCTCCCGTTCATCCTCAAACTCTGTCACGTCGACCCCGCCAGTGCTTCTGCACCTTTCGTCACAACCATCCTCGATGCAACGGGCATCATCATTTACTTCACCATCGCAAAACTCATCTTGTCCGGCATCTTGTTATGACTTTTGGAGAAGGCGCGCCTATGCGCCTTCGGCACATACGGCGTGCTTTGAGCCGGGCTATCGGCAAAACACCGATACGCCCGGCCTCTTTTTTTTCCTTGTTCCCTGCAAACCTGGGAGAGAACAGGGATGAAGATTATCGATAAAATTTGCGATCAAAATCGTAATTGTCATCCGACGTTGCATGAACACGACCATTCACGGCGAGATACGTCATGATGCGATACACGGTTTCCTCGTCATCGATACAGTCAAGGGCCGAAGCCAGATCGTGTGCTGACATCTTGCTGCCATCGGCCAGCTTTTCTAGGCATCGCGTCTGTATTGACAAAATGTTGGATGCGGCCTTTTTGCCGGCTTCAACACCCGGCTGATGATATGCATTGATATGAATCAGCGATGCATAGATGCCGACCGCTCGTTCAAACAACGCGATCAATACACCAATCGTGTGCGGATCAATGCGATTGACTGTTATCGTCATCGAATCACGGCCACTCTCATAGAGAGCGCGACGCGTTCCAAGAAGGAACCCGTGGAGATAATCGCCCGGTGTCACATTCGGATCGACTTCAACGGCATCCGCACCATACTCAAATACATCAATAAATGTCGCAAAGAAGTTGTTGATGCCATCACGAAGCTGCTGAACATAGGCATGCTGATCCGTCGACCCCTTGTTCCCGTAAACCGTCAATCCCTGATGAACCTCTTTGCCATCGAGATCGAGGGCCTTACCCAATGACTCCATGATCAGCTGCTGCAGATACCGCGCAAACAGCAAAAGCTTGTCCTTGTACGGCAATATCACCAAATCCTTGAGTCCCTTGCCGCTCGTCGCATAAAACCACATCAAAGCCATCAATGCGGCCGGATTTTTTCTCATATCGCGATTGCGCGTATGCACGTCGCACGCGGCCGCGCCTGCACACAAACCATCGATATCTATCCCCTGAAGCGCGGCCGGGAGCAGTCCCACTGCAGACAATTCCGACGTGCGGCCGCCAACCCAGTCCCACATCGGGAACGTGCGAATCCAGCCTTCAGACTTCGCCGTATTGTACAGCTTCGACCCCGTTCCCGTCACTGCAACGGCTCTATTGCTCAGTTTCAGACCACGGGCAGAAAGATAATTCGAAGTCGTAATCATCCCGTTACGCGTTTCCGGAGTCGACCCTGATTTCGAAATCACGACAACCAAAAGTGTCTCTAAATCGGGAATTCGGCTCAACGTCATTTCTATCCCTTCCGGATCCGTATTATCCAGGAAGGAAACGCGCATCTTGTCATCATTCGTCGAAAGTGCCGAAGCAATCCACTGCGGACCAAGTGCCGAACCGCCAATGCCTATTACGAGCAAATCCGTGTATTTTGCACCATTCGGTGCAACGATCCGACCTTCATGAACATCTTTTGAAAACGACTTGATATCGGCTTTTGTCTGGGCAATTTCATTGCGTAGTTCTTCCGTCGGCGCCAGTTCCGGCGAACGAAGCCAGTAATGGCCAACCATACGTTTCTCATCCGGATTCGCAATGATGCCGCTCTCAAGTGCCGACATATCATCCATCGCTTTCGACAATGGTCCCGACATTTTGGACAGAAAATCGTCTTCAAATCTCATCCGACTGATGTCCAACGACAAATTGATATCCCGACAAACACACAAATTCTGCTGATAACGCTGCCACAATGACGATGTCATACAATTACTCCTTTTCAAATGACTTCAGCCTTATGCTGAAAAAATCGACGGCAGGTTATACCATTTTTCACACCCATCGCATGAATTCTCGCCACTATCACAACAAAAAAAAGTTCAGCTCAGCCAAGGGAATTCACAAATCCGCTGAATTTTTAGCAGAAATTGGCGAAAAAAGGATTATGTTACAACTCAGACAGGGGAGAATTCACATATCTATTGAAATGAGCTGAAATTGGCGAAAAAAATAATTATTTCGCAATTATAAGGCAGAAAATGATGAGAGCCACGCGGGGCCGAGAAGGCAGGCGTCCGGTGGACGGCTGGAATCGCAGAGCCCAGTGATGCACATGAAATGAACGAGTTGGAGAGCCGACAGGCTCGGGAAACGAAGTGCATTTCATATTGCGAACTGAGGCAGGTCCCCGGCGAGAGATAAGGGACAGGCACCCCAAAAAGGCTTATACCATCTAAAAATATTGAGGTTTCTTAAGGGCTCAGCCCTTAAGCGGGGTTCGGGGCAGAGCCCCGACTGAATAGTAACTCGTCCGCTACAATTATTTTGCCGACGTCCAACGAATATTGTCGATGATAAAACGTCCCGACCCCATCGGTACAATCGATATCGTCGACACATTCGAATCGTTCACCTCGAGTTCATACGTCTTCGGATCGGTATCCGTTGTCGTAAAAGAAAGTGTGTCTTTCTTGCTTCCAACACTCACCTCGACCTTACCCGAATCTTTATTCCACCCTCGCCATTCAAACGAAAGTTTGCCAACTCCGCCTTTTATCGAACTCGCTTTAATACTATTCTTGTCCTTCCCCTCCCGAATGATCAACCCCTGACCATTGATGCTGTAATCCATTCCACTTTGATCCATCCGCGTCCGGCCTGTCATCGTCCAATGAACGCCAGCCTCATCCGTATAATCATTGGAAACACTGTAAACCGTCTGATTGGATACTACAGGCAGTGACTCAAAATCTTGAATATCTGCCCAATCTCCCGTCACACCTGAGGCATAACACCCGTTGTTGCCGCACTTCATGCCCTCGGCTTCGCAGTCTTTATATGTCCACTTTTTACCGACACAAGCCTTATAGGTATTGCCTTCACAACTTGCACTGCCTTCCTCACACGAAAGCTGACAGCCAGAGGCATCGATGTGACAGTCCACCGTACACGACAGAACTCCCGACGAATTCGTCACCTTCGATGAACACGTCAAACCTTCTTTAAAATGAATGCCGTCACACTCTTCTCCGACATCCAGTACATTGTTGCCGCAGTTCGGACGACACGTGGCCTCTTCGGCGCTGCATGTCTCATCACTCCCGCATGCCTTCACTTCTTCGTACGCGTTGCCCTCACACTTGAGCAGCTTATTGTTTTCGCACTTATAGGCCGACTCACAATTATTCTTCACACACGCGGCAACGCCATTCTCCATCACGCAGGTCTCGCCAATCACGCATGGATACGTGTCATACATATTTTTGGAACAAACCTGACGGAACATCCCGTCATTCGTTTCGTAGCATCGACTCTGGCCATCCTGACACTCGGGCGGCACACACTTCCCACCGTCACATATCTGATCGCCGCAATCCTGCATATATTGCCACTGATGATCGGCACAGGCATACACGCTGTTGGCATTGCACTTAAAAGTATCATTGTCACACGCCGCCGTTTCTACACATTCCAGCTTCGACGTGCTGCACGCATATCCGGCCTGGCATTGCTGAAAATCTACCCAATGTCCTTCGCTGCAGATCTGAACATTCCCGTTCTCATCGCACCGCTTGCGTTCATCCAGACATTCCGGCGGTATTTCACACGTATAATCCACTTCGCTGCATTCCTGCGGACTATCACATTCGCTATAAATCACAAACGCATTATTCTTGCAGATTTCCACGTTGTTCTCGTGACAACGCTTCACTCCGTTTTCACACGCTTCCTTGATGCACGCTCCAAACTCGCAGCTTTCATCCGCCGCACAGTAGCTTTCGAGAACGTAGTCATAACCGTCCTGACACACCAATACGCTACGGGCGTCCTCGCTGCACTTGCGCGTATCTGGAATACAACTCATTTCCCGCGTCACACAAATACTGTTCACACACGTCATCTCAACGCCCGAACACGGACTATTCAGTGAACACGTATCGTAACAAACATTCGCTCTACAAACCTGTGCAACATTGCACATTCCCTGGCATGGACTTTCCGTTGAATCCGGCTCGACTGATGTCGCACATCCTGTGCATATTCCCATGATCATCAAATACGAAGCCAGGTAATCAAATTTCATCGATATGCCCTCCTCCAGAAGCAAGGGAGTTATTTTTAACGAGTTCTTAGACTAAATTTCAACTATTGTTTAACTTTTCTGATACATTTTTGAAGTATTACAATGCGTTACACCAACATACACCTACATTGCACACATATATTTTCTCACCTTTCAAACCACTTCTCACACTGCTTACAAAACATTTTGTTTTATTCCACTCACAATTGCGTACTTTCTCTTTAATATAATATAATACTTTGCCCCTGCTATTGGGGCCGTGCCCCAATACGCAGGATGCGCGCGGCTATCTTCGCTACGCTTCGATACACCGCGCATTCCTTCTTGGCGCGCCTGCGGCGCGCTGTCCTTTAACATTCCCTGTTCTAAAGCACTCTTTTCATGTACCAGTCCATCCTCGATCTCCGACAAACTCAGCAGGCCATCAAATTTCTCAAAGACTCTTTCGAAAGAGAACTCTCTCATTCTCTCCATCTTCACCGCGTTTCCGCCCCGCTATTTGTCGACCCCGATTCCGGACTCAATGACAATTTAAACGGCTTCGAAAGACCCGTCCGCTTTGATGTCGCCGCCGGCGGCGTCAATCTCGAAATCGTTCACTCTCTCGCAAAATGGAAACGACTCGCTTTATATCGATATGGTTATGAACCGGGACTCGGAATCTATACCGACATGAACGCCATTCGACGCGACGAAATTCCTGATGCCCTTCATTCCGTTTATGTCGATCAATGGGATTGGGAACGCGTCATTCTCCCTGAAGAACGAACCTTTGACACACTTAAAAACGTCGTCGAACGAATCTATGCTTCCATTAAATCCGTTGAATGGCTCGTCTGTAACCGTTTTCCTGAACTTAAACCCGCTCTCCCTAACGAAATTTCTTTCATTTCCTCGGAAGAACTCCTGCAAAAATATCCAAATCTCCCACCAAAAGCTCGCGAAAACACAATCGTCCGCGAACGCGGCGCCGTCTTTATCACTCAAATCGGGGCTAAACTCTCAAACGGTGAACCTCACGACGGACGCGCTCCTGACTACGACGACTGGTCACTAAACGGCGATATTCTCGTCTGGTTCGAACCTCTTCAATGCGCCGTCGAACTTTCCAGCATGGGAATTCGCGTCAATGCCGACGCCCTGAATAAACAACTCGACCTCTCGGGACACCGCGAACGCGCCTCCCTCATGTATCATAAAATGCTGCTTAACAATGAACTCCCACAAACCATTGGCGGCGGTATCGGACAGTCTCGACTCTGTCTCGTCCTTCTCAAGAAAAAACATATCGGCGAAGTTCAGGCCAGTTTCTGGCCTAAAGAAATGATTGACTCATGCCTGAATGAAGGCATTTCCCTTCTCTGATGAGCTATGAAAAGAACTTTTACCGCCTCTATTCTGCTATGCACAGGTCTTCTGCTTTCCTGTCAGGAACTGGACGAAGACTTTTCCATGACTTCACAGCCAGCCCTCGATCTGAGCACATCAAAACACGCTCAAGTCAACGGAAAACAGGACGATTCAAAAGCCCATCGCGCTGTCGTCTCACTCTTTCTCAAAGACTATCCCGAATACAACGACGATTCCATCTGCTCGGGTACTCTTATCCATCCTCAATACGTTCTCACAGCCGCTCACTGCGTCGCCGAGGATGCTTACACCATCGCTCCACCCCTCGATGAAACTTGCTCGTGGGAGAAAACTCAAATCCACCCCACCCCATCAGAATATATTTCACATATTAAAATTGGCTTCGGAACTCGAAAAATTCATTATTCCAAAAATCTTTATGATATCGATGAAATCTTTTATCACAACGATTTTAGCCAATATGCACGCCTCAATGCCTGCACGAGAGAAATCCAAATCCCCGCAGGAAATAATAAAACCACAACCGTTCCTTTTGACTTCAGCATCCTCAATGAATATGAAGAATTGAGAAACATGGATATGTCGGGTTATTCGATTGATGACCTCATGGATCTAGCAAAACTCGACGATTCCGATCCTTTTAAAAAGCTTATCGAAACGATACTCTTTTTTGAAACATTCGATACTTTTAACGACGCTACCGGCGGCATCAATGATATCGCACTCATTCGTCTCAAAGAACCTGTCCCAGATGATGTCGCAAAACCTATCCCCATCATCACTCCGGATATCGGCTTCAAAAGTGATGATATATCTTCATATACAGCAAACTTTATTGGCTTTGGATATGATGAAAAAGGTTCTGCCGGCACAAAAAAAAGTTTCCAAATGCCTTATGAAATGTTCTGCACAAATCCCGATGGCTGCTATTTCGAAGAAGAATTAAAGATCATTGGATGCCATCCCACAACATGCAGTGGCGGTAATTATAAAAACTACACCATTTCAAATCTCTTTATTCCCTATGGGACACTCTTTTACCATAAACGTAGAGGCGGTCCATGCCAGGGCGATTCCGGCGGCCCTGCAACCATCGACGTCAAAGGGCACGAATACGTCGCAGGCATTGCCAGCATGGCCGATATTACTTGTCAGGTCTGGGGATTTTCAACCGCTGTCCAGTCTTTTTATGACTGGCTCCTCGATAAAGCCCCTGAACTCGAAGGATATACCCCCTACACAGCCGATAATGACGATGATTGTTCCGCATCACCGCGTCAGTCTTCTTCATCATCTTCAATTCCATGGATGCTTTCTCTTGGCTTTCTCTCCCTCCTTCTCATGAGAAGAAAAAGTCGCCGCTCGAATTAAAAATCCCCTCAACCGCCAATCGTGTCACCGATGTTTTGCCCCGTACAAAACATCAAACCCCCAATAAAAAAGCCGGATATCGAATGGATATCCGGCTTTGTTTCAATCGTGATCGAGTATCAGCTTCAGTTTGCGATGAAGTTCAAAATTCGACCCGGAACAATAATCGTCTTGCGAATCGTTTTGCCTTCAAGCTGTCTGGCAACCGCCGGAATCTTTTTCGCAGCTTCGATCAGCTCTTCTTCCGGTGCATTCTTATCGATTTCAACCGTTCCTCGCATTTTGCCGAGGACCTGAACAGCCATCTTCACAATATTGATTTCACATTTGGCTGCATCATATTTCGGCCATTCTGCCAAAGACACGCAATCTTTGTGACCCAGGATTGACCACAACTCTTCCGCCAAATGCGGAGCGTACGGAGCCATCACAAGAACAAGCGTTTCCGCCGCAACTTTAGGCAGTTTCTCGAGTTTGGAGAGATGATTGATATAAACCATCATCTGGGAAATACCCGTATTGAAGCTCAAATTCTGAATATCTTCGCCAACCTTGCGAATCGTCTGATGACGAATCATTTCGGTCTCGGCATCACACGGTTCATCGACAACGCGTTCATGAAGTTTGTCTTCATCCCCGGAGGCGACGATGAGTTTCCAACAACGCGAAAGGAAACGATTCACACCGGCAACCCCCGCTGTATCCCACGGCTTGACCTGATCGAGCGGCCCCATGAACATTTCATAGAGACGAAGTGAATCCGCCCCAAGATCGCGAACGACATCATCCGGATTCACGACATTGCCACGGCTCTTGGACATCTTTTCGATCTGCATCGTCAGGGGTTCACCCGTGCGTTTATCCGTCACCGTACCGTCGCCATTCTTCTGAACGTTGTCCACATGGACATAAGCTCCGTTCTTATCCTTGTACGAATACGCCAGAATCATCCCCTGATTGAACAGTTTCTGGAACGGTTCCTTCGTATGAACGAGACCGATATCATAGAGCACTTTGTGCCAGAAACGTGCATACAGAAGATGAAGAACGGCATGTTCTGCACCACCGATATAGAAATCGACCGGCATCCAGTATTTTTCATTAGCTTCCGAGAAAGGTGCCTCGCTGTTATTCGGATCGATGTAACGAAGATAATACCAGCACGATCCTGCCCATTGCGGCATCGTATTTGTTTCTCTCGTCATATCGCCGACTTTAAGCCATTCCATAATATTGGCCAGCGGACTTTCTCCTGTTCCTGACGGGGCATACGACTGAACTTCCGGAAGCGTCAAGGGAAGCTGTTCTTCCGGAAGGGGATGATGCTGATGGTTTGCATCCCAAAGAATGGGGAATGGTTCACCCCAATATCGCTGACGTGAGAACAACCAGTCGCGGAGCTTGTAATTCACGGATGCCTGACCGACTTTATGCTCTTCGAGCCATTCGATCATTTTCTTTTTGCCATCGGGAACGTTCAAACCGTCGAGCAAACCTGAATTGACGTGAACGCCGTCACCTGTATAGGCTTCCTTGCTCACATCTCCGCCCTGAATGACCTCGATAATCGGCAGATCAAAGGCTTTCGCAAAATCGTAGTCACGCGTATCGTGAGCTGGAACACTCATGATGGCACCCGTTCCATAAGAAGCCAGAACGTAGTCTGCAATCCAAATCGGCGTTTTCTTTCCGTTGACCGGATTGATGGCATAAGCGCCGGAGAAAACACCAGTTTTGGTTTTGGCCAGATCGGTGCGTTCGAGATCGGATTTCTTTGCGGCAGCATCGCAATACGCTTCAACAGCAGCCTTCTGTTCGGCGGAAACGATCGTTTTAACGAGCGGATGTTCCGGGGAAAGTACGAGGAATGTTGCGCCAAAGAGGGTATCGGGACGCGTTGTAAATACGCGAATTTTTCCGTGTACAGCCGTCTCGGGGGCGAGTTCAAAATCGACTTCAGCACCAAGACTGCGGCCGATCCAGTTGCGCTGCATTGACTTGATGCGTTCCGGCCAATCCAGCTCGTCCAAATCATTGAGAAGACGTTCTGCATAAGCCGTGATCTTGAGCATCCACTGGCGCATTGGACGACGAATAACCTCATAACCGCCGACTTCCGACTTGCCATCGATGACTTCTTCGTTCGCAAGAACCGTCCCCAGTGCGGGGCACCAGTTCACGGGTGCTTCGGCAACGTAGGCAAGCCCTCGTTTGTAGAGCTGAAGGAAGATCCACTGCGTCCATTTGTAATAATTCGGATCGGTCGTATTGATTTCGCGATCCCAGTCATAGCTGAAACCTAGGGATTTAATCTGGCGTTTGAAATTAGCGATATTGGCTTCTGTCGTGATGCGAGGATGAGTCCCCGTCTTTATGGCATACTGTTCTGCGGGAAGACCAAAGGCATCCCATCCAATCGGATGAAGAACGTTAAACCCGTTCATGCGTTTATAGCGCGCAATGATATCGGATGCCGTATATCCCTCTGGATGACCGACATGAAGACCCTGTCCTGATGGATAAGGAAACATATCGAGGATGTAATATTTGGGTTTGGTGCTGTTGTCGACAGCGCGGAATGTCTTATTCTCTTCCCAATATTTCTGCCATTTTGGCTCAATAACGTTTGGATTGTAATTACCCATGAATAGTTCTCAAACAGTAAAGTCGTGAAAGAAAACGTAAACGGTGATTTTGCTCCGTTTCAACGCATAAAAAGAAAGCCCTGACGACCGCCAGGGCTTTCAATATCAGGCACCACAAATGATTATTTGCTCTCTTTGAGAACCTGGGCATCTTTGTATTTGCCGCAGCTCATGCAGACGTGATGCGGAAGTTTCGGCTCGCCGCAATCAGGGCATGGAACGGTCTGAACGGCTGTCAGACGATCATTGATAGAACGACGCATCATGGTGCGGGAATGGGAAACGCGTTTCATAGGAACTGCCATTTTAAAACTCCTTGAACAGAAGAAAAAATTAAAAAAAAGACTCGAACGGCCAGGGAAAGCCGAGATGGGTCAGTTAGTCACTACAAGAACAGGGACCTTCATTGAGATTTTTTCCGCAATGCATACAAAGTCCCTTGCAGTCTGCCCGGCACAAATCATCCTCTTCATCCAGTTCAAGATAAATGCTTTCTAGCAAAATATCGCCTAGCTCTATCACTGGCGGAAGATACGTTACCGTATCGAGTTCCTCTTCCGACAAACCCACTTCTTCGACGCTGGAAACCTTCGAGCCATCCACTAATTTCAGGCTCACATGCGGTTTAAAACTCCGGGCTAACTCTTCGCCGCATCGCGCACAATAAAGCTCCATATCAATCGATAAATCAGCTTCCAACGCAATGAACTTTCCACGATTAATCAAGCACACATCATAACTTAATACTGAAAGTGCTTTACAGGCCGCCAACTCTGAAAAGTAGCTGTCTACTTCTTCCAGCGCTAGCTCACCTTTCACTTTGAACTCTTTATTAAGTCCTAATCTCGTACTTTGAATCTGCATGAAAATTCCTCAGCAAAAATTCGCCCGTTACAAGGCGGCGGAAATATAGGGATCACGCACTTTGGTGTCAAGATTTTTTCACGCAACTTAACCTTTCTGCGGCTTTTCTTCTCCCTCCAATTCACAATTCTCTACTTTTTCTTTGGCCTCCTACGATTATTTGTCTTTTCAAATTTTGCCCCCTTGAATTTTTAATTTACTTTGTTAATACTACCCAATGTTTTCGGAGCTTTTCCGATTTGTTTGCGCCCTGTCGGCGCTGTCATTTCTCTTCATCCATAAAGGAATCGCAAATGAAAAAAATTATTATCGGCGTCAGCATTGTTCTCCTCGCTTTCGGTGCCACAGCTTGCCATAAAGAAAGAAAAGTAAGATCTGCAGGTGCCGGTTCAGCTGAAGTCCTTTCTCAGATCGAAGTTCAGGCTCAGCTCAACGATGCTGCCGCCGCAGACCCCAATTCCGCTCTCACTTGCACCTATGTCCTCGTTCAGGGCACAAGCGTTTCCAAAGCTGAAGTCAAAACCGCTGGTAAATGCGATTTCGCTTCCCTCAGAGGTCAGGTCGCAGCCGCTGGCTCCATCTCCGATGCCGCCGCAGCTCAGATCATTTCCGCTATCTCTGCTGATGCCTCTCTGCCCGGCAGCGTTAAATCAAAATGGGACTGCAAAGCTTACAACATCCGCTCCAACGTCCGTTCAGTCGGCGCTCAGGACTGCAAAGATGGCAAAGGCGTCAATGATGCTACTGCAAAAGCCATCTCCGCTGCTCTCGGTCTCTAATCTTCGCTCGTTCTCATAGAACAAGTCTCCTTGCGGGCCCCTCTTTGAGGGGCTTTTTTTTACCATACCCACCTATATCCCCCTCTTTTCCGCCTTCTGCGGTTTGGGTCGATCCGAAATCTTGCCCTCTTTGATCAGCTTCTGCTCCACTGACCAGTTCACATTCTTCAACCGATTCGCACTCTCCAGCGCATTTCCTACATTGATCATCTTGTTCAAACGCGAACTCGACAGTTTCCCCTCAATATACTGCCCTCCAAACATGATCGGATTCGGTAAAATAGACGCCAAAAATAACGACTCCCGAAGCGTCAGCTGCGATACATTCTTCTGAAAATAATACTGGGCTGCATTCCTTATCCCATAGATATCCTTCGCCCAATGCGCCAGATTTAAATACAGCTCAAATATCCTCAGCTTCGTCAGATGCTGCTCCATTTCCCACGTCAAAAACGCTTCCTGAAATTTCCTCGATAACGTCTTATCCTGATTTAGAAATAAATTCTTTACCACCTGCTGCGATATCGTCGATCCTCCACGAACAATCTTCCCTGCCTTCAAATCCGCTATCAAACTCGCTCGTATCGCGCGAATATCAAAACCAGGATGACTGAAAAATTTCCCGTCCTCTGAGGCTATAAACGAATACGCTGTCTCTCGCGGCAAATCATAAAATGTCACCCAGTTCTCTTCTCGCGGTCCTATCACTATCGGTACACTCGCCGCATTCACCCGAACCTGAAACGCATTCCCTGTCATCACGTTGAAATTGCTTCGCGTATCCAGTTCCAGTGTCTTGACCTCATCCAAATCAAATTCCGTCGTCAGGGAAAGCTCATCCAGACGCCCCTCATCGTACAATAATCCAAGAAGAATGCTGTATTCGCCTTCAAGTCGATAACCTGTCAAAAGCGGTGCAAATCCCTTCGGCAGTGAACTGACAAACTTCGAACTGTCTCCATGACTTCTCAGCCATCCCTCAAACTGATAATTGCCATCCGGCATCAGTTCCCGAACAACTGACATTTCAATCGGTATTTCGCCAATCTTGCCATGAACCTGTTCGAGCGCAAACGACTTGCGCTGCATGTCGATCCAGGCTTTAAATGCAAGTGATGCATTAAATTCTTCTACCGGATCACTCGCTATCGATGCCGCGTAAAATGCCCCATGGGATACAGAGGCATCGATATCAAACCAGGCACGCTGTTTTCCAAATTCCAGGATCGTCTGAATATGTCCGGATATGGGAAGTCGATCGAGTCGAATTTTGCGCGAAAAATCTGCTTTTTGAAAAAATCGCGAAAAATCGAAATCCATCGTGTCAAATGTCAGTGCCGCTTTCTGCTCCGCAAACGAATACCCCCCGAATATGCGCGCCAATGCCCCGCTTCTCTCCCGGAGTTCTATCCCTGCACCGATCCGATCCGCCTCTTTGTCTCGAAGAATCTCGAGCTGCTGAAACTCAAACTGATAGCTTCCGGACATCGCATCCAGAAAAGTTTTTTCCTCATGAACGACACCATCAACGATGCCATTTTTTATGCGGATCAGTTTCCAGTTTTCATCTCTCGAAAACTCAATTCCGTGTAAAATCAGCGACGAAAACGATACCCCCTTATACTCGACGCCATGAAGCTCGGCATCCGATACATAAATCGACTTCCCAGGCTGAATATCGCGCATCCTAAGTGAAAAACACGTCTCTTTGGCATCATTAACCGCCGCACAAACTTCAATCGGTTCACCGCTCAGGCGAACCTTTTCTCCCGATAAGATATCTGCGCGCTGAACTTTTGTATGCATCTGCACGATGCTGTGGTATTTAAGCCCGACCGAAACCTGACAATCATAGCAATATAGCGGCGGCACACTCTTGTCACCGATATCCGAGAGCGATGTTTTGACATTCTCACGGCTCTCTTCTGCAGCCAGGTCGATCACCGTCTGTATCCAGCGAACGTCGGGTGTCGATGAACTTTCAAAATTTAAAGACGCCTGCATCCCCCGGATCTCGACAAGTGATGCATTCAAGTCACCGACAAACATGCCGGTCAAATCCGGATATACGGTCACTTCGGGAAAAAGAATCGGCGACATGCCGGACACGTTCGGGTTAAACCGAACATTTTTGAGTACCAGTCCCGTCATGCCCATGGCCCGTATCGAGTCAAATTCAAATTCACCGTTGAGTTTCATGCCCAATTCGGCAAGTTTTGGAGTCAAGCGAGCTTTCAGATAGAGACTGGAACGAAGCAGATAGCTTCCGGCACAAAAAATACATATTGTACAAAGAAAGATCAAAAGCAGAATTTGCAGTTTCCGCCATCGGCTTTTCCCCGTCTTTGCAGCTATATTCTGTTCCTTCGCCATTACGCTCCTATCCCGGAAAACTCGTTTCACGCGAGAAAAATGCACGCTTAAACCGCAATTAACCAAAAGGCAAGCACATAGAAACAAAAAAAAGCGGTGCGTATGCCCAAGCATAGCACCGCAGGCGCGACGTATCCGCCGACAGGCCGATAGTCGCGCCGCCGCATCAGTCGCCGTCGGCTGATGCGGCTACCAAACCTGTTCCGGCCTACCGATGAACCGCTTCAATGGATGAGGATGGAAGCCAGCCTTTTACACCGCGAGTCGTCTGAACCTGCGTCCAGCTTTCCGCTTCTCGCAGAATTTCCACCGTATGCCCCGGCTCAACAGGCGACGAACTCACATTCGATGCCCCCGGATTATCCGCTGTTTTGAGATAATACTCGCTCATCACAACGGCTTCGTTGCTTTCCTTTTCTATGAATGCACCGACGAGCATCCACAGCCAGAACACAAACGGTATCACGGCAATATAGCACGTCACTTTGCGGTATTTGGGATGCCACGGTATGCAAAGAAGTATGCCAAGGGCAAAGAGAATGGCCGCAAAAAGAAGCCGTGTATCGCGTGAAAAGGCATTGTTCAAAAAGAACGTCGAGGCAATCACCTGACTGCTTTCTCGCGGCGCTTCATACAATGACGACTGAATCGCAACGAGATTGTTCTGTGCCTGAACCATTCCGGGTTCGATCTCGAGCGCACGCTTGTAACAAAGCACTGCATGTCCAAGATCCGACGCGCCATACGCTGCATTTCCTGCATCCACAAGAAGCCCCGGCGACTCCGGATTCGCATCTGAAAGTGCCTTGAACTGCGCATACGCGAGCTTGAAGCCTGAAATGCGATCCGAGCGTTCGGTCGCCTCCATCGCTTTGTGATACACCGAAGAGGCCCGCGATACCCCTTCTTCCATCGACTGCGCCATCCCCTGACCCGGGACGAATAAAAACGCAATGGCAATCAAAAGGGCAAATATCGATGAAATGAGCTTCGCATAAACGGGATTCACGTGTCCGGGAACCGCTTTGCGAATTTCTGACACCAAATCCTTCGAAATTTTGCCCGCGTCGGGACGATAGGCCTCGACATCCATACGCTCGCACAGGTCTTTGAACGACTCTCGCGGCGTTTCTGTCGCCGTCAGAAAACTGTTCAGGGCATTATTGATGGCGGCTGATGCCTCGCGAGCACCCATAGTTTCGGCTTCATCGAGAACTTTTTTGAGTTCCAGAGCCGCTGCACGCTGTGCTTCACACGCCTGATGCCTGCGACGCGTTTTGCGCGCCAGCACAAGACCTATCCAGACTAAAAATGGCATCACATAGATACCGATACGAAGCGGCCGGCTGTTCAGCCTGACGCTTCCCGTCCCGCCGGATGCACTCTCGCTCACCAGATTTAATTCCAATGCTTCTGCAATCGGCTGAACTTCCACCTGAACCTTTGCCTTTTCTCCGGACGGCTTCTCACCTGATGGCGCTACATCCTTGCGCCCCGTGATCACATCCGCCGCGCTTATCTTGTCCACGGCCGTCACGCTCAGCGCAATCGGCTGGCTTCGAACCGTCGTAAATTCCGCCGTCTTCGGATTGAAATACGAAAATGCCAGCGGCGGCACTTCCGATACACGCTCCGACTTGATCCGCACAGGAACATTGAATCGCTTGATATAACGATTCGTTCCGCCCGATATGTTCTCGCCAACGGGCTCTTCATCCGACACGCCAAAAAGCTGCTCGTTCAACCCTGCAGATACGAGTGACGGCAATATCAGACCATCCATCAAATTCGGCGATGAGATATCGATCGTCAAAATGATCGGATCACCCGCCTTTACGATCGTTCGATCCGCACTCACCGATATCGAATAATCGCTTCCCATCGCATTGGAATACGTCGCTGGACGCGATGACTGCGGAAGCTCCTGAACCGTACACGTCCGTATCTTGTCCTCGGCTTTGGCTCGCGTGTAACTTGCCCGTGGAAATCCCCACATATCCGCTGTCGTGCCGTCTTCGATCTCGGCAATAACCTTGGAGGCCGGAATCTCCAGCACTCCGCTTTTGAGCGGCGTCAGCTTGAGCGGTATCACAAATCGCGTGTATTCGACGCCGTCACGCATCACCTCATCCCGCGTAAACGGGAACGATATCTGACGGCTCCCTACCATCAGCGTTATCGCCTGGCCTCTCACATTTTCCGGCTCCGTCACATCAAACGTATCCGGCATCTTCAGCACCGGAATATCGAAATCCTGTGACCCGACATTCCGTCTCAAATACCAGATTAAAGACGCTTCAAACGTCTCTCCAACCCAGAATTTGCGTTCCGGAAACTGCAGCTCTATCTTCATGTGCCGCGACGTTCCGACTTCCGTCGCCGTGAAATTGACCGGATGCGACGACGCTTCCTTTGTCCCCTGATGAACATGAAGTGCTGGGATCAGATACACCCCCGCTTTCGACGGCGTTATCTGATAGTTATACACAAACGTCACTTCCGTTTTCGACGTGATATGCCCATTGATGATCTGCGTCATTGAAGACTTTTGTGGAATCACATTGAGCAGTTCGACCGTCGCATCCTTGATCTCAAACTCGTCAATCGTCGGTTCCGGCTCACTGTCAAAGTCGCTCACCGTCACCGAAAGGGTAAACGGCATTTCCGCATATATCGACGTCGTCCGGGTATTCAACTCGACGCTCTGTGCCTGCGCCTCGGGCGCAGACATCACAACCGGCGCCATACTTCCCAAGGACAGTACCGCCGCACATATCCAAGCATTTAACCATTGGCGATGATGTTTCATTACCAGTCCTTTTCTACGACATCCATTCCGGAATCTTTCGTCTCCTTCGTTCGACGACGTTCCTTGTCGCGGCTCTTTATCTGCTGAATCTTCTTATCCGCCTGTTCTTTGGACATCTTCTGCTGCTGTTGCTGCTGTTGCTGCTCCTGATCCTGTTGCTGCTGTTGCTGCTGTTGCTGCTGCGGCGGCTGCAGATATTCAAGAGCCTTCGCAATATGCTCCGATGCCGACTTCTGACCCTCAAGTGCCTCCGTAAAGAGCAGCGGCTCCGCCTGAAGATCCTTTTGTACCTGACGCATATCCGTCGACGCAACCTGAAGTTCACTCGCGGCCTGACGATATCTTTGCGCAATTTCAGCCGGATCAACCCCCTGCTGCATGCCTTGCTGGCCGCCCTGATTCTGTATTTCTTCCGCCTGTTTCGTCAAGACCTCCGCCAGTTTGTCCGACGTCACTTCGTGAACTCGCTGTCGATCCACAACTGCCGGTACCTTCAGCCCTTTCTCCTCTTCCGACGCCGTCGATACATCCGTCGTCTGATCCATCGTCGACATCTGCTGTTTGAGCAGTTCCTGAACATGCTCAATCACCGTGAAGAACAATATTCTCAGTTCCTCGAGAGACTGTTCCGCAACCAGGGCATCACCCGATAAATCACTCCATACGGCTTCCTGAATATCGGTCGGAACAACTGTCTCATCGACTTCCACCGGATTGCCCTGTTCATCGACAACCGCCTCCGGCGTCTGGCCTGCCTTCGCACTCATCCGTACGAGGGCCTCTCTTGCCGTATTGCGAAGGTTTTCGGCATGTTCAAACAGCTGCTGCATCTGTTGCATCTGCTCCTCGGATGGTCCGCCCTGGGCTCCGGCCTGACCCTGGGCTCCGCCCTGCTTCATCATCTGCTCATTCGCTTTCGCCGCTTCCTTGGCCAGTAATGTCGCCAGACGTTCCAGCCTCTCGATATTGCTGCTCAAAAGCGGCCTCAAATACTCGCGCTGCTGTGCTCTGGACAAAAGCTCACTGCCTTCGCCCCCTGTCTCTCCGCGAACCAACGTCTGTATCTTCACCTGCGACGCATACGCTATTTCGATCAAATGCTTCAAATCGGCAAAACGTTCCATCGCCAGAGACAGCTGTTCCAATGACTTCAGACCGTCACCTTCCGCTCCGGCATAATCCAAACGCTCCAGTTTCTGCGTCGCCTGCTGCATCCATTCCGCCGCTTTCTGAATAAACGGAAGTGCCTCTCGTATCTGCTCCATCTGTGCCTTCGCGGCCTCGGCCTGTTCCTGATTTTGCCCCTGAACCGCAGCATCCCCCTGTTTTGCAGCTGCTTGCGTCACTGCATTCAAAAACGCTATTACCCGATTCGTTCTGAGCAGAACATCGATCTGCGTATCGCTGAGCAAATCGTTATTGAGCCATGCCGGCTCCTCGACATCGTCACGCTGGGCCTGCTTCTTGAGCTTCTCCAGCAATTCCGGCGTCTGGAACATATTCTTCGCCCCCGCAATCCGGACAAATCCGGTCTCGTCCTCCGCAATATGACCCAATACCGCCAACGGCTCCTCGAGCTGTTCCCGAGCCTGTTTCACAAGATTAAACGCTCGGTTCGTCAGTCGAAGGGCGTTTTCCATCGACAAATCCCTGAGCTGCGTTCTGGCTCCCGCCATCGCCTGACGCGCATTCTCCAGCAATGGAGACGCCGACTTTAGCTGATATCCCCGATACGCATCCTCCTGGCTGCGCTGTTCCTCCGGAACCTCTTCTATTTTCGCCAGGGCATTGTCCAGATTCTCCGAAACCAGATTGGTCTGCGTCAACGCTTCTCTCTGAACCTTCGCTATAGTCTTAAAATCATCCCGATAGCCCTGCGGATCATGACTCGCTTTCGCCCCGAGAATCTGTTCAGACAACCCGCGTGCATTCTCCCGAATCGTTCGCTCTGTCGCCAGTATGGCATCCAGCTGACGCTCCAACGTGTTGTATTTCTGTGCCAGGACGTCTTTGGCATTGATCAGCCGTTTGAGCACAATCTCAAGGTTCCCGCTCGCTTCTTTCACCCCCGGACGCTGTCTCACGGCATCGCGAAACCAAACCACACTCATCGTCAGGTCTTCAATCACGCCATTGAGTGCCCCTTCATCCAGTCCGTTCACATCACCGGCTGACGCCGCTTTCTGAGCATACGTATGCGCCAGATTGTATGCCGACGCATAGCGAAGTTCGTTGTCGATCGCCGCCAAATCCCGCGCCCGGCCAAAGCCCTCTATCGCCATTTCAAACGTCTGCGACTTGAGCTGTTCAAGTGCCATATTATAAATGTCGCGAGGTTTCAGGTTTTCGTCATCATATATGCTTTTCTGAACGGGCTGCGCATCTGCCTGCGCATCGGCTCCTGCCTGACCTGCCGGGGCTGCCGCAGCCGCCTCTTCAGTCCCCGTACCCGCTGGCGCCGCTGGCTCCTCGGCATACGCCGCTGAACCCATCAACACAACCATCAGGCTTACTGCACTGAGGAAATGTTTCATGCCGCCTTCTCCCTTACTTGTCGTCTAAATCCACGACCCTCAAGAATCATGAAACCAAGGAAAAATAACAGTCCAAACCCTACAAACCAAGGATAGAGCTCGACGCGCTTCTCCTGCGTCCGAACCGGTGAGTCCTCCACAAGCGGCAAAATCACCTGCAGCATAATGCTGTCCAGCTCCAAAACCCCCGTTCCGGCCGGGATATAATTGCCTCGCGTTTTCTCCGAGATTTCTTTCAACAGTTTCACATCAAGCTTCGAAATGACATCCTGTCCCGATGAATCCTGAATTCGGCGTTTCATCCCCGTCGCCTTGTCCAACACGTCAATCGTACTGCCCGTCTCCGATCCAAACCCGACCGTGATGATCGCTACGCCCGCCTGACGCGCCGCATCCGCTGCCTCCAACGGATACGTCTCGTGATCCTCGCCATCCGTAATCAAAATTAATACCTTCGGCCCCTCGTGCTTGCTCAGAAGCTCCGTCGCCTTGCGAATCACATCGCCAATGCTCGTGCCGCCTCGCGTCACACTTTCCGGTGAAGCATTCTCCAGGACCAGCCTGAAAAATCCGTGATCCATCGTCAGCGGCGAAAGAACCGTCGTGCGCCCTGCAAATGCAAGCAACCCGACCCGATGGGACGACAGCTGCGGCAGCATGTCCCGGATTTCAGATTTCGCACGCTCCAGCCGATTCGGGGCCGCATCCGTCGCCAGCATGCTCTTTGAAACGTCAAGCGCAACAAAGATATTCGCCGATTCCTTGGCCAATACGACCCTGTCCTGCTGCACAACCTGCGGCTGCATCAGCGCCAGAACAAAAAGAACTCCGCTTACCGCAAGACAAATGATCTGAAGCACTCGGCTCCCCGTCGTCGGACTCGTCACCAGACGACTCTGCATCATGCTGCTCACAAACGCTCCTATCTGGCTTTTGCGAGTGCTCATTTTCCACGTCACAAACAGGACGATGATCAGAACGGCTATCAACCATATCGCGCGTTCTATATGTGCAAACTGTATCCAGTCCATCATTTCCTCGAATTGAAAATACTCAGGTTTTTTGCCGATTTTCTTTTCAATGTTTCTCATCACGGGGGGAAGTTTCCCCCCGCGCGGCTAGTGCCTACGCCGCTCCCCCCTGTGCGGGGACACCCCGCAACGCCCCGTACATCCACTCACTTTACATCGGCGAGCGCCGATAATAAGTGACTCTTAGAATGAAACCCAGCGCCGCAAGAATCATCCCCAAGGCCAGGGCCAGCGCATATTTCTCATCGTAATGAAGAAGACGGTTCTCACTTATCTTCGTCTTCTCCAGCTTGTCGATCTTCGCATAAATGTTCTCAAGACCTTCGCGATTCGTCGCCCGGAAATACTCGCCGCCGGTCAGCTGCGCTATTTCCGTCAGCCCCTTCTCGTCGAGTTCAACCGCCATCGGACGCGTCACCGTTCGTCCAAAAAACGGATCCTTCACCCGAACCATCGCCGTTCCGTTCGTCCCGACGCCAATCGTGTATATCTTTATCCCAAACTCCGCCGCCAGACGCGCCGCTTCTATCGGATCTTCATACCCGGTGTTGCTCACACCATCCGTCAGAAGAATCATCACCTTCGATTTCCCCGGTGCATCGCGAAGACGAAGCATCCCAAGGTTTATCGCATCCCCCATCGAGGTCGTCGATTCATCGTTCGTCACAAGCTCGATGTCTTTTACTATTTCCATCAGCGTCACGTGATCCAGCGTCAGCGGACAATCAGAATCCGGATACCGCGCAAAACTCACGATACCTATCGAATCATCCGGACGGCCCCGAAGCTCTTTCCCGTTGCCTTTGACAAAATCCGACAGAACTTCCTTGACCGCCTCAAGTCGATTCTGCTCCTTGTCATCACGCGACATATCAAGTGCAGCCATCGACCCCGATTTATCCACCACGAGCATCAACGAAATTCCCTCGCGATGCTGCCGTATTTCTCCTCCCGGAATTCTCGGCCCGGCAAGCGAAACACAAAACATTACCATCGCCAGACTTATCAAAAGCGGCGGCACAAACGTCGTTCGTGCTCTGAAACTCTTCGACTTCTCCGGCCACAGCTTCAAACTCGAAAACTTTATCCGCCCGGCCGGACGACGCATCATGAAAAATAATGGAATCGCCAATATCGCCAACAGAAGAAAAAGCGGTTCTCTGAACTCAAACATGACCATCTCCCTCTTCCAACTCCACTCGCGTTTCCATCACAAAGCGTCTCGCATCTGAAAGCATTTCCTTCGTCTCTTCCTGACTCGGAACATAGTCCGTAAACTTCACCCGATCCGAACGTTCCAAAATCTTCTTGATCAATGCTTTCTCTTCATCTTTCAGAAAACCGCTTCGTTTCGCCAGTTCAAAAAACTCTTCCGTCGTCAGACGCGGCGCATGAAGCTCAAATCTTCCTTCGATATAGCATCGAACTATCAATGAAAGACGAACATACCACGCATCAACCGCCGCCGATTCCGAAGGTATCTCTTCTTTTTCAAGCGCATCTAGCGCACTCAGCGCAACGACATCCGCTGGAAGCACAATCTCTTCCTTCTTTCGATGTTTCAACCAGAAAACCAGCCCGCCAATGGCCACCAATCCAAGAACAAGCAGCCCCCACCACACACCATGTGACTTTTTTGCCTCCGGAAGCACGAGCTCTGGCAGAGCCTCAAGAACCGGTTCCAATTCCGCCGGTACCTCTCCGTCTCCAAATACAGATCCCACTTCAAAACTGAACTCTTCCGTCAGAAGCTCCTGAACACTTCCTTTGTGCTCAGAATCCTCGCGATTATCGACAAATTCGATCAAAAATGACGGCGACCTGAGACGTCCTGACATCGGCATATCAAGCGTATAAATCTGCGTCATTTCAAAACGTCCGTCATCGCGAAAACGCTCTGAACTCGAATAGTCCGCAATCCCAAAACTTCCCAGCTGATCGGCATATTCCGGCATCGTCACATGGACATCGGGCGCCGAATCAACTCGAAGTGTCAACCGAACCTGCTCTCCCAGTACAGGGTGCTCGTTGTCCAGTTCTACAACCGCATGCACAGGCCCTGGCGACGTCTCTTTAATTATCGGCGTCTTGGCTGGCGAAGCCTCTGCCTCGACATTCACATCCGCCGGTGCCTCAGTCCCGTTCTCCTGCACACTGCATCCCATGATCAGTGCGCACAATGCCAGTGAAACAATATGTTTATTTATGCTCATCGTATCAAACTTGGCATGGCTGCTCACTCGCAGCCTGATTTGCTTAACCTAAACATCCTCTCTATCGATAACGTTTCTGTCGCTGGCGGAAAAAGGCCAACAACGGATCAATTATCGACTGCGTCGCATCGATCTCGATCAAGTCACATCCTGATGCCTGAAATGTACTTCTCAATCTATCGACTCGTGCCTGCGCCTGCTGCGACGCCAGTTCACGAAATGCCTGACTCCCCGTGTCTATCTCACAGATTTCGCCCGTTTCGGCATCCTCAAGTGTGACCAGACCCGCATCCTTGAGATCAAATTCTCGAGCATCGTTCACCAGAACACTGATCAAATCATGCTTCCTGTTCACGCTCTGCGCTATCTTGAGATAGCCATCGTCCAAAAAGTCCGATATCAAAAATATGACCGATCGACGATGGAGAACTTGATGACAGAATTCCAGTGCCTGGGCGATATTGGTCTGCCGGTCCTGATGGCGAGAACGCGATTTGAGACGCTCAAATTTTTGCCTCAATCCCGCGCCAAGTCGACGCCAAAAACTGCTTTCTCCCGCAGCTTCATCGTATGGCTTATCCGAACCTTCGGCACGAGCCAGAACCTCTCGAACAATACGAAGCGCATGTTTTTGCCCTTTGCGCGGCGGAATAAATTCATCCACACCATTCTGGAACAATAACAGCCCAATGTTGTCGTCATTTTCTATCGCCGAAAATGCCAGCAAAGCACTCAATTCCGTTGCCGCTTCGCGTTTTGATCGCTCCTGACTCCCAAAATCAAGACTCGGACTGATATCGACGACCAGAAGCACCGTCAGCTCACGCTCTTCGACAAAACGCTTGATATACGGCGTCCCTGTTCGTGCCGTGACATTCCAGTCAATGCTGCGAATATCATCTCCCGGAACATACGGACGTACTTCATCGAACTCCATACCGACGCCCTTAAATACCGATAAATAGGCTCCGGCTAGAACGTCCGACACCTGACGTCCAGTACGTATCTGGATTTGTTTTACCTGTTTTATGATTTCCGGACTAAGCATGTTGATGTTCCTGCTCTCGAAACTCTACCCTTTGCTGTGAACATGATCCCAACACAGTCTCGACTCGTTTCCTCACATTAAGGAACAGGAACCGTTTCAAGTATCGTCGTAATAATATCATCCGCCGTTTTGCCCTGCGCTTCCGCTTCGTATGTCAATGACACGCGATGACGAAGAACATCCGGGGCTATCGTCTTGATGTCATGCGGGCTCAAATAAGTACGACCATTGAGAATGGCATGTGCCTTGGCTGCTCGAACAAGATTGATCGACGCTCTAGTCGATGCACCCATCTCTATATACGGGGCTATCTGACTTAAATTGTAATCTTTCGGATTACGCGTCGCGTTCACAAGATCAACGACATACGCACTGATCTTCGAATCAATAAGCACTTGTTCGGCCGCCTTTTTGGCCTCAAGCACCGTGTTCACATCCATTATTCTTCGGACTTCAGGAACCGGCGCACTTCCCGCCATGCGTTCAACAACGGCAATCTCTTCCTGACGGCTCAAATAGCCTACCAATACCTTGAGCATAAATCGATCGAGCTGAGCTTCCGGAAGTGGATATGTTCCCTCCTGCTCGATCGGGTTCTGTGTTGCCATTACAAGAAACGGTGCTTCTAGCCGGAACGTCTCACTTCCAATTGTTACCTGCTTCTCCTGCATGGCCTCCAAAAGAGCTGACTGAACTTTTGCCGGAGCACGGTTGATTTCATCCGCCAAAACCAAATTGCCAAAAATCGGCCCCTTTTTCACTGAAAATGTCGCTTCTTTCGGATTGAATATCTCCGTTCCCGTCACATCCACCGGCAACATATCCGGCGTAAACTGAATACGTGAAAATGACGCCGAAAGGCATTCTGAAAGCGTTCGAATCAGCAAGGTTTTGGCCAGTCCCGGCACACCTTCAACCAGAACATGACCGCCTGTTATCAATCCAATCAATAGACGGTGCACCAATGCATCCTGTCCCACAACAACCCTCGCAATCTCAGCTTTTACATCTGAAAACTGCTGCTGATACTGTCGAACTTCTTCATCAAAGTTCCTGCTCGCCATCGATGAACTCCATACTACATATTTTACTTGTCTATCACACGTCGCTTCATTCGCGGCATGACCCAAAACGGCCGCACAACATGTTCACATTCCCGAAAAAGACAAATTTTTTTTTAGTAATGAGAACAACTCAAGCAATCGATTACTTTACACACATTTGGCACCGAAACAGTCAGTCTCATCAACGTCGTCCGGAACAATAACGATGATACCGGCACAGGCACGCCAATTTCCAAAACTAAAAAATCGCCGCGTATCCTATAGGGATAGCGGCGATGAAACAAGCCGTATGCGTCGAAGACGCATAGGCGCCGTACTCATGCAAAGAAATATTTTTGAGCTGAGGCCCCCGTTTTGTACCCCTGTGAAATTTTCAAATGCTATCTCAAAAAAAAACCTTTCCGAAGAAAGGCTTTTTCAAAAAACTGAAACATCAGCCAACATCAGTCAGTCAATACCAGGGATTTGACGGCATTTCTGCACTTTTCAATGGCTTCAGCTGAATTCGATTTCGATGAATCATAGGTGCAGGTCAAAACCAATGACTCATTTTTTGAAGGTACAAGATACTGTTCCATATTAATGGCATAGTTCAAAATCGTGTAGCTTCCCTTGGCTAACAGGACATCCATACTTCCAAGCTTTGTAACCGTCGGTGTTTCAAGCTCAAATTTCTCAAACATTGCCTCATATTGCTGCTTGAGAACATTCGACAGCTCACTGACAAGACTATCATTAAGAGGAATAGCTTCATTAATCGTCACAATATTGAGACTATTCTTAAATCCCTTCGCATCAGCATTGGGTGAAGCAATATCCATAAAAATGATATCCGTATTGCGCATTGAGTAATGCTCACGCACATTTTCCGGAAGCTTCTGGATTTCTTTCTGGCTCAGGCTACCGGAAACCAAAATCCAACCGCCTGGTGGCACAATCGTAAATGTTCCGCCATTATATTTATCCGATTCACCAACGGCACCATCTTCTGCTTTATCCTGCGCAAAAGCACTCGCTGAAAAAAGCATTGATGCCATCATTGCCACTGCCAAACCACGACTAAATTTCATACACGACCTCACATAGCACACAGAACAAAACCCTCTTTTGACTACACTCTAATGCGCTTTCTGTCAACATTTGAGGTTCTCTCAACAACAGACAAAAAAACGGCGGCTTTCGCCGCCGCCATATTTCTCGTTGCCTTTTATTTAAATAGCAAAACCAACATTCAAGCTGAAAAGAAATCCGTGAATGGGTTCATCCTGATTAACTTCGCCCAACCCTAGAGGTGCTTCATCCGGGGCTTCTTCAATCGTGTATCGAAGATCAAGACCAATTTCAAAACCACCGGCTACCAGGCTGATGCCACCGCCAAACTGGGCTCCGAACTGCGGAAAACGTTTCTCCTGATCGAGATGATCATTGCCGTCATCCAACGTTACAAACGTAACTGAAGCTGCTGCAACGCCATAAACATCAAGCGAACCATAATCAAAGACATGGGCTCTCAAACCCAACGAAATCGGAACTCTGAAATATTCATCTATTTCATTGCCGATATCACAGAAACGTCCAAAGAGATAATCGTTGATAAATTCCACCGAAATCCAACGAATCGGACGATATTTCAAATAAAATCCAATACCGCCCGCAGCCTTGCTTGAAAGTTCAGCACCATCCGTCAACACGATATTGCTGTTCGTTACACCAACACCACGAAGGCCAAGACCAAAGCGCGAACCTTTCTTCTTTTTCTTCGTCGTTGTCGTTGTCGTTGTCGTTTCTTCAACCACAACCGTTGTTGCAGGTTCTTCAACAACAACAATCGGACCACGTGGTCTTACGTTTGTACGATAGTGACGAACAACAGGAGCCGGACGAGGACCAGGACCATAACCGGGACGAGGACCAGGGCCGTGACCAGGACCATAACCAGGACGAGGACCGGGACCAGGGCGCGGACCAGGCTGAGCCAAATCCATTTCAAGTTCCAGCGCCGGAATTTCTGACACAAACGTATCTTCTTCCGGAAGCATGTCACTCAGGGAAACCTCTGCAAATGCCGATGCCGGAACAAGCATCAATGCACCAGCCAATAAAAAAGCCTTAATCTTTGCCATCTCTATTTCTCCTTAAAAAAAGTGATTACTTTTTTCATCCGCCATAAGGCCTGTTGCTTTACTATCAACTTCTATGCCAACTCATTTCTTTTGTCTAAAAATCAAGTTCCTCCGCATCATCTGCATGCGACATAACAAATTTAAAACGTGGCTTCGGATCATTGCCCATCAATTCCGATACCACAGTCTCTGTTTCTTCTTCATCGCCAGGTGCAATTTCTACCCTCAACAAACGTCTCGTCGCCGGATTCAACGTCGTTTCATACAGCGTCTGCGGCATCATCTCACCTAGTCCTTTAAATCGCGATATCTGGACATCCTCGATCTTCTTGTGATTTTTTCGCAACAACTCATCTCGCTCTTTCTCATCCAAAACCCAATACGTCTTCTTCCCAATATCAACGCGGAAAAGCGGCGGCTGTCCAATATAGACACAGCCCGCATCGATCAGCGGCTTCATCTGACGATAAAAGAACGTCAGCAATAACGTCGAAATATGATGTCCGTCACTATCGGCATCCGCCAGAATAATCACCTTGTGGTACCTGAGATGATCCAGTGTGCAATCTTTGCCAAGGGAACAACCAAGTGCATTGGCAATATCACAAAGTTCTTTATTCTGTTGAACTTTGCCGCTTCCTGCTGTCTCCGCATTCTGAACTTTGCCGCGAAGCGGAAGTATCGCCTGTATCCTGCGATCTCTTCCCTGCTTCGCTGACCCGCCTGCTGAATCCCCCTCAACCAGAAACAGCTCACACTCCAACGGATTATTCGAGGAACACTCCGCCAGTTTCGCCGGAAGATTCAATTTTCTCGAACTGCTCACTGTCTGCGTAACATTTAATGCCGCCTGGCGCGCCGCCTGACGCGCTTTTGCCGCCAATATCACCTTGTCGGCTATCACCTGTCCCGCTTTCGGATGTGACGCAAGAAATGCCTCAACTTCATTCTTCACCGCATTCGATATCCATGTCCGGATATCGACATTTCCTAGCCGCCCCTTCGTCTGCCCCTGAAACTGCGGATTGCCAATAAACAGACTTATCGCTGAAAATAAACCCTCTCGAATGTCCTCCGACATCACACTCACACCGCGAGGTACCATATTGTGCGCATCCATATACGTCTTTAACGCACGCTGAACGCCATCCCGCATCGCCCCTTCATGTGTTCCGCCATCCGGCGTCGGAATCGCATTCACAAAGCTTTGGGTCACTTCCCGATTCTGATCACACCAGCAAAGTGCAACATCAAATCGACCCTGCTCATCATCCTTCGACAACGTGCAGATATCACCCTGTACTTTCTCCGTCCCCGCACTCTCAATCATGTGCGAAATTAAATCACACAAACCTCCCGCAAAACAAAACTCCTCATGCGTTTTTTCCACGCGATCTTCATACGTTATCTTTATCCCATTGATAAGATAGGCCTTCGTCTCAAGACGCTCCCTGATAACCTCCGTATCAAACATCACATCGGGAAATATTTCCGGATCCGGACGGAAAAATATCGTCGTGCCCGTCAGACGACTCGTCCCCACTCGCTTCACTTTCGTCTGCGGCTGCCCCTTGCTGTACCTCTGCTCAAAAATACCGCCATCCCGCTCAATATGCGCCTTAAAATCTATACTCAGTGCATTGACAACACTCGATCCAACGCCATGAAGTCCGCCCGATGTCCTGTAATTATTATTGTTAAACTTGCCCCCGGCATGAAGCTTCGTCAATATCACCTGAAGAACACTCTCTTTCGCCACAGGATGCTCATCAACTGGTATCCCTCGCCCATCATCCTTCACCGTGATCGAACATCCATCCTCATGCAATATCACGCTGATACGACTCGCAAATCCGTTCATTGCCTCATCAATAGAGTTGTCCAGTATCTCCCACAATAAATGATGAAGTCCCGTCTTGCCCGTCGATCCAATATACATTCCCGGACGAAGACGCACCGCTTCAAGCCCTTCAAGTATCTCTATATCCTTTGCTGAATAACTCTTATCACTCATTACGACCTCAAATATTACGCATCCGCCTTTCGGATGATTCGTCTCCACGTCTTCTAAATCATTATGCCCCTTCAGGGGCAATTTATTTTTTATTGCCAAATCATTTGACGTGATTACCCTTGATTTCTGGCACTCGAAAATGGGATTTCTTCTCAATAAGCCCCTTTCCGACCCAACTTTACTTATCATACAATACATTGACACTCGCATTTATGCCCGTGTCTGGAGACTTTTGCATGGATTCTCAAAACGGTAAAAAGAAAAAATCCTCCCGAAAATCTGTCGATTCTCAGCCTGAAATCACCGATACCAAAACCACTCAATGCGAGGATCCCGCCGACTCCGTCGTGTTTCAATTTCCACTCCTGGCTCTGACCGATCTCGTCATTTACCCTGGCGCTCTCACCATCATTAAAACCACTTCCGAAGACCAGGTTAAAGCCGTCATGGCGGGAATGCATGAAAAAGAATATGTCATGGCAATCCCCATGATTCCTCAGCCTTCTTTCTCTGCGCTCGAAAAAAGTGACATCAATTCCTATTACAAAATGGGAACTCAAACGCGAATCATTAAACTCATTCGGGTTGAAGACGAACCTGAACCGACCTGGCAGATCACGATGCGCGGCGAAAATAGAATGAAGCTTGAAGGCATCGCCATTGACAGAACGAAAAAATTCTGCCGCGCTGTCGTATCCCCTGTCGAAGACATCCCGCTCGCTATCATCGGTGAAGCCGTTTACGAAGACCAAACACTGCTCAGAACCGTCCGTCAGTCCGCTAAAAATTACTTTGAACGCTGCCAAATTGCACCGAACAATCTCAAAGAACTCCTGCGTCTGCTCGAACAAATCCGCTCAGCCGCCACACTCTCCGACTTTATCTCCGCTCACATCGACATGCCCTATCCTCAGCATGCCGCTCTGCTCGCCACACTCGACGTCCGCGAACGACTTCAACTCCTGCTCAACATCATCTCCAGTCAGCTCGAAGTCGTTAAACTCGTCGCAAATGCCGCTCAAAAAGTTCGCACTGACCTCGATAAACAGCAGCGCGATTACTTCATTCGACAACACATCAAAGCTCTCAAAGAACAACTCTCTGACGAACCCAATTCCGATACCGACGATCTCAAAGAAAAATTGGATAAACTCGACGCCTCAAAAGAAGTCATCGATTACATCCAAAAACAGTGGAAACGCCTCCAGTATCTCCCACAGGTCAGTGCCGAATATTCCGCAGCTCGAACACATATCGAAACACTTCTCGACATTCCCTGGCACAAATACACTCAAGACCACATCTCACTGACTGACGCTCGTCGAATCCTTGACGAAGATCATTACGGCCTTCAGGACGTCAAAAACCGCATCCTTGAACACCTCGCCGTTCTCGCTCTGCGTAAAGATCTCAAGGCCCCTATCATTTGCCTATACGGCCCCCCAGGCGTCGGTAAAACCAGCATCGGTAAAAGCATCGCTCGCGCTCTCGGCCGTAAATTTGAACGCATCAGCCTCGGCGGCATCCACGACGAATACGAAATCCGAGGTCATCGCCGAACCTATATTGCAAGTATGCCCGGACGCATCGTCCAGGCACTTCGACACGCTCAGTCCATGAACCCCGTCATGCTCCTCGATGAAATCGACAAACTCTCCAATGATATGCACGGCGATCCCTCCAGTGCCCTGCTCGAAGTCCTCGATCCCGAACAACACAACGCTTTCGTCGACAACTATATTGAAACCCCCATCGATCTTTCTCAAGTCCTCTTCATCACAACCGCTAACAGCCTCGACACAATTCCCGGCCCTCTTCGCGATCGCATGGAAATTATCGAACTTCACAGCTACACTCACGTCGACAAACGATTCATCGCTTCCGACTTTCTCATTCCAAAACTTCTCAAAGAACACGGCCTGACCAAGTCAAACCTTGTCATCTCTCCCGAAACTCTCGATCAAATCATCTCTCA
This sequence comes from Myxococcota bacterium, assembly GCA_045599245.1. Taxonomy (GTDB): domain Bacteria; phylum Myxococcota_A; class Bradymonadia; order UBA4248; family UBA4248; genus UBA4248. The sequence continues at coordinate 39,911 of JAZRVP010000136.1, forward strand.
CTATACCCGCGAAGCCGGCGTCCGACAGCTTGAACAAAAACTCAGTTCTCTGTGCCGAAAAGTCGCTGCAAAAGTCGTCGAAGCCCTCGAAGACGGAAAAAAACGCCCCCGCATTTCTATCAATACAAGACATCTCGAGTCCTATCTCGGGAAAAAACAATACGATTTCGACCTCATTGAGCCAAACCGTCTGCCTGGAATTTCAACCGGACTGGCCTGGACCCCCGTCGGCGGAGATATCCTCTTCATCGAAACCAACCAAATGCCCGGAAAAGGCGAACTCGTTCTCACTGGACAGTTAGGAAACGTCATGCAGGAAAGTGCAAAAGCCGCAATGACGCTCATCCGTTCTCATGCTCAAAACTACGGCTTCAATGCAGAAGACCTTGAAAAACGCAACATTCATCTCCATGTTCCCGCAGGCGCAACGCCAAAAGACGGCCCCTCCGCCGGCTGTGCCATCTTCACGGCAATTTACAGCCTCCTCAAAGACATCTCCGTCCCCGCTCAAATCGCCATGACCGGCGAAATTTCCCTCCGGGGGGCAGTACTTCCCGTCGGCGGCATCCGCGAAAAAGTTCTTGCCGCACACCGCTCCGGCATTCGAACCATCATCCTCCCAGAAAAGAACATCCGCGATCTCGATGAAGTTCACGAATCCGTCCGAAACGACCTCCTCTTCATCCCAATCTCAAACATCGATCAGCTCATTCCCGCTGTTTTCGGCTGAATTTTGATGTTTCCGGCGCTATGCACGTGCCGTGCATACGCTGCCGGGCTCAGGCTTTCGGCTTGACGCCGATACGCCTTCGCAATCTTTTTTGCCCTCCCTCCTCCCATCCACCTCTGTCCATTCTGACATCGGATATGCAACACAAAATCATTATTCTTGGCGAGTTGCTCTGGGACTGCTTTGAACAATCAAAAAAGGCCGCAGGCGCACCGTTTAATTTCGCAAAACATGCACTCTCTTGCGGCTTATCCCCTCTTCTCATCTCTGCCGTCGGCCTCGACGAAGACGGTACCGAACTCATCAATGCAGTCCAAAATTCTTCTGTTTGTTCAAACATTTCCCGCGTCCAGTCCCCCACTGGAAAAGCAATCGTTCACACCACAAACTGCCACAATTCATTTGAACTCATCGAACCTGCCGCCTGGGATGAAATCGCCCTTCCCCCCGAAACACTCGATATCATTCCTTCAGCCTCTGCTCTCTACTTTGGAACTCTCGCGCAGCGCGCTCACAAAACTCGCCAAACCATTCAAAACTGCGCCAAACTGTTCCAAAATCGAATGCGAATCTGTGACATCAATTTGAGACCGCCATTCATCACAAACGACATCATTTTATGGTCCCTGGCTCATTGCAATATTCTAAAAATGAGCGATGAAGAAACCCCTCAAATCGCACAACTCTTAAGTTTATCGCCAAATTCCACTCCAGATCACGTCGTTCAGACATGTTTTAATCAATTTCCCATCGACATCATCGTTGAAACAAGAGGCCCGAACGGCGCAGCCGCCTGGCACCGAAACGGAACCTCTGCAACAACCCAGGCACAATCCATCACCAATTGCTCGACTGTCGGCGCCGGAGATGCCTTTATTGCCTCATTTTCTGCTCAAATTTTACAACAATCGCCCTTACAAACCGCCCTCGAAACCGCTGTCATCTATGCCTCTTCCGTCATTGCCAACCCCTCTTACACCTCTCCCCACCCAGTTTAGGGCCCCCCAGTCCCACCGACTCGCCAACCCGTTTTTTTGTGAGTCCAGCGCACAAAATAAACTCCTCCACCGGCGGCTTTTTCTCTTTTGAAAAAGTCACCCGGACCAGAAGGTGTTTACTCTCAATACGCTTTGGTGCCGTAAACGAACCATACTCAATGTGCTTCGTCAAACAATTGAATCTGTTCCGTTACGTTATGTGAGGCTTCTTTCGCATCCTGACGCAATTTCAATGCACTCCTGCACTTGAGATAATGCAAAAAACACATCCATTGCACCGATAGCTACTCGTCAGCAAAATCATGGACAGGGCGGTGCTCGTACTGACATCTCATTGGCTCCCCAAAAGCAGAGCCCCATTGCCCTGCATATTATATGATGCCTTCGAGATCCGTTTGTTACAGATTTATTTTTCTGGGTTCCCAAAATGGCAAATAAAAGCCTGAATAATGCACATCACGAGCAGAATAACGTGTATAAGATCATTGATTTATGCAGCTATGAACATGCCATCACAGCCCGCACTCGACATCTGTGCTTGAGCATATTCATGCATACACAGCCCTTTGTCACAATTCAGCCAGGGGTAATTCACAAATCTGCTGAAATTTGGGCAGAAATTGACGAAAACCGGATTATTACGCAATTTTAAGGCAGAAAATAATGAGAGCCAGTCGAGGCGTTGTGAACAACGCCTTGGTCCCGGCGAGGAACAAGGGATAGACAGCCCAAAAGGCTTATACCATCTAAAAATATTGAGGTTTCCAAAGAGCAGAGCCCCGGAGGGGTCTGAGGCAGAGCCCCGACTGAACAGTAACCTTTTAACAAAAAACAAAACTTTTTTCTTGACCCAATACTCGTTCTCCCTTATAAGCGCCCCCGCTTCACGGCGAAAACACTTGCGGTTTTCCCGAGGTTGGCTAGGTAGCTCAGTAGGTAGAGCAGGGGACTGAAAATCCCCGTGTCAGCAGTTCGATTCTGTTCCTAGCCATAAGGCGCTGTTCAATACAGCGCCTTTTTTTGTTCTTTGAACATTCGGGCCTATAAATACACTTCGTGTGAAGTGACTCGTCACTTCTTTGTCAGACGTTTTCAGGCTTCAGGATCTTTGCCATGCACATACAAACGACGATGGGTCACCCGACACCTCTCGGGGCAACCGTCTCTGCAGAAGGCATTAATTTCGCCATCTATTCGCAAAATGCCACATCTGCTTTTCTGGCTCTCTTTGACCACCCTGATGATCCCGCCCCTTCGTGCCACATCCGTCTCGATCCTAAATGCCATAAAACAGGCGATGTCTGGCATATCTTCGTTAAAGATCTCAAACCAGGTCAAATCTATGCCTGGAGAATGGACGGCCCTTATCGCCCACTTAACGGACACCGTTTTAACGTCAATAAACTTCTGCTCGATCCCTATGCCAGAGCCATGATCGGAACCATCGATATGTTTTCTGACGATCTCTACGGGTTCAATCGCCGTTCGGCCATGAAAGATCGCTCTTTTTCTCCAACCGACAGCGCGCCCGTCACCGCCAGATGTGTCGCTTTGCCTCAGCCTCCCATCGACTGGGACACCGAAAACCGCCCCCATCATCCCCTTTCTCAAAGCATCATTTACGAGTGCCATGTCAAAGGAATGACAGCTCATTCCTCCAGCTTTTCGACTAAACCCGGAACTTTTCTCGGGCTCATCGATCGCATTCCTCATCTCAAATCACTCGGCATTACAGCCATTGAACTTCTCCCCGTCGCTCAGTTCAATGAATTGGAACCGCCTACACTTATCGATCCCGTCACCGGAAAACTGAATAAAAACTACTGGGGATACGCCACACTCGGTTTCTTCAGCCCGCATCAGGGATACGCCAGTGATGCCACCCCGGGAGCCGTCGTCTCCGAATTCAGAACTATGGTCCGCGCCTTTCATGAAGCTCAGATCGAAGTCATTCTCGACGTCGTCTTCAATCACAGCGGTGAAGGCGGAGAACACGGCCCGACAATCGAGTTTCGAGGACTGGACAATGCCGTCTACTATATGCTCGAACAACGCGGCAAATACGCCAATTATACCGGCTGCGGAAACACAATGAACTGCAATCACCCCGTCATGAAGCATCTCATCATCGAATGCCTCCGATACTGGCTGGTCGAGATGCACATCGATGGTTTCCGTTTCGACCTCGCCACGATCCTTGGCCGTTCAAACAAAGGCGAATGGATTAATGACCCTAATCTCGGTCTTTTGAGTGATATCGCAGACGATCCCATACTGAGCGGATGCAAGCTCATTGCCGAAGCCTGGGATGCCGGCGGACTCTATAAAGTCGGCGGTTTCCCCAAGGCCTGGGCCGAATGGAACGGAAAATTCCGCGATGATGCCCGCAGATTTTGGCTCGGTTATGACCATACCGCCCTCGAACTGGCCAGACGTATTACCGGAAGCAAAGACTGTTTCTCGGAAAAAAACGATGCATCTCAGAGCATAAACTTTATCACGGCTCACGACGGTTTTACCCTGCGCGATCTCTGCTCATACAAAGAAAAACATAACGAACGAAACGGCGAAAACAATCGCGACGGCAGTTCTGACAACATCAGTACAAACTTCGGCATCGAAGGCGAAACAAACAACCCTGAAATCCGACGAAAAAGACTTCAGCACGCCAAAAATCTTCTCGCCACACTCTTTCTTTCTCGCGGAACCCCCATGCTGCTCGGCGGCGATGAAATCTGGAGAACTCAGTCCGGAAACAACAACGGTTTCTGTCAGGACAGTGAAATTTCCTGGATTGACTGGACTAAAAACAACGAATCTCAGGAAATTTTCAACTTTACTCGTCAGCTTATGATGTTGAGAAATCGTTACAAAGCCCTTCGACAAACGGATTTTGCCGATCCCCTTACCGCCCGTGTCAGCATCGACAGCCTGCGATTTCACGGCATCCATGTCGATACTCCGGACTGGGCCGACTGTTCACATTCGATCGCTTTTGAACTCATGGACGGCCCTCAGGAACCCCATTTTTACATCGCCATGAACGCCTGGAAGGAGCCTCTGGCTTTCGATCTGCCAAAACGAACCTGGCTTTCCCTTATCGATACCAGCCAGAATTCCCCTGACGATTTCTTTGCCCCCGAAAACGCCCCGCGCTTCACGGACTCTCGACTCACGGTCAAACCGGGAAGCCTCCGGGTTTTGATGTCTACACGATGTATATAAAAACTATATTTTTAAGTGTAGACTATCGGATATAAGGCTGGTTATATGCCGACTAGCCATTATTATAACTATATATGCGTGCCTTTCTAACGATACGGCACGCCATTCAGCCTATGCCTCTGGCATACGGCCTTTTGCCGTCTGCTATGTGCTCGGTCGCCGTTTGTGCGACCTGCGCGCATACACAGCCGGCTTTTCAAAGATACTCTGAACAAAACACAATGTTAGTGATTAGTGGGTAGTGATTAGTGGGTAGTGGTTAGTGATTAGGATTTAGGATTTAGTTAGGCAAACGAAAGCTAAATCCTAATCTACATAATTCTAATTTTAGCCGTTTGGTATGAAATAGCCTCGCGGCGGCGGCGTATTGCCCCTGTCGAGGCGTTGTGCACAACGCCTCGACAGGGAGAAATCCCTTTGAAACAGCGCCGTATTTCACCTTGAAGCAGCGTGGCAACGCAGCAACAGGGGAAATAGGCACGCACGGGAGCCAATTCATATAAAAAGACTTGCGTATGCCGCACGGCATAGCAAGTCTCAAAGCCTGCGTATGCCATCAGCATAGCAGGCCACCCGAAAATGATTACTTGCGATTGATATGGAATGATGAAGCCGTTTCGGTATCAATGCGATCGCGAGCCACAATGACGAGGCTGTTGTCCCCCTGTTTTAACGGAACATCAATGACAATGCGTTTGTCTTTGCCCGTCATCAAACCGTAATCGAGCTTTTCAACCTTGAGCTCGAGACCGTCATGCGTCCAGACATAGGCTTCGTAATCGCGCAAAGCCTCATTGTCAGAAAGATCAACCATAATCGCAGCCGACGCCGACTGTTCCGTATGAGAACGTTCCTCAAATCGAATGACCGGTGCCTGATAGCTGAAAACTGCATCCATTTTGGACGCAGGATAAACTTTTTTCGGCTCCCTGGCCTTATTGTCTTTATCGTCGCCGGCCACGTCTTCTGCGTTTTCTTCGGCCTTTGCCACCGGAAGCTCCTTTGACTTTTCGGGAGGTTCCACCGGCATGGGTTCATCGGAAAGAACATCGGAAAGCTGTTCAGAACTGACAAAGGCACAGGGCAATAGTTCGTCTTCGTTCCAACAGACGCCGGACAGGCCATTGGACATCGGATATACACGAACATTCTGAGCCGTCCTGACGCCAGCCAGACGATACCCATCCTTTCGATGTGAAAACAGCTCGGCACCCGCCGCAAGACTCTTTATCACCGCTTCGGCTTTCGGTGCCCCGTCCACTGCCGGCTGAACAGGAATAATCACCGGCTGAACGATATTCGTATCATACTCCTCATCCGAAATGCTCAGGTTGAGAAAGACCTCATCGGGATTAAACAGATGATTGCGTTTTATGCGTTTCGAAGGCGGTTTCTGCGGCTTGTCCTGACTGACATCGAACTTGAGAACAACGAGACGAGACTCCCCGACGTGGAGATTTTCAACCGTCGCCTTGCCCTGCTGAAGCAGAACTCCGCTGCCCGATTCATTCGCAATATTGACGCGAATTTTCTTCGAATCCATTCCGCCGATATTTTTGATCCAAAGATACATATCGACAGACTCGCCACGGCTCAGACGGCCGTCTCCATTGCCACGTTTGATGTCATCCATCCAGTAGGTATAGACAAAATCCGGTTTCTTACCGTGAAGGACGGATGCATTAAACTGCCCCTTTGTCGCAAGAGGCTTGTTTTGGAGATGGGCATCATCGCCCTGATAAAACTGAATATCCACGAGATCGTCACGCGTCGGGAAAGACTTTGGAAGCTTGATTTTGACAGGCCACTCGCGCTGCGCCCCCGGCTCCACCCTGCCAAAGACAAAGGCGCGTTCGTCAAAGGCTCCATTATTCGACGTCAAAACGGCCGAAAACTGCGTCAAATCACCCGCCTCACACTCATTTTTGACCCACATCACGAGTTCATTTGACTCATTATCCGCAGGAAATACGAGCGTTTCTCCTTGAGAGGCATTCTGATCCCTGAACTTCACACCCCACGAAAAACTGTCACACACCGGCTCCTTCGGCTTCGCTGCAGACCAGTCGATTTTCAGACCGCTCATCGCCTTGCCAAGTGCCGAAAGATACGATCGTCCATACTGCGCAAAAAATGCCTCCGAATTTTTGACAATTTCATCGGCTTTCGATGATTTGGCCTGCTTGATAAATTCGATGGCAAAACGCGTTTCATCGTCTTCGGTATAGTCTTCGGTCGAACGAAGATCATACGTCGAAAGCCCCAGTTCTTTGGCTCTCTTTTCCTCTTCCTTGGACGGTTCATACAGATAGCGAAGTATCGCAGCACTCGTTCTTTCCTTCGTTCTGTCGCTGCGAAGAGACTGTTCAAGTGACGATTCCCGCCGAATGTTGTGGGTTTCAACGAGGCTGACACCGTCCTTTTCACCGACATACGATGGAACGAGACGAATATCGGGAACAATGCCCGTACCCTGAATGGAAATATCGCCGGGCGTCAGATATTGAGCCGACGTAATTTTAATGGCACTGCCGTCGGGATTATCCTTGAGAATCTGAACACTGCCTTTGCCGAAACTTCTTTCACCGACGATCACGGCACGATGATGCGCCTGAAGTGCGCCGCTGACGATTTCGGATGCCGAGGCGCTTCCTTCATTGATGAGCACGACGATCGGATAATCCCGTTCTTTGCCGTCAAATCTGGCTTTCATCGAGTCCCTGTCCGATTTCGATGCGCCTTCGACGCTCACGATCGTGTCGCCTTTATTGAGGAACTGTTCGGCTACCATCACCGACTGATCGAGAAGACCGCCTGAATTGTTGCGAAGATCGATGATAAGACCTTTCATTTTCGGCATCGCCGAATGAAGTGCCGCCAAATGAGTCTGGACCTCTTCCGCCGTCGATTTGTCAAAGGATTTGAGCTTGATATAACCGACATTGTCTTTTTTCAGGGCACTGGACGTGACGCTTCTGATTTCAATAACTTCTCGCGTGATCACAATCGGCTTCGGCTCCGTCCATCCTTTTCTCTGAATGTATAGCGTCACTTTGGTTTTGGGCTCGCCGCGCATGCGATCGACCGCATCCTGAAGCGGCATATTTTCTGTCGATTCATCGTCAATGCGAACAATGATATCCCCGGCTTTGATGCCGGCTTTCCACGCCGGAGAGCCTTCCATCGGCGATATGATGACAAGATTGTCGTCGCGAATGCCGACCACAAAACCGCAGCCGCCAAAACCGCCATTGCCCGTCATCACATCTTCAAACAAATAGGGTGGAAGCAGGTTTGTGTGCGGATCGAGAGTGCTGAACATGCCATTGATCATCGCATATTCGAGTTCGGCCGGATCCATGGGGTCCGTCAAATGCGAATAAATATAATTGTATGCCTCTTCACTCGTCTGATACGCATCCGCAAGTGAATTGATATTGGCCAGATTGAAATGACGGCTCTCAATGCCGACATGAAGAATAAGGGACGACGGATTATCATCGATGCGGCGATCAAACTGAGCCACGACTTCAGGCACCATGTTCTGTATCGCATCAATCCCGTGAATCGTCATATTTCGCCAGTTAATGCGATCCGGATCGACGTAGCGATGATTGAGGAGGATGAGAGAAAACTGCATCAGCCTCAGGTTCCGGGCTGCTTTTTTTACGACGGTTCCGGCCTCTCCATTTCCCGCAATCGGATCGCTGCCGACCGAGTCATCCGACTGGTGCATGAGCCCCGGGGCTGTATTTTCACCCGTCTTTATGCTGCATCCGGCCATCAGCAAGGCAGCCAGAATCGGAAGAAAAACAGTATACGTCTTGCAATACTTCATCGCACTCCCTTCATATATTGATCTAAAATTTCAAAACAGAAATTGCGGACGACCGCATCATAGATTAACAAACGCATCGTCCGAATAAAATATGCCCGACTTAACGCCCAAGACGCTGCATTGCCGCCTGATCATTGAGCCGAATCGCCTGTTTCAATGCAATCTCGCGGCAACGCGCCGAAAGCTCCGGATCGGCATACTGCTCCGAAAGGGCCAGAGCCAGTTCGGCACAGTACAGAATATCGGCATCCACAACCATGCTTTCTTCGAGCATTTGCCCCAGCCTGAACAGAATATCCTGGAAGCAAGGCCAGTCATAAGTCGCGGCACAACACGGCAGAAGCTCCGCATAAAGCCAGTTCAAATCTATACTCTGACCGGCATGCTCGATCAGTTCTATCTGACTCAGAACAAGTGTTTTGGCCTCGGTATATCGCTGTCTGGAAAGCAGAAGGAGAACGAGATTGCAAACAGCCGTCGTTCCGTCCAGGGAATTCACTTCGCGATAAATATCCAGGGCACTGCGATAATAATTCTCTGCCTGCTCCGGCTGGTTGTAACCAAGGCGATAGATTTCACCGATATCATTCATGCAGTTTGCCGTATAGACGCGGTAGCCCATCTGCCGGAAGATATTCAGTGCATATTCCAGGTTCTGTCTGGCTTCTTCAAAAAGTCCGCCGTGCTGGAACGTATTTCCGAGGGACTTGTATGACCGGGCAAGGCCATACTGATCATGAGTATAGGCCTGAATTTCAACGGCCTGCTGGAGATAAAAACGCGCCAGTTCGAGTTCATGGCGCATGTCACAGATGCGTCCGATGAGCCACAGGGTTTCCGCCCGGTCATTGTAGTACTGAGCACGACGGCGTTCCCCGATTTCATTAAAGAACTGGAGCGAAGCCATCAGGACATCGATCGATTCAGTCACGTTGTTTCGAAGCTGAAGGAGCTGACCTTTTTCTTTATTGCCGAGGGCCTGAATGACCGGCGAGCGCGTCTGAACACCGAGTTCGAGTGCCTTTTCAATCAGCGGTTCGGCTTCGTCGAGCCGGCTTTCCTGAAGAAGCGTGTCGGCCTGTGCAAGCCAACCCAACGCCCGAATTGGACTCTTTTCATCGGCTCGACATGACTCAAGACACGCCTCACGCTTTTCAAAAAGCTCGTGCGCTATCTCATATTCATTGCGCTGACGACGGAAAATGGCCGCCTGAAGAAGCGGTTCAATGCACGCCTCATACGCGCGGGCCTCGTACAAATGTTCCGATCTTCGCTCGTGATAAAACGTCAGCGCATCCGAAAAATATGCCTCCAGCATATCGGCACAGGTGTGATGATGCTGACGGAAGCGCGCATTCTCTTTGGTATAACGAATGAGGGACTCGCGAAGAAGCGCATGAATAAAACGAACAGACGGATACCGAAGCTCAAACAGCTGATGCTCAAGCATCGCTTCCATCGTCGTGACATTGCTTCCAAGCTCAGCCATCTGACAGGCAATGCGCCACTCATCGGCATCGAACTGCGTCCCGAGACAGGCCGCAATTTCCAGCTGTTCAATCGCAATGCTCTGGACTTTGGAATCGCGGAAAATCGCACGGAGTCGCGAAAGCCAGAGCTCATGAAGCGAATCGGGAAGCTCCACCGACTCCCCTTCCCTGACCTTAAACCCATTCGGCCCCGGCACGAGAAGACCGCGTTCAACCCAGTCGCCGACGAGCTGAATCGCGAACAGCGGCATGCCGCTCGTGCGCTGCGCAACCTGCTGACAGAGCTCCTCATCCAGACCGATAAGCTCCCGAACCAGCGCAAGATGGTCTTGCGGCGGAAGCGGCGAAATGTTGAGCATTGTGATGCGGCGATTCAAAATGATGCGCTTAAACGCCGTCTCCTGCGACGAATCCGTCTGAACTTCCTCGCTTCGGCTCGTTGCCAGAATGAGAAGCGGGATATCCTCCGCCATCGGATTCGTCATCATGAAGCTGATAAAATCGATCGAAAACGTCGAATAATGGACATCATCAAGCCAGAGTACGGCGGCCCGATCATGACATATTCGGCGAAGGAAACGGCACAAAACGGCATACTGTTCCTCGACATCGTTAAAATGAATGCCGGGAACCGGATTTTCGGGATCATCCTGAAGCTGCATGAGCTCCAGCATGGGCAGCGCGTCGTCGTATTCCTCTTCGAGATGATGCTCGCCCAAAAACCACTTAATGCGTTCCAGAGCCTTGTTTCTCGTGAGCCCATCACAGCTCAGATAAAACATCATGGCGCGCGCAATGCCGAGTGAATTCTGATGGTCCTCGTAGTGAAGAGCCTTGAGGGTATGGGCTATGGAAAGCTCATGGGCGCGCTGTGTCATCCATTCGACGATGCGCGACTTGCCCGTACCGCGCGGCCCGTCCAGAAGAATGCACCTCGGTATCCGGTCCGCTCGCGTTGCCGTGAGCTGGGAATAAATGATATCGCGCTCGGACTCCCGGCCAATCATGGGAATGGCACGAAGGCCCCAGAGACCGAGACCGGCCCCCATCAGCTGCCCGAAACGATCGTCAAACCCCTCGCGGCGCCACGACGTCGGCGCCGGAACGATGCGCTTGTTCTCATAAATCAGAGCCGGAAGCATCTGGCGCTGGCGATAGACCTCGGCAAGCGTGGAAAGATCGTGCTTGGCCGGCGATTCGACCTGCGCCGGTTCAATTCCCCTCGTCACAACCACCGCGATGTCCGATGAATCCATCCGCATCGTCTCGCCCATGTCGGCAAGCAGGTCTTCGGCTATATCGCCGCCGTCCCCCTTGATGCGAACGGCCATGCTCTGTGACTTGAGCGAAACCTGATCCGGCTGATAGAGCGTGTCAAAGATGTTGGAATTGCTGTTGAATTCGACGACATTGTATTCGCAGGAATCGGGTGCGGAAATCTGCCCCGACGAATGATGCACGCTTTCGACTTCGGGCGTTTCCGGATCCGGCAGACACACGAGCTCCCACGCTGCCTCGGCCGCATACTCAAATCGATCCGATACTTTCTTGGCAAGCATTCGCGAGAGCCATCCCTGAAAGCCCTGCGGAAGATGCGCCCCCGTCACAGGCTCGGGATTTTCGTGAAGCTGGCATCGAAGAACATCCGTCCCCGTGACATTCGAAAAAATTCGTTTGCCCGTCGCAAACAGATACGCAAGACACCCGATGGAATACAAATCGGTCCACGGCCCCTGGTCCCGGGTCTGGTTTAAAATCTGTTCTGGCGCCATATAGCGAGGCGTCCCCGCAACCATCCCATTGGGAAGCTCTTGCGTTCCAATGGCCTTGGCAATGCCGAAATCGGTCAGCATGACGCGGGACTGTTCCCCGTCATGCATGAGAAGGATGTTGCCGGGCTTGATATCGCGGTGAATGACATCACGGGCATGGGCATGGGCCAGGGCATCGAGCAGCTCAAGGATGAGAAAGCGCATCTGAAGCCACGGCAGTGGCGACTTTGGCTTGGGAAGCGTCCCGCCCGTTGCCAGTTCCATGGCATAATACTGGCTGCCGCTCGCAATCTGTCCATCCGATGCGGCAAACAGCGCGTCGTCCGTCACGCCGTAGTCCAGAACGCGAATAATTGACGGATGATGAAGATGCGCAACCGCCCGAACCTCGTTCGTAAATGACTGCCTGAACGTCTCGTCCTGCGCCCCAAGAGCCGTCAGGACCTTAACCGCAACATGCAGGTCTTGGCTTCGATGGACCGCTTCCCACACCACGCCCATGGAACCCTTTCCAATCGGCTTGATCAAATCAAATGGTCCTAATACCAAGTTCTCCATAACCCTGTTCCTCTCAATTTTCGCGTGCACTTCACCCTGCACACATACATACGCATACACATTTTAACATTACGCTTTCTGGAAGCAGATTTCATTAGATATTTGATGTCACGGGGACAAAAATGAGGGCGACGGCCTATGCCAAAGGCATACGGCCGTCTGGGGGCGTGCTATCTGACGATACGCACGCCCGTCTTTATTTTTTTTTTCGCCCTGCCTCGATGCCCCGTTTTGACGTCATCGCAAGCCCTGACGCGCCTGTCATGCAGAGGTAATGTCCACATCACGATGCTTTTCCGGCACAAATTTCAGGCCGGTGAAAATTGTAAAACTGCCGTGCGTTGTGCTAAAAATGAAAAGCTGCCAGTCAGAGCAGCATTTTATTTACAGCCGGCCAGGCCGGTTTTCACCCCGAGGACAAAGCCAAATGCTGAGCGTCAAAACTTATGAGATGGATCGCCTGAGAAACACGACTGTTCACAAATTCTTCTCTCGCGTTGAGGAGCTGATAAAATCAATTTATGGCACCAGGACCTGCGACATGGCCGTCAATTTTCTTGAGGCCTCCCAGGCGTTTGAACTTGCGCTCAAAGGGTGCGACGAAACGAGTGCCGCAGCGCTTGAAGAAGCCGATGATCATGCCGATGACGCCTGGGGATCGCTTCAGGCCCAGATCATGGCCTCTCTTCGCCACCCAAACCCCGAAAAACAGGCAGCAGCCGCAAGCGTCTATATGATATTTGCAGAATTCAGCAACCCGACGCGCCTCAATTACGACGAGGAATACGAACTCATCAAAACCCAGGTTGATGCGCTTCGAGCCCTGCCGCAAAAGACACTCGACCTGGCATACGTCACCGAATACATCGACGCCCTCGAAAAATGCCGGACCGATTTTCTGGAACTTCTGTCTCGCGCCTCCGGGGATGAAAGCAGCCGAAGCGCCCGAATAAAAAAGGCCCGAAAAGACGCCATGGCAGCCTATCAGCAGTTCTCGGAGACGCTCAATGTCATGCTTCGCATCAGCTCCGACGGGGAATTTGTGCGTCTTGCAGAAGGCCTCAACGCGCTCATTGCAGGATAGCCATTTACCATTTACCAATTGAAGCAGGACTGTGATAAACTAAAGTGCCAATTTTCATTCTTCAAGCTTTCCGGACCGTTTTCGGAAAGCCGGGATGACCTTTCCTGACAGGGTAAAACATGAATCCTTCCCTCCGCTGGACATTGACGGATGGCCCAACGAGACGCCAACAGGTGATTGAAGCGCTTACAAGAGGTGATGAAGACTGGTCGAAGTACGTGGCCGGGATGTCAGGTGTCAAAGATATTTCGAATGGTCTGGACCTTCGGGGGATAGACCTTCAGGGGGTCGATCTTCGCCGGGCCAAACTCGCGCATGCCCATCTCGATCATGCGAATCTGTCGGGTGCCAATCTGAGCGGAGTCTGTCTCAACTACACGTTTGTTCGCGAATCGAACCTTGAGGGAGCGGATTTGAGCGGCGCCAGCCTGACCGGGGCGGATTTTCAGGCCGTCAATCTGGCCAATGCCAATCTTTCGGGTGTTCTGGCCAAGGGAACGCGTTTCAGCGGCTCTAATCTGGAAAATGCCAACCTGAGTCATGCCGGTCTTTCGGGAGCGGATTTTCGCAACTCGAACCTGAACAATGCGAATTTTGAAGAAGCAAACGGCGATTTTGCATCATTTGCGTACAGCCAGGCGACACAGCTCAAAGCGCGAGGCGGTTCATTTAAGAAATCGAACTGGTACAAGGCGAACCTGAAGGAAGCTTGTTTTGAAAAAGCGGCGATGACCGAAGCGGATCTGTCGTATTCGGTGTGCGAATGTGCGAATTTCAGCCATGTGGAGCTGAGCCGGGCAAAGGTTCGGGAAGTGAACCTGACGCAGGCGAATTTGTCGGATTTGAGTGCCGTTTCAACGACGTTTGTGCAGTCGATACTGTCGGGTGCAGACTTCAGCCGTGCCATTCTCAACGATGCGAATTTCAATCATTGTTATGCGCATTCGCCGGCGAATTTTGAGAGCATTCAGGGGCAGGGAGCCTTTTTTATGGAAGCGGATTTCAGCCACTGCCGTTTTGCGGGAGCGCAGCTTCTTCGCAGCATTTTTTGCGAGAGCAAGATGTCGGAGGCCGATTTTTCGGGTGCCGTCCTGTCGGGGTCGAACCTGCAGAAAGCGACGGCGCGCCGGACGAATTTCTCGCATGCGGCACTTGACCAAATGACGCTCACGGGTGCGCTTCTGACGGAAGCCAACCTCAGCTATGCGCGCATCGGCAGTACGTATGTCACGCCGTCGATGATCATGAGTGCCAATGTGGAGGGTGCGATCATCGATCCGATGCTTGAAGAAACCATCGCAGCCGCCATGACGGCCGGAACCCCGGTGTACGCCGAAGCGGAACACTGATGTCAACCAATGCGGTCGAAAAGAATGCCCAGGCCCTGAACCAGCTGCTTCGCCGGGATGGAAAAAAATACGGGAAGGCATGGCGCAGCCGGATACGCGACCTGCTTTCGCAGACGTTTAGTGCGCTCAATGCGAAGCCTCTGGACGGCGCCCTTTGTCTTCGTCTTTCGGAGCAAATCGAAGCCGAACTCCAGGCGGCCGAAACGGGCGAAGTTGATGTCACGTCAGGGGCGCCGCAACCGTCACCCTCGTCAGACTCGCGTATGGGCGCGGCCCATAGCGAGTCGTCATCGCCTATTGCGAACAGCAATCGCGATGACCATGAGGGGGAGACGCGTATGGGCACGGCCCATAGCGTCGCGGGGGACGCCTGCCCCGCCAAATCACGAGAAACAGGCGATGAACCGGCTCAAAGCGAAGTCCCGGTGCCGGAACCGGGTGCCGTACAGGAGCCACCGCCAACGCCCCCGGAAGAAATCGGGCTTTTCGATCTCATTCACGTCGAAATCCGGTGTTTTTTCAAGATAAGAGCGTGCACGCGGCCGCCGTATATCGGTCGTTTTGTCACATTTGCCGACCGATTTGCCGAAGTCAAGCAGGAACATATCGACAAATTTATCGGCGTTCTTTCAAATTCAGAAGACGAATTCAGCGCGAAAACCGAAGTCGAAATCGGGTATCGCGAAGACCTGTTGCCGGACATGCCGGAGCGCGGGCTTGTGCTTCACCCGAAAAAGAAAAATAAGCATTAGCATTCATCAACAAACCATCAAATCATCCATGCCGCCATGGACAGAGGACGCGCAGACAGACGTCCGTTTTCGTATTGGAAAGACTATGAAACTGAAGAAACTGGCGATACTGAGTGCCCTTTTACTGACGTCCTGCACGGGGCTGGATGCAGGCTGGAAAGCGCAGCGGGCGGGAGATTATGACGAAGCGCAGCGCCAGGCGATCATTGCGCTGAGCAAAGAGCCGAGAAATCCGTCCGTTTACCAGCTGATAGCGACGACGGCGCTCTCGAAAGGCCAGTATGATTCGGCGCTCAAGGCGGCGGAGTTTGCCAGTTCCCTGGACGGCGGAAGCGAAAAGTCCGAAACGCTGATACGGGACATCCAGGTGGCGCGAAAGAACTGGGAAGGCGTGTGCGAAATCGGGCAAAAAGCGGTGCAGGCCGGCCGGGTCAGGCCAGGTGATGCGGCGATATACCGCGAAAGTTATGACGCGCTATCGGGCAAAGGCGAAAGCTACGGCTGTCTCCAGGTTCTGGAAGCGTCCGGAGAAGAGGTCGAGGGCGGGGATGCGGTCAAGTCGGCGTATGCAGCAGCGCTTGCGGCCAAGGGTCTGAACCGTGAAGCGCTTCGCATTGAAGAAACCGTAGCCGAGCCCGCAGTTCGTCAGCTTCGAGCGTCGCAAAGGCTGTATGCGCTCCAGCGCCCGGAAGAGGGACGCAGCCTTCTTCGCGACTACATCGAACAGAGCGATGGATCAAGCCACGAAACCCGCATAAAAGAAGCCTCGGAAGTCGCGGAAATGAATCGAGACTGGGGATTTTCGGCAGAAATTCTGTCGAAATCGGAGCTCGAAGAGAATGAAATCCGACATGCCATAGCCCTTCGCCGATCGTTCAGGCCGGAGGAATCGGATGCGCTTCTGACGCGTCATTTTGAGCGAACGAATCGGGATGCCGCGACGGTTCTGGATGAAGTGAACCGGCTTTCGGATGCGGGGTATGGAGAAAAAGCGGCGCAGGCCTATTTCACGTGCCAGTCGTGTCAGAGCGATGTCGATATGAGCCTTTTGGCGGCGGACAAGCTGTATCAGTCCGGAGAACTTTCCGCGACGACGCAGCTCATCGGGCAGCTTGGAGAGAGCCATTCGACGGATGCCGGACTTCAGAAACGGCTGTTTGACTGGTGCCGAAAGAAGAATCTGAATGCACAGGCGCTTGTGTGCGCGGAACGCGCGGCAAAACTCGGGCCTCTGGACGATGATTTTCAGGCGGCGCGTCTTGAGCTGTATGTGGCAAACCGCGAGATCCGAACGTATGAAAGGGAATCAAGTGCATGGATAGCCAGTCTTGAGGCACCGGCCATGAAAGCGCGAGAAACGATTGCCCGGATCGATGCAAAGCGCAACAACTGGCAGGGGGTTTTCAACGCCCTCGATCCTGCTGCCCAGAGCGTGGTATTTGAAGGGAAAACGGCCGAATATTATTTCAAATCGCTTCGCGTTCGCAAAGAGCATGAGGCACTTTACAAGGCACTCGAACGGCATGGCGAAGACCTGACTGCCCTCGAAAAGAGCCAGTATTTTGACAACGCGGAAACGGAAGACCTTTTCAAAAAATGCCTCGAGCCGCTGCTTTCGGGGGCAAAAGGAGAGAAACTGGATGCCGAACTGGCGCTTGCCGTCTATTATCTGACGACGCAGGGAGATGTGGAAGCTGGCCGCCGCGAACTCGACAAATACCTTGAAATATCAGAAAAATCGTCCATGGCGTATTCGGTTGTCGTCAAAGAGCTTCGAAGCTACGGCCTGACCGATGTTGCAATCGAATATACGGAACAGTGGACCCAGGCCCATGAAACGGATGCGGAACCGTACGGCATTCTTGGCCGTCTTTATCTGACGAAAACGTGGCTTGACAAAGTGCCGGGAGCATTCAGCAGCTATGTCAAATACAGTCCCAAGAGGAGACAGGCACTCCGTTTTGGGTTCCAGGAATACGGACGGTTTAATCAGGCAAAAGCGGGACTTTTGTGGCTTGAAAGCGAAGTTCTGCCGGAGCGCGAAGGAGACTGGGAAGGGATATATGCCCTGACGGAATCGCGT
This sequence comes from Myxococcota bacterium, assembly GCA_045599245.1. Taxonomy (GTDB): domain Bacteria; phylum Myxococcota_A; class Bradymonadia; order UBA4248; family UBA4248; genus UBA4248. Next base: position 57,790 of record JAZRVP010000136.1, read on the forward strand.
CAGGAGGAGTATCAGAGGACGAGAACACCGAATCAGGAACTTCGCCGGGAGCTCATCGAAAGCTACATGAAACTGCTCAAGATGGCGCCGGACAATGCCGCAGAATACGGCTCGCAACTGGCCAATCTCAAGGCATGGCCGGAATCGTGTGAAGCCTTTGATGCAGCCGAGAAGTCAGGCAAGAAGCTGAATGCCGGCCTTCGCATCACGCGAGCGCAAATGGCGATACGGGCCAACAAACCAGCCCAGGAAATCCGGCGTCTCGTGGGGATGGTCAACAACGATGCCGAGACGTTCGACATGGTGGCCATGCTGGCGAGTGAACAGTCACTGGAATACGGTGACAGTATTCTTGAAAAGGCACTGTCGTCCGAAAAGCAGGAGAGCCGGATCAAAGCGTATGACAATCTGGTCCGCATGAAGCGCAACGAAGGGAAGCCGGAGGAGATAAAGAAGTACTCGAGTTTGCTCGAGAATGCATCTCCAAACAATGTGAATATCCGGATGAAGATTGCAGAAAATGCGTTGAGCAACAACGAATTTGACGAAGCGGTGCGTCAGCTGACCATTCTTCAGGCGGAGCGTCCGGATGCGCGGGATGTGCTGATGCTTGAGATGAAAACGGCGCGCCGAGCCCCAAACCATGCGGGAGCCCAGGCCCTTCTTGCAACGACATTCGATGCCGCCGAAGGCGTTTACCATCGCCTGATCTGGATTTCCGAAATATTTGAACAGTTCAGTGATTACAAGCGTGCGCTCTATTTTGCAGAAAAAGCCGAAGCATCGTCCCCCATGCGCGGCGACAGTCAGTCGATAAGACTTCTCAAGCTTGAGCTCAGAACGGGAACCGATATTACGAGTGAAGAATTTGCAAACCGTCTGAATACCGTGCGAGCATCGAAGGTCTGGAATGTGAATTACATTCAGGAACTGGCGGAAGAAGCGCAGCGTGACGGCTATTATGACCTAGCCCAGAGCTGGATGAGGGAAGCGATCTCTCTGGCGCCGGAAAATCCGACGATAAAGCGGCGCCGTCTTGAGATGGCACTGTCCACAGAGTCGGAGGGACTGATCGCATCCAGTCTTGAAAAAGCGATTGATGCACCGGTTGCGGAAGTCATGGATCCGCTTGTTTCCAACGAATCGATGATGGATGCGATATCGGCGATCGATTTGTTTGAGCAGACGGGAGAACTCGAGATGGCTTCGGCCTCATTATTGAGGATTCTGCCCTACTACGTCGAAGCGAGAGGGATTACGGCGGCACTTCGCGCCCTCAAGGATGATACCGAAGCGGTGGAAAATTATCGGACGGATGCCATCAACGTTCTTGCCGGTCATGCGTCGATTGGTGAAACGCCTTGTGAGGCCCTGGTCTATCGAAGTGAACTCGATGATCCGAAGGTATGGGCGACACTGATCGAACGATGTCCCGATGCGCAAACCAGTCTTTTTTCAAGTCTGAAGTCTCTTCGAGCGAAGTTTATTGAGCGATATAAAGAGAATTTTGATGCCATCGTGTACGACACCCTGGTTGACAGACATCGCGTCAAAGAAGCGAAATCGTATGCCGAAGCGATGGGGCTCGCCCTGACGCCGTACGACAGTTTTGAGCGCGCGATCTATGCAGGAAATGCCCTGGATGCCCTCAAACAGGTCACAGTGAATCCTGTGTCACCGGAGGACATGCCGCACGTATTTTCACTTCTTGTGAATGCCGGTTTTTCACGAGAAGCCATTGATTATGCCGAGAACCACATCAATGAAATGAGAGCGGATGAACAACTCGGGGTTGCCTCAGCGGCAGTTCTTCTCGGCGCAGATGAGAAAAAGTTTGGAGCAATTCTACCTGGCGCGACGCCGAAGATATATGAAACGATGGATAGCCGTGATGTTGCACGTCTCGTTGCCGTGTCAGGAATTCGGACGTGGCTGAAAACGACACCATCGGCGGAAATTTCACTGGTCATCGAGACCGCGCTCAAGTGTGCGACAGTGAATGAAGGTCAAAAAGCCGAGATACTTCAGGCGATTGATGAAGAGATATCGCACAGAAGCTCACGTCTTCCCCTGACGGTAACCGTTGCGCAGTCGGAACTCGATGCGAATCTGAACAAAGAAGCGGATGCGCATTTGTCACAAATGCGCAGGATGCTCCCGTCGTCGGACTACGTGTATCGAATGAGTTCGGTTGCGAGTGCGCGTATGGGAAATCAGAATGAAGCCTGGCAGTATCTGGAAGAAGGTTCACTTTGCGCCACTGATCTATCCGATTACTGGAATCGTGCCTCGGAACAGCATTCAAACTCGCCGTTATCCTTACGTCAGAAAATCAACGAAATTCGGCGATCGATTTGGCCAAGAGACACAAAACTCCAGATCGAAGCGATACGACTGTCACTCGAAAACGGGGATGGATCGTCGGCAGAACTCTGGGCCAATGAAGCATACAAAACAGGCGGATATGGTGCGATAAGCCAGATAGCGGACGCCTATATTGAAGCAAATGCCGTCAGTGCCATTCCGGAAGTCATTCTGACGGAAAACACGAGTGTAACTCAGCAGATACGAGGCCGGATTCAGCTGGAACGCGGGGAAACAGAAGCCGCATCCCAGACATTTTCAGATGCCGCGAAGCGAGCGCCGTGGCCGCCCAAAGTCTATGGCGAGGCAATCGAAGCCTTTTTGGAACATTCCCATCCGGAAAAAGCCGAACAGCTCATTGCCCTGATGATGAAGAATTATCCGCATTCAGCGACGGCGTATGCCTATCGTGCGGCCTATTTCCTTCGTGAAAAGAAGACCGAAGAAGCATGGAACGACTACATGACAGCGCGCCGTTTGTCTGTCAGTACGAACTCATGGCTCGGGCTCCTTGTGAGAGAAACCGTTCTTTTGAATGAAATAGCGTTTGCGCAAAAAGTATTCGAATATGAGTCGAGCCATGGTTCCAATGACGAAACAATTTGGCTAGACTCGGTAATTTCAGTGAGCCTGAACGAGACGTTATGTGCGCGCGAGGGCAAGACCAAGGAAGAGTTTGCACGTCAAGGCATGAATTATCTGGAACAGGTTGTGCCGCAGGCCGGTCTGTTTATGAGAAATAATCCGGAACTCTCAGCGCGTTTCTCAAGGATGAAATCGCGAGCCGCCAAATAGGCATTGGAATGATATGAACGCCATAAAGATAAGAAAAGGAATTTTGACGGTCAGTCTGACCATTTTTTTGGCGATGGTATTTTGTGCCTTCAGTGTGATGCATGATGCACAGGCAGAAGAGGGCCATGAGCAAATCACAGGTGTATCCGGATCGAATAAACAGTCCGTAAAATCCAAAACAAAGACAACCGACAAATCAGCCAAATCGACCAAGTCCAAACCATCCAAACCGAAGCAGACGACGAGTGCGACCAAGAAAACTTCGTCCAGCAGTACCAAAAAGGCGTCGAGTACGCAGAAAAAGAACGGCAGCAAATCGTCGAAAAAGACGTCTAAAGGCAAGAAAGGCGGTTTTAAAGACATAAAAAATGCGGCCGCAGAACGCGAATCAGAATCGTCCGAGGTGATGTTCAGCGAAGAGGAAATCGAACGCTATCGAGCGATGCCGTTTGAAACCTGGGAAAGTCCGCGCGAAATCTCGGAAACAGGCTTTCCGATTGAACCGGGATTTGCGCAGCCGTATCCATACGGGAATTTGATGAGACAATTTTGCGGCGGAACGAAGCGCAAGCTGCATCGCGGTCACGACATCGGGATTGTTGGTGAAGAAAATGGTGGTCTTGGAACGGTAATCAATTCGGTGACCCGGTCTGTTATCACATTAATCGGGAAAACGGGCGAGGACATCGGAGAATTTGGCAAACAGGACAAACGAACGGGTGAAATCGTTCGAACCGGCAAAAAGTATCCGCGCCAGATACTCGTTCCAGGTTATGGCGTAGTCTATCCATTCTCATTGAATTACGGACGTTGGCGAAGCGGAGTTGTCATTGTGACCAAAGTTCTGGATGGTCCATTAAAGGATTACACAATACGCTATATGCACATGGCGGCGGTTCGTCCCGACCTGAAGGTCGGAGATGTTGTAGAAGCTGGTGAACACATTGCACTCATGGGAGCGACAGCAGTGATGGATTCTCACCCCCATGTCCATATTGATATGTCCACGCCAACGGGAACGAGAGCAGACCTGGCGCCGTATATAGGGATATCGGCAGAACCAGGATCGTGCCGAGCGGCGCAAAAAGCGGCACAAAAAGCATCGAAATCCAAAGCGACATCTAAAAAATCGAGCAAATCGTCGAAGAAAAGTTCGACGAAAAAGAGTTCGACGAAAAGCACAAAGAGCACAAAGAGCACATCACCCAAAAAAAGGAGCCGTTCGTCCTATACGACGCAAAACACCGTGACAGAAAGCCCCAACATTATGATTCTGGACCGGACGGTATAGGTAAAAGTTGACATAGAAAGTGAATGAACGTAAAAATGTTGGCATAAAACTGGAATTGATATTAATTTTATGAAATTGATGCATTTAGTATCAATGGAAATTTAATCATGTCTCATCTAACCATACAAGGAGAAAGACCATGAAACGTTCACAATTATTAAGTTTAGTTTTTGGCCTGGCGTTATTGGTTCCGTCGATGGCATTGGCGCAGCCGGGACATCCGCAGCCGCAGCCTGGTCAGCCGATGATGGCTCCCGGTCAGCCGGGACATCCGGGTCCGAATGCGAAACCCAATGATCCGCATGCGCAGCCTGGTCCAAACAATCACGGACCGGCACCTGCACCCGGAAAACCGGGACCTGGACCTGCGCCGCATCATGGCCCGGCCCCTGCTCCACATCATGGCCCGGCCCCTGCTCCGCATCATGGACCTGTCCCCCCTCCTCCTGTGATTGTTCATCCGGCACCTGTTCCACCTCCTCCTGCACCGCAGGCTGTGATGAATCATCACGATTTCGAGCGGCTTCTTCGATCCATTGATCGGGCACCGTTCAAAGGAGACAAACTGTCACGCATTCAATCGGCAGCGGCAACGAATCGATTTTCCTCGCAGCAGGCCAAAGAATTGCTCCAGCATTTGAGTTTTGACAATGATCGCGTCAAAGCTGCATGCAGTCTTTATCCGAGTGTAGTCGATGCAGCCAACTGGCACATTGTTTATGAAGCATTTTCATATCCGGCAAGCCATGCTCAGGTTCGCCACTGCAGTCGCTAACGACAGCAACCAACCAAGACTAACAAAGGCCGCGCGAGCGGCCTTTAAAGAATTTGAAAAAGCGGCGAAAGGCCGCATAAAAAAGGCCGCGAAAGCGGCCTTAAAACTATTCTTCGTTACGATATCGAACGTACCAGTCGTAGACGTTACGAACATATTTTTGTGTATCGGCGAAAGGGATGCCGCCGGCCTTAGCGACATTTCCGGGTCCGGCATTGTAGCCGGAAAGGATGAGATTGATATCGCCGTCATAACGGTCGGAAAGCCGACGCAGATATTTGGTACCGCCGAGGATATTTTGATGTGGATCGAAAGGATCGGAGACATTCATGTGAGAGGCGGTACCCGGCATAAGCTGCATAAGCCCCATGGCGCCGACGCGGCTGACGGCCTTAGGGTTGAAGTTGCTTTCGATTTTAATGACAGCTTTGATGAAGGCGAAAGGGATACCGTAAAGTTTAGAGGCCTCGGCGATATAGGCATCATATCGATGGGAGGGATCATTAGGGTCATTTTTTCTGACCTTGAGGACCGTTTTATCAGACGCAGGAGAACTGGCAGAAGCGACTGCAGGCTGAGCCTGAGTTTTGTGAGCTTTCGGAGCACTATTCCGTGTGCTTGTCTTAATCACATCCAGTAATTTGAGATCCTTGCGAGGCTGTGTGGTAAGAATAACCTCACCGCTATTCGTCTGATAACGATAGATATCCGCATGAGCCATGGCAGGAAAGCCGGCAAAGACAAACAGAATCGCTATTTTGAAGAATTTTGACATACGCATAATCTTTAGAGAGAGAACACAAAACAACACTTTATTGTAAAACAGACGTCTCAAAAAAAGCAAATTTTGAGAGAAAAAAGTGACAAAGGTGGTTACTACTCACCGGGGCTCTGCCCCGAACCCCGCTGGGGCTTTGCCCTTTCCTCAGTTCGCAATATGAAATGCACTTCGCCGAGCCTGTTGGTCGAGGCGTTGTGCACAACGCCTCGACTGGCCGTTCATTTCATTTGCTCACTGGGCTCTGTGGTTTTCGCCATTCACAGGATGGCGAAAATCCTCGGCCCCGCCAAAGGGCTGAGCCCTTTGGAAGCCTCAATATTTTATAGGGTGTATAAGTTTTTGGGGCTGCCTAACTATGCTTCCTCGCCGGGGCCTCTCGCCCCGGCTTTCCTCAATATCTATCTTAGAATTGCGAAATAATTCGTCATTCGTCAATCTCTGCTCATATTTCAGAAGATTTGTGAATTAACCCGGGATGAGCTGTCATTGAATAGTAAAAAAAAAGGGATATTGAGGTTTGACATATTTAAGGGCGCGCATATAAGTGGATGGCCATTTTTTGGCCTTAAATTTTTTTGCATACCCCGGAGAAGCCATGTCTGTCAGCGATATATTCAAGCGCATATTTGGCACAAGCCACCAGCGCATGATGAGAAAAATTCACCCCATCATCGTTCAGATTAACGATATGGAATCACAAATTTCGTCGTTAAGCGATGAAGACCTGAAGGCGCAAACGCCAAAGTTCAAGCAGATGCTAGAAAATGGAGCATCACTGGACGATATTTTGCCGGAAGCGTTTGCAACGGTTCGAGAAACGGGCAAGCGCGTGTTAAATATGCGCCATTACGACGTTCAGCTGATAGGTGGTGTTGTTCTTCATCGTGGAATGATCTCGGAAATGAAAACGGGTGAAGGTAAAACCCTCGTTGCAACGACCCCGATGTATTTGAATGCCCTGTCAGGTAAAGGCGCACACCTCGTGACCGTGAACGACTATCTGGCCTCCCGAGACGCGGACTGGATGGGACAGATTTACAAATTCCTCGGTCTTTCCGTAGGAAAAATCCTCACAGACATGGACAACAACGAGCGTCGTGATGCCTATAACTGTGACATTACTTACGGAACGAACAACGAATTTGGTTTCGACTACCTTCGCGACAACATGAAATATCAGCTCTCTGATTATGTTCAGAGAGGCCACAATTATGCGATTGTCGACGAAGTCGACTCAATTTTGATCGATGAAGCGAGAACCCCGCTTATCATCTCGGGTCAGATGGAACAGGATCTCAATTTGTACAAAGAGATCAACAAACTGGTTCCGTTCCTGAAACGCGACGAGGATTACACGGTCGATGAAAAAGCCCAAAGCGTCGCGCTCAACGAAAGCGGTATCGAAAAGCTCGAAAAACACCTGAATATTGAAAACATTTACGAGCCGAAATACATCGAATATCTGCACCACGTCAACAAGGCACTTCAGGCGCATACGCTCTACAAACTGGATCAGAACTACGTCATTGAAAACGGCAAGATCGTCATCATTGATGACTTTACGGGTCGAATGATGCACGGCCGTCGCTGGTCCGATGGTCTGCACCAGGCGATTGAAGCCAAAGAAGGCGTTGAAATTCAGGCCGAGAGCCAGACGCTTGCGACGATTACGTTCCAGAACTACTTCCGCATGTATGAAAAGCTGGCCGGCATGACGGGTACCGCCGATACGGAAGCCGAAGAGTTCAAGAAGATCTACAAACTGGAAGTCGTCAGCATTCCGACGGCCAAGAAGATCATCCGCAAAGACTATCAGGACGTCATTTATTTCAACGAAAAGGCGAAAATAGCGGCGATTGCAGAACAGATAAAGACGTGTCACGAAAAAGGACAGCCGATTCTTGTCGGTACCGTGAGCGTCGAAAAGAGTGAAGTCTTCAGCAAAGCGATTCAAAGACTGGGCATCGAACACAACGTCCTGAACGCGAAGAATCACAAACGCGAAGCGGAAATCATCGCTCAGGCCGGCCGAAAAGGCGCGGTAACGATTGCAACAAACATGGCTGGCCGAGGGACGGACATCCTTCTGGGCGGCAATCCGGAATATCTGGCACGTCAGGAAGTCGGAAGCGAATCCGATCCGAGATATGCCGAAAGACTCGCCTATTACAAAGAGCTTTGTGCAAAAGAAAAAGTGGAAGTCCAGGATGCAGGAGGCTTGTTTATTCTGGGTACGGAACGCCACGAATCGAGACGTATCGACAACCAGCTTCGAGGCCGTGCCGGACGTCAGGGCGACCCGGGCGCAAGCCGTTTCTTCCTGTCCCTTGATGACGATCTGCTTCGCATCTTCGGCGGAGAAGAACTCAAAAACCGTATGGCGATGTTCGGCATGGAGAAACAGGCTGATATCCCCATCGAAGCAGGCATCGTGTCAAAATCGATCGAAAGAGCTCAAAAGAACGTCGAAGGCCGCAACTTCGATATTCGTAAGAACCTTCTCGAATATGACGACGTCATGAACTCGCAGAGAAAATCGATCTATGAACTTCGCAGCAAAGTCCTTGCAGGCGAAAACCTTGAAGACGAAGTTCTGGATGCCTTTGAAGCAATCGTCTATTCACTGGCCGACGAATATATGCCGCCCGAACTGGCGTATGAAGACTGGAACATGGACGCAATCGTCAAATCCCTGGACGGCATCTTCGGCTATAAATTTGATATCGATGTTTCCGGAATAGGACGTGCGGATCGCGACGCAAGAATCTCACTGATTTGGGACAAAATCGAAGCCCATTACAAAGACCAGGTGTCCAAATTTGATGAAATCGCGAAGGCGATGGAAGAAAATCTCGGCGACAACAATCCATACAAAGGACAGCACGGCGTCGATTTGCTGATGGAACTGGCGCAGAACTATTACCTTCGCGAAATCGATCACTTCTGGCGCGCGCATTTAACGGCAATGACAGGACTGCGAGAATCGATATCTCTCCGAGGCTATGCACAGAAAGACCCGAAACAGGAATACAAACGCGAAGCCTACACGCTGTTTGAAAAAATGATGCGCAACATCAAGACGCGCATGATGACCCAGGTATGCCGAGTCAAACCGGAAATGCCCGATTTTTCACGACTTGGTGTGAAAAAGCCAGCCGCACAGACCAAACCTCAGCAAGCCGTCCAGGCTCCCAAAGCCGATGACAAGCAGGTCAATGAACTCAAAGCCATGGCCGCCGAAACGAAGAAAAAGTCCGGTTCTCCGTCAATGGCCGAACTCATGGCAATCGCCCAAAAACCAAAACAGGAAGAGAAAAAAGCTGAAACGCCCAAACGACCGCTCTCATTGGCAGAACTGATGCCGGTTTCGATTGCCGATGCCGCAAAACTCCAGCGGCAGGAAGCCGAGGCTCCGAAGAAACCCATGTCGATGGCCGATTTGATGCCTTTGTCCCTGACGAATGCCATGAACGAGGCAAAAGAAGCACAGCGCCGCATGATGGAACGCATGCAGGAAGAAGCCGAAGAAGCCGAAGAAGCCGAAGAGGAACCCGAGGAAGATATCTCGATCACGATGGGCACACCTGCCGCCGAAGCGGAGGTCGAGGACGAAGAATCGGAGGTCGAGGACGAAGAATCGATGGAAACGGCATCGTTTGAAGATGAGCCATACGTTATTCGCGCCGGCGAATCCGACGACGAAAGCGAGACGGCAAAAGCTGACGACGAAAACGAGACGGCAAAAGCTGACGACGAAAACGAGACGGCAAAAGCTGACGACGCAGTAGAGGCAAAAGCTGACGACGCAGTAGAGGCAAAAGCCGATGACGCAACAGAAGCCAACGCCAATGACGCACAAGCGCCAGCCCCGAAAGAAGAAATGGCAGGCTTCACACTCAATCGTCCGGCCAAAAAAGACGATGATCTGGCTTCCCTCTTTGGCAGCAGCTCCCTTTCCAACGGCCTCGATTTAGACGGCCTCGATGATTTCGACGATTTTGCCCCGGCAGGTTCCGATATGGACAAACTGAAATCACCGAGTATGCCGACATTAACCAACGATTTGTTGAGCGGCCTTGATGATTCAATGGATTCAGAGACGGATTCGGAAGCCTCATCCACGGAAGAGGACAGCGATCCGTTTGGCATCTTTAAGAATTTGGGTCTGTAATAAAGGGTGCGCGCCTATGCGCCGTCGGCGCATACGGTGCGCGAAATGCCGGGCTATCGGCTCTCGCCAATACGCCCGGCAAAACAGTTTTTGGGCCGTTTCATAAAACGGCATACCGCCCCCGAGCGGTTCTCATTCTGCACACGATATTGCGGCTGCGTATTGAGCTTTGCGAAATAGCGGCCGCGCGAAGTCGTATGGGCACCGCAAGTGCCCATAGACGAAGCCCCCATATATTAAAAGAAACGGTCGGAAATTTTGCCTTCAAAAACATGAGAAGCCGGTCCCCGAAGCTTGACATGCTTGAGATCATCGGGAACAGTCACGGAAAGAACGCCGCCCGGCGCATGAATTTCAATGGTCTGATTGAGCAGATTGTGATCGAAAGCATAGGCAACAGCAGCCGCAGTACAGCCCGTTCCACAGGCCAGAGTCGGCCCGACGCCACGTTCATAAACCGTCAGATCGATCGCGCTTTCAGAAACGGGATGAATGAACTCGATATTGCTTCGATCGGGAAACGTGGGGTGATTTGAAAGAAACTGGCCGGCCGAATCGAGGGCATCAAGCGGTGAATCGACTTCAAAAACGGCATGAGGATTTCCAACATTGACGATTTGACCGACCCATTTCTGCTTTTTTTGCATGATAGTGACGCGATCCTGGCGTTCGACATGAGCCATTTCGACTTCGAGCTGCCAGGCATCCCCATTTGAACGAATGCACTGAACGATCTGCGTTCCCCCCTGCGTGCCAATGCGAAGAGGCATCTTTTTGTCAAAACCATAAAACTCATAGAGATAACGCGCAGCACAACGAATTCCGTTCCCGCACATTGCAGCAATCGAACCATCGGCATTGATGATGTTCATGGCGGAATCCATTTCGTCATCATGATTGATGGTTCGCGTGATAACGAGGACGCCGTCGGCCCCGATTCCTTTATGCCGGTCGCATAAATCCCTGGCAATCAAAGCACAAGACCGGACAAGAGAATCATCATGACGAGCATCAATGAGAATGAAGTCGTTCCCGGCAGCTTCGTATTTTTGAAATTTGAGAGAGGCCATTAAATTCACCTTATGAAAACAGCCATTCGGGCGGCACGATTCAGAAGCGAGCAAACAACCAACCCGCAATACTTATCAAAATGAATGCATATTTATCATTTATTATCCACACAATAAATATATTTAGGTTACTACCTTGTTCCCCGCCGGGGCCCCACCCGGTTCTTTTCTGTTTCTGCCTTATCATTGCGTAATAATTCGATTTTTGCAATCTCTGCCTATACTTCAGTAGATTTGTGAATTGCCCCAAGCCGAGTCGTAACCAAGACGGAGTATATACACCTACATTTTAGTGCTCGAATGTGATAAATGAAGAGAATCGCCGCATGATCCAATCGTCGTTCGGATCGGCAAAACATCTTGGAAAGCAGCCAAGGGGTCTGGGAATGAAGGACTTTCTCGTACGCATACTGACGAGTGAACGATTTATCGTTTTCGTCATTCTGGTCAATGCCATCGTCATTTTTTTGCAGGAAAGCGGCCTCAATGTTTTTGTCGTAAATCTGATCGATGTGATCTGCACATTTATTTTCCTGATAGAAATGATCGTGAAGCACATCCATCTCGGCGTGAAAGAGTACTGGAAATCAAAACTCAACTGCATGGACGGAATTCTGGTGCTGATATCGCTGCCATCGGTATTGACATTTTTCTGGCCGGACAGCGTCGTCAATCTTTCATTCCTGTTGGTACTCCGTGTTCTGAGAATTTTCAGATTTTTCAGGCTGGTGAGTTTTTTCCCGTATTTCACGACGATTGTTGCGAATTTCAAGCTGGCCCTACGGCAATCAAATGCCGTTTTGCTCTGTTTTTTTATACTCATCATCACGGTTGCATTGATAGGATGCTGCATATTTAAAGAAATTGCGCCGGAGTATTTTGCGACCCCCCTGGACTCGATTTATTCGACCTTTAGGCTGTTCACCGTGGAAGGCTGGTACGATATTCCGGATGCCGTAGCACGCGGCATGAGCAACCCGTTTTGGGCACATGTCGTTCGATTTTATTTCTGCTTTTTATTACTGGTCGGAGGAATAATCGGGATGTCTCTCATCAACTCGATATTTGTCGATGCGATGGTGAGCGACAACAACGATGAACTCAAGTCGCAGCTTGATACGGTAGAAGCCAAGCTCAATGAACTCATCAAAGCACAGGAAAAACAGACGCCTGAAACCGAAGACATCGCACCGTTGCCGGTCGAAACGATGAGTGAAGATGAGCTTCGTGCCCAGATTGAAGCCTTAAGCAGCAGGCTCGATACGCTCAAACAAACACTTGAAGCCCGGCAAGACCAGGAACAAGGTTAAGATATTGATGAATGGCCGACCAACAAATAACGCGCGACCTCTCAAAACGGCTATACAACCGATGGTAGAAGAATGATATGACGGCTTGAGAAAGCTCTGAAGGCGTTCAGAACCGAGTTCATGCGATGAAAGAATTTGATGAAATCACCCAGACCATAAGCACATTCGATCCAATCACACTGGAAGAGATGAAAGCGGTTCGCATGATGAATCGAACGGACACGAAATACGTCGTTCCCATCAGGTCACTGGTTGAACTTTTGAAGCTTGCGGTGCAGGATTACCGCATCCAGGAAGTCGATGGGGAACGAAACATCGCTTATCACACGGTGTATTACGACACGCCTGATCAAAAGATGTACATTGCACATCAAAACGGGAAGAAAACGCGCGAGAAGATTCGCCTGAGAACGTATGTATCATCGGGACTTTCATTCTTTGAGATAAAAAATAAAAACAACAAAGGAAGAACAGACAAAAAGCGCATTCAAATAGAAGAAGAGAAAGATTTTCTTCTTCAGCCGGAAACGCAAAAGTTTTTGTCCAAACACGCGATGTATTCACCGGAAGAGCTATCGGCACAGCTCGAGAACTTTTTCAAACGCATTACGCTGGTCAATCGCGGAATGACGGAACGCCTGACGATCGATACGGATCTTCGATTTCGCAACCTTCTCAATGATAGAAAAAGTGCTCTGCCCGGCGTCGCAATCATAGAACTCAAGCGCAATGGCCGAACGCCGTCGCCGATGTATGCCCAATTGATACGAATGCACATTCACACATCAGGATTTAGCAAATATTGTATGGGATATGCCCTGACGGATCCGAAGCTCAAGCAGAATCGGTTCAAAGAACGCGTCCGTTGGGTCACCAAAATCAATGCCCAGGCTGACGAAGACCAGCCTGAAACGTAACGGAACAGAAGCGATGGACCAAATCATTCAGCTGCTCATTAGTTTTGGAATCAACCTTGCGGTTGTATTTGTCATTATACAGCTCTTGTATTATCCGAAGAGTCATCGCAAGGACTATTGTTTTACTTTTTTCCTGATGAGCGTAAGCATCTTTCTGCTGATATTTGTATTAAATGACGTGAACATGAAAACGGGATTTGCCCTGGGTCTGTTTGCGATATTCAGCATTATGAGATATCGAACGGATGCGATGCCGGTTCGAGAAATGACTTATTTGTTCCTGATCATAGCGATATCTGTCGTGAACGCGATGATAGGGGAATTAAATCCATACGTGATTGGCGGGGCAAATATTCTGTTAATCGCGAGCATATTCGGCACGGAACTGTTGAGAGGCCGCAGTCATGAGATGACGAAGCTTGTTCAATACGATCGGATTGATTTGATCGTACCGGACAAACGCGAAGAAATGATAGAAGATCTGACCAAACGAACCGGCCTGAAGATCAAAAATGTCGAAATCGGTCACATCGATTTTTTGAAAGATTCGGCGATGTTGAAAGTCTATTATGAAGGCGAAAAAGGAGAAACAAATTCAGTCAATCACGTCGTAAAGTTTCCCAAAGGAGACAACGGGGATGATGATTGATGTGAATGGCGATTAATTTCTTGCTTTTACAGGATATGAACAAAAGATTTTGATAGAGTGAGATGAGTTGTTTGTGCGCCCTGATGAATAAACTTGGGAGAAAACATGTTAAAACGAACGATAATGATGTTGATGTGTTGCTGTGCGGCGGCGCCATTTTTGATGAGCTGTTCGGAAGAGTCAAATGACGGGAAAAAAGAAGAATGTCCCGCGACATGTCCCAAGGGGTGCAAGGAAGACGGTGTAACATGCAAGGAAGAGGTCAAACCTGAATGTCCCGAAAGTTGCACCAACGGGTGCAAAGAGGACGGCACAACGTGCAAAGAAGAGGTCAAACCTGAATGTCCCGAAACCTGCACCAACGGGTGTGAAGAAGACGGTGTGACCTGTCGTGAAGCGAAGCCCACGTGTCCTGAAACCTGCACCAATGGCTGTGAAGCGGATGGCGTAACCTGTCGAGAGGTGAAACAAAAGTGCCCGGCCGAGTGCCCGAAAGGGACGAAATGCAACTATGAAAAAGGGGAATGTGAAACCATCCCGATGTTCAGCTGTCCGTCCAAATGTCCGGACGATGCATACTGCGACGAGACGACGAGCAACCAGTGCATGAAAAAAGTCGCGGAAGAAACGTGTCCTGTATGTCCGGACGGAAGCCTTTGCGATGACACAACGGCGGGAAAATGTGTTCAGGATGGAAAGAGCATTTGTCCGAAATGTTCCGAAGGAAGCCGGTGTGACGAAACAAAAGGCAGATGCGTCACAGCCGGTGGCGATGATGCATGTCCGGAGTGTGCCGTCGGAATATGTGATGAAACGAAACACGTCTGCGTGATGGACTCGCAGGAACAGGTTTGTCCCAAATGTGCCTCCGGGAGCTACTGCAACGAAACGACGATGGGACACTGTGTCCAGGACAGCAATCCGAACCTTCCAGGATGTCCGGCGTGCCCACAGGGCGCATACTGTGACGACACGACAAACGGCCTGTGCCGCAACAAGGGTTATGTCGAGCCGGAAATTCATGAATGCGAACCTGGAGAGCTCAGATGCTACCGGGATGTTTTGCAGAAATGCAGTGATTCATTTGTATTTGTCGATGAAGAAAACTGTGCCGCGCACAATGAAGAAGAAGGCGCAGACATGAAAGCCTGTTTTGCAAACAGCAAGGGCAAAATTGGCTGCCATATCACGGAGTGCACACCGGGAACGTCGAAATGCAAGAGCAATGAAATTCAGTATTGTGACGAATTTCATCAGTATCAGCTCGGTGAAAACTGCTTGAGCAAGGAAGAGACGCCGATATGTGAAACGGCGGGCAATGCAGCCAGCTGTGTTGCAAAATGCGAAAATGGAACATCGAAATGCGTCGGAAAAACCATCATGGCGTGCAATGAAAGCGGCCTGTTCAAACTGAGCAAAACCTGCAAAGCAACGCAGGACTGCGTTCAGACGGATGAAAGTGCAAGCTGTGTCGATCACGAATGCAAAGCAAATGAATCGAAATGCGAAGGAAGCGTCCTGTATACATGCAGCAACGGCTGGTGGAAAGCCGGTACGAACTGCGAAGTAATTGGCGAACTGTGCATACAAAACGAAAAGACAGCGTCCTGTGTCGAAAGAAAATGTGAAGAAAACAAAAAAACGTGTGACGGCATTTATCTCAGGACGTGTGAAAAGAACGCGCTGGTGAACACATCCTGCAAAAGCCTGGGCAGCGATTATCAGTGCATCGAAAAAGTCGCCGGCCAGGCTGAATGCAAAGAAGTCAT
The DNA here is from genome assembly GCA_045599245.1 of Myxococcota bacterium. GTDB lineage: Bacteria > Myxococcota_A > Bradymonadia > UBA4248 > UBA4248 > UBA4248. The sequence goes on from JAZRVP010000136.1 coordinate 73,682, forward strand.
CGTTTTCAACCTCGGGATGTCCGACAAAGACAACGATTCGATCGCGGACTGGATCGAATGCAACTATGAAGAAGAAACCAAAGACGAAGACATCGATTATTCGAAATGCGATGCGATCGACACGGACGGAGACACGACTCCGGATTATTTGGATGAAGACAGTGATGGAGACACTATTCCGGACAGCGAGGAAGCGAATAATGATCGAGGACGCTACGAGCCGGATGATGCCGACTATGACGAGATTCCGAACTATCGCGATTTAGACAGCGACAACAACGGAATTCCGGACAAAGACGAATATCAGAACGGCAGAGACCTGGATAATAACGGAACACCGGATTACCTGGACTATGATAACGACGGGGATGGCTTTAGCGATGCCGAAGAAATACATGGTATTATTGTGACCAAACCGGCACCGCCAGAAGGGCATTTTTCGGGCTCATGTGATGGGCGCAATCTGATTGGAGATGCGTCAAATCCGGTGGACTGTGACGGAGACACGACGCCGGACTACAATGATCCGGACAGCGACGGGGACGGCCTTCCTGACCGGATCGAAGGCATGATTCGTCTCGCCTCGAACGGCTTTTTAGCGCGTTACAGCAAGGATATCGATGGCGACGGGATCGATGACAAGACGGAATGCGGTGTCGATATTGAGAGCGAGAACCTCTCTCTGTCAAGCTGCCTCGATTCGGACTGTTACAATACCAAGGACGAAAACGGCTGTTATGTGTATGGGTATAATTCGGCGTCCTGCGACGGCATCCCGGATATGCTGGAAAAAGACAGCGACGGAGACGGCCTGACGGATGCGTTTGAAAGAAAATGGCTCTCGGATGCGACAAAAACAGATACAGACGGGGACTGTGTGACAGACCTCATCGAGTATGGTGCACAGACCGATCCAACGAATCCCAAAGACAATCCACAGACAAAAGGCAATTTTGTATTTGTCGTCCCCTATCTCGAAGCGTCATCCCCGAAGAAACAGTCCCTGAGTTTTGAAACATCGGTTCAGGCAATGGATCTGTTCTTTATCTTTGACTACACGGGATCGATGGGGGATGAAATTGCCTCTCTGGCAACGGGGCTGAACAAGATACTGGATACACTTCAGTGCAAGGATTACAACCGGGAATGTCTGGACAACAGCGACTGTAATGACATTGAGAACGCGATATGTTCGGAATCTGGTCGATGTATTCAGAGTCCGAGTTTTGGAGATGGCTGCATTGACAAGATGCAGTCGGGGATAGGCTTCTATACGAACCTGGACACGTTCTGGGTTGGAAGTGTTGTGAGCAAGGATGTCCAGAGTACGCTGGATGCATTGAATGCGCGGTTTTATTCGTACACGACGACAAATCCGGCCTACAGCGTGGCGTGTCTGCCGGGGAGCATGGAGCCTCCCTACCAGAGTCCAATCTGTGCCCTTGTAGGCAATGAAATATATGACGGCATACAGTATTGTAAAAACATGTACAGCAAGTCGTGCAAAGTTGCGCCGACAGCATTGACAGGATGTGGAACCTATTCGTCATGCAAAATAGGCTGTTCGACGAACAGTTCCCGCATAGGCTGTGCAGGTTTTCGCCGGGATGCGATTCGCATTATCATTCAGGCCTTTGACGAGGATGACTGCATATACAATACTGGCGGCAATGAACGATGTCCTGCCTTCCAATCCGACATAGGCAAGGTCCTCAAAAATTTCAAGACGCGATTTATCGGTCTTTGGGGCAGTTATACGCAGTCGATTGCGCAGGATATCAGCCAGCAGGTCAACGGAACGAACAAATATGCGTACAAGGCGACGGACTCAGAGCTGGCAAACAAAACGCTCCAGGGAATAAGAGAAATCACGCAGGGGATGCCGCTGGACATCACGTCGAGCATCGAAGACATTGATGAAAACGCGAGCAAACTCATCGAGAAACTCGAAATCAATCTGGCGGGTGGAGATATCGTTCAGAACCGACGATGTGCGAAGATCACGAACACGATCACGGATTCCGGGAGCATCACGCCGGGGATATCGCAGCTCACGCCGGGGACGGTTGTGTGTTACGATGTGATTCCGGTTGAAAATCAGAGCATATTCCCGGCAAAAGACGAGCCGCAGGTGTTCAAAGCGCGAGTGAAACTTTCCGGCGACGGTTCAGTATTGAATTCAGGTGTGGCCTATTTTCTGGTTCCTCCGGTCATTGAAGATGACAAGGGAGAGGCAGGAGAATGACCCTGAAGCAGGCGATAAGATTGCGCGTCTAATAGATACGACGCGCGTCGAGCCGGGCTATTGCAAATTGCAATACGCCCGGCTTTTTTTGATTGTGTTCCGTTACAGCCAAGTACATCCTCATCGAATGCCGTATTTTTGGATGATATAATCCATATCCTTGTCACCGCGTCCCGAAAGGTTGACGAGAATAGCTCCTGTTTTGAGCTGTTTTGCCATTCGAATGGCGTATGCAACCGCATGACTGCTTTCGAGAGCGGGAATAATGCCTTCCTTTCTGGAGAGCAAAAAGAAAGCATCAATGGCCTCCTCATCGCCGACGGTATCATATTTGACGCGGCCGATATCACGAAGGAGACAATGTTCAGGTCCGGATCCTGGATAATCAAGTCCGGAAGCGATGGAATAGACAGGCGCAGGCTCACCGTTATCATCTATTAACATGATTGTCTTAAAGCCGTGCATAATGCCCGGCGTGCCATACGTCAAGCTGGCGGCATGCTGTCCGATCATGGGGCCAAGTCCCAGAGGTTCAACGCCGTACAATTTGACATCTTCATCGGCGAGGAAACCGGAAAAAATGCCCATTGCATTGGAACCACCGCCGACACAGGCCACGACGTGATCTGGAAGAATCCCTGTCATTTCGAGAAACTGTTCCCGTGCCTCAACGCCAATGACATGCTGAAAATCTCTCACGAGCATTGGAAATGGATGCGGTCCCATGACCGAACCAATGCAGTAGATGGCGTCGTGATACTCCTTGAGATAGGCATCGAAAGCCGCATCAACAGCCTCTTTGAGGGTCTGAAGACCATGCGTGACAGGAATGACATTGGCCCCGAGTATTTTCATTCTGGCGACATTAGGCGCCTGTTTGGCGATATCAACTGCCCCCATATAAACATCACATTCGAGCCCAAAATAAGCGGCCGCAGTCGCAATCGCAACACCATGCTGTCCGGCACCGGTTTCGGCTATGAGCTTTTTCTTGCCCATATATTTGGCCAGAAGCCCCTCACCCATGCAATGATTGAGCTTGTGGGCACCTGTGTGGTTCAAGTCTTCACGTTTGGCATAAATCTGAACACAGCCAAGTGAATTGGAAAGACGTTCCAGGTGAGAAATCGGCGTGGGACGCCCCTGAAATTCCTTACGAATTTTGCGCAAATCACTGATGAACTTTGCCGATTTACTGATGGTATCATAGGCATAAGTGATTTCATCAATGGCAACCTGCAAATTTTCGGGAAGAAAACTACCTCCATAAGGCCCGAAAAAGCCGTCCTCATTGGGGGTATTTTTAAGATATGAGTCGAGATTGTTAATCTTCATATTGTTCCTAACTACCAAAAACGCAAAACGCCAAAAATCCCTTTTCCCTTGAGAAAAGTGAGTTTCAGCATTGAAAAAAGACGCCTCAAGCGTCACTACCCGACGGGTAGATATATTCTATTATTTCATTTATGAAATTGAAAAATAAAAAACGCGCCCAAAGGCGCGTTTTTTAACCGAAAACCGAAATTACTTCAGCCACGGAATGTTCACTGTGCTCCCGTTCTTTTCGCTGAATTTCTTCATCGTACTGGACCATGGAGTCTCGCAGCTTGCATCGGAAGCTTTTGAACAGCCAGAGAATGTATTCTCCAGCATGATCGATGTATTGCCGCCTGTCTCAAGAGCAAGTGACGCGGCATCTGGAGAAAGACCTCTAAATTCGGGTTCTCCATCCCTGCCCATGAAATTCAACTTCGTTGCCTTATCATTCTTATTATCGCGTTTAAGCCAGAATACATTTTTATTTGTCGCCAGCTTCAAATGGTAACGCAAATCGTCCGGATTAGAATCATCCACCAACTCGACAATACCGTCCGGAACATTATTAAACAGATAATATGAATCGTGAGCAACCGTTGGACTCTTTGCCAAACCATCGGTATCCGTCGAGGAAAATCTATTAAATCTTACGCCTGAAAAGACATTTTCAAGTGAAAGTTTGCCAGAAATTGCATCAAACAGACCAGCAATATTAGCATTTGATTTTGAATAAACATCGGCATAGTAAACAAAATCTTTCAATGCCACATCATTATTACCAATAGCAAAAATTCCAAAATGTTTTGTTGCTATAACATAAGGAATTGCAACAGCCATACGCTCGATTTTGCCGCTTAAATTATTCACGACGCCAACATATCCATCGGGAGCAAGCACTCTGTCGATGACGATTTTGACATCGGAAACATTGCTTCCTTCATCAACATCGGAGAACACCATCGAACGATACGAACCCGCAACCTTCACATTTCCTATATGAGCGTCAATATCTTTAAGTGTACAACCAGACTTGACTTCTCTAACCAGGCCATCCAGGTCACCTTTATAGCTCTCACTGCCGGTTATGGTAATATCGCCAATCTTCAAATTGACTTTTTCAAGTGAAGCATTGTTGTTGGAACATGTATTTGCCAAGCCTACGACATAATACGGCGTCGAAATGTTGCCAATCGAAATTGAAACATCAGACATCTGTCCGGAATAATTACGACTGATACCGTTGAAATATCCATCAGCATAAGTCGAAACTTTTTTACCACTCTGCGTCACATTTCCCATTTGAATGGAAACATTATTAAGGCTGGCATTGGCAATTTCATTTGCAATGCCATAAACTTCCTTAACATTAGAAATATTACCGATTGAAATCGTTGTTTTATCAGCAATATTTAATGAATCCTTAGCTAATTTTTCAGCCAAACCATAATATTTTCCACTCAAATTCAAATTTTCGGTCTTGATATCCAGTGAATTCAAGGAATTATTAGAAATCGTTTTAGCATACCCATAATAATTAGCTGCCTTAATATCATTGGCTTGTAATTTTGCTGCGCCAGAGATCGTTACATTCGATAAGCTCGTCGCGCCGCCATAATAATCGCCGGTTGTCGAAATATTATTGATCACGCGTTTAAAATCACCGGAAACAGAAACCTTCTCAACACTAGATAAAGATGCAACAGTCGATGTCGCTGTAATATCATTCACTGATATCTCAACATTACCTTTGTGTTCAACCTGACTAACCTTCGTATCTGCAACAGAATAGAAATTACTGGATGAAACATCATTGATTTTAATTTTGATATCACCAGATGACGTGACATTACTAATCTCTTTGATGAAACAAACCGGAGACTTGTCGACAAGCATATCTCCAATTTCAACATTTAAGCCACCGACGAGATTGGTACGTTCCATTTTCCAACCAAGCATTTCAACCGTCCCGGAATCACCATAGATTCTCGAAGCATTAACGCTCGGTGCAATTAACCATGAATCGGTTGTCGTAAATGCCAAAGCCTTCAAAAGACGATTCTTAATCAAAGCATAATCCGGTATTTCAACAGATGCCTTGCTCACAACACTCGAATCGATTGTACCAAAAAGACCATTGAAACCATTATTGACAGTACAATTACTCAGTGTGCAATTATCGGTAACATTACCTTTGAACTTGACATTGCGATATTGGTTACCATAAGCATCTAACTCAGCTTCGGTCATAATGGAAAATTGATAGGGTTTAGTATCTTTAATCGTGTTTCCATCAATGAAACTTGCATCCATACCGAGAATTGGACGCGATTCAAGGTTGATATTGCCGTTTACGGCAATGTCGGAAATGTTGGAAGCCACAATATTCGTTGCAAATACAGAACCGCCAACACCACGAACTGAGTAGTTTAACGTCAGATTGCGAACATTGGACTCATTGATTGTGCCAAAGAATGAATCGACGAGAGAACAAGATTTGCCGTCTGCATTCTTAAAGAAAATGCGGTGATTATTGCCATCGAAATCGACGTGATCGAGCACAATGGGTTCCCAGCGAGCTACGCAAGTCGCATCAGGAATTTCAAAGGGTTTATAATCCGAGTCTGTCGTCTTATGAATGACGACTGTCGTCGTTGTGGTGCATTCTCCGCCTTCGGTGTTCTCGCCGCCTTCGGTATTCTCGCCGCCTTCGGTGTTTGCACAACCTTCGCCGCTTTCAGTCACAATGATTTCCGGCCAATGCGTTTTAATCGCTTCAAACGGAAAATCTTTAATATCTTCTTCGCCGTATGCTTTTGAAAGATCGACATCTTTCATCAAACGAACGGTAAACGTTGTCTCATGTGATATTTCACAAATGGAAGACTTGCCGTCCGGAATGTCACATCCACCGCATTCTTTGACTTCAACTACGCCATTATTGCAAACTGCAGCGGATTTTCCATCGGAAGAGCAAACATCGACATAAGTCTCCGGATCGCAGCAATCGCCTTCGGCGAGTGTGGTAGCATCTTCAGCTGGCACATTGCAGGTGTTGCAGTTCGTCTCGCCGCAACCGTAGCCACAGGCTTCTTCGACGACGATGCCGTCTTGACAGCTCAGATATTTATCATCAGCACAAACAGAAACGAATTCCTCCGCAATACAGCAGTTGCCTGCGACCAGTTCCGCACCCTCTTCTGCAACGACACATTTTGCACACGATTTATCGTCGCAGCCATACGCACACGTCTCTTCAACGGCAATGCCTTCTTTGCAATAAACCAACGTTCCCTCACTGCAATAAGGCATGAATTCATCATTGACGTCGCAGCAATCGCCACCTTTCGGCTCATCATCTTCATCGATGACGCGGCACAAACTGCAACTGTTGTTCAAACAACCAAGTTCACATTGTTCAGAGACAATCTTGCCGTCTTTACAAACCAGCAAATTGCCATCAGCACAAACAGGGGCAAACGTTTCCGTACTGCAGCAGTCACCGACAGCGGGATCAGCATCTTCGGCAGTCACGGTACAAGCAATGCATGCATTTTCGCCGCATCCAAGCTTGCAATTTTCCTCGACAATGGCGCCATCGACGCAAACCGTAGCTTTGTCATCTGTACACGTCCCAACATAAGAGGCAGCATCACAGCAGTTACCGACACCGGGATCAGCCCCTTCCTCAGGCTCTGTACAAGCCGTGCATGTATTTTCACCGCATCCAAGCACACAATCTTTTTCGACCACGACGCCATCGACGCAAACCAGGGCCTTGTCATCGGAACACGATCCAGCAAAAGCGGCTTCAACACAGCAGTCACCCACTGCCAAATTTTCATTATCAGCCGGCACGTTACAGGCAGGCTTCGTTCTATCTTTAGCGAGCTCCACACGAAGACGTTCAAAATCTTTTGCATGCCAAATTTCGAAAATCCGGTTGCCGTCCTCATCCGTCACGTAGTTGCAGTCAGTCATTGCATCATCCGTGATATTCGGATTGTATGGACAAACATCCTCGCTGTCTGCAACGCCATCCTGGTCGGCATCCTCTTCGGGCATTTCAACACAAGCGTTTTTCAAACAGGCATGATTTTCAGGACAATCTTCATTGGACAAACATGCATAACAACGGTTGTCCGCTGGATCGCACTTTTTGTCGTCCGAGCAATCGACATCGGCTTCGCATTCAAGTTTGCATGCATTTGAAACACAGATTTCGTTTCCGGAACAGTCACTGTTTTCTTTGCACTGAACACAAACAGAGTCTGCGCAAAGCGGCTTATCCTGGGAGCAGTCATCGGACGCCGTACTGTCACTACATTCGGGCACGCAGGCATTCCTTTTACAAACCAAAGCACCAGAACAGTCATCATTTTCGATGCATTCAACACAAAGATTGCTGTCACTGCATTTTTGTCCGGACGAACAATCGCTCGCGGATTTACAGTCAACACATGCGCCGGACATACAGAAACCGCCTTCGCAGTCGGCATCTTCTTTACAGCCGCTCATGCACTGGCCTTTGTGACATGTCATTCCATCGCCGGAGCAATCTGACGCCTTCTCGCATTCAGGCACGCATCGACTGTTTTTGCAAAGCAAAGCATCTTTGCAATCCTCGTCTTTGGCGCATTCCGTCTTGCATTTTCCCTCTTTGCAAACGAGTCCATCCGAACAATCGCCATCTTCGGTGCATTCGGGAACACATTTATTCGACTTACAGACGGCATCTGTACAATCGGCATCACCGGAGCATTCCAATACACATCGGCTCTGACGGCAAACCTTGTTGTCTTTGCAGTCAAAATCAAATTCACATTCGGCTTTGCATTTGTGATCGGTACAAATCAAACCGCCCGAACAATCGGCATTTTCGTTGCATTCAGGGGCACAAAAGCCATCTTTGCAAACGTCAGGACTTGAACATTCTGCGTTGGTTGTACACGGAGTCACGCAGGTATTAGTTGTGGTATCACAAGTCTGATTATCGGCACATGCACCATTGCATGGTTTTGATTTATCGTCATCACCGCAGCTGTTCAAAGACAGTGCTGCAGTTGCTGCAGCGACAACGACAAAAAGCAAACGAGAGTTTTTCATGTTTTCTCCTCAGTATGGATCAATATTTTGTAATCAAAGTATCAATAAACAAAGCTGCTCCTTTAGAGCGAACATTGGTTGCTGCTTGTGCACCTTTTCCCGGTTCAGCGATTTCCGGGTCAGCGATATTATTTCCCGCAGAAACAGAGCCAAAGGCTTCATCGCCGTATTTTGCGACGAGCTCCATTGGCAGAGAAAATCCGCAATTTTCAAGCGTAAAACGATTCTTAGCACTAAAACACGGTTGTTTGGAAGTTGCTTTATCACAATCATCAATGACATTGCGGTTGCAAGCCAACAGATAGGATACGGCGCGTCCAGCGATACCACCGGCGCCGGCGCCGCCGCCGCCGCCATGACCGCCGGCACCGCCGGCTGTTGCTTTCTGACACTGCCAGTTACCTATCAAGCCGTTCTGTTCTTCATAACCTTTGGAAGTTCCTGCCTTGCCGCCCAAACCGCCGTCTGCGCCGCTTTGGCCCGTACCACCGGAACCGGCAACGGCATGGATTTTTGTTCCATCGAGCACAATTTTGCTCTCACCGGTTGTCATAGGCATCAACAAAAGACCAATGGCAGAACCGCCAACGCCGCCGGCTTTTCCGCCTTCGCCGCCGCAACCGCCGCCGCCGCCGCTTCCGGCATTGGCCCAGGCACTGTCTGCGGCGCCCTTACTAAACATCTGATAGACGGAACCACCGCCGCCGCCGCCGCCGTTACCACCAATCACACCATGAATATCCGTCAGGTCGGCATAATTATCCTTCACTCTGACGACCATGTCATCTTCAAGCCCAGTGTAATCAAGCTTCAGATTTGCGCTCGTCCCGTTGACACCATTTGCGCCATCTTCACCTGCCGCACCCGTGCCTTTCGCCAGATCGATATCCCCCTTGTCACATCCACCATGCGAAACACCACCACTCACGGTAAGACCTGCACCGCCGGCAGCGCCATCTTCTAATCCTTCGTGATCCGCTCCAGCGGCTCCCGATTTGCCCATCGGCTCGCCATCATATTTCGTAGACGACACGGTATGCGGTTCAGACCTCATATATCCGGCACAGCCACCCTTGCCGCTGCTGACGCCTCCGCACTTATTGTCATCCGGACAATACTCCTTTGTATAGGATGAATTAACATCATCATCTGCATGTACAAACCCGTTGATGCCATTCACACCATTCGTACCGACAGCCACTTCTCCCTGAATATCCATGCCATCCGGAGCCGTGACTGTCATCTCGACATTCGTAAGTAACAGTTCCCGGCATCCCGACTTGCCACATGTCAGACCAATGAGCGTCACACCTTCCGTTTTAGTCAGGCCCTCTTTAGACGACATTTCAAATGCAATATCCGATATCGAAAGCGAAAATGACTGACTCACCATCATCGGACGTATCATCACATAATACGGATCACTCAAGTTCTCGAGAACCCAACTCTGGCGCGACTTGTCTTTATCTTTATGAACCCACAACAGATTCTGCTCTTCCGGCTTCTGATTTGACGTCAATCCGCCATAAATGCGAAAATCCGTCGCCGAAAATGAGCCTTCTTGATAACAGGCATATTGATTGGCTTTAAAATCCTTCACATCTTTCGATTTTTGGGCCAAATCCGAATGAAACGCAAACAGGCTTGCAAAGGTCACATCCGAAAGCGGCGCCAGCTGCGTCAGTTTTACAATGCTCTCCTTCTCACTGCTCGGGATCACCAGACCTTCGGTCAAATTCGCCGTTATTTCCTTGTTGACCAGAATGTCGGGATAAACTGAAAACGCTTTCCCGTCCTCATTGTGATAAATAACATTTTTCTTACTTAATGCCGCCTTTATCGTGGCAACTGGCTTCAAACCGACGTTTTCTTCGTATTGTCCGCTATTGCTGTCCGATCCTGAATATGTGCCCTGAATATCCGGATAGACAAATATCGCCGATTTCAAGTCATAGTCGAAGCCGTCACAGTTTGAATCGATGCCGTCGCCATAAAAATCCCACTCTCTGGCATGGTACAGAGCAATACACGTCTTCTCTGCCCCATCCTCTACCTCAGATATCGACGGCATCGCGCCAATCCGACACAAATTAATCGATCCATCCGCATTGACCGGCCCCTCGTAATCGTCACTTTTCTTATATTCGACGTACGTGTTGTCCGTAATAACACATGGATAACGAATTTCCATCGGCTCATGACAGACATTCTGCAGACAAATCAAATCTCCCGTGCAGTCGGTATCTTTACCACATTCGACACACCTTACGCCGTCGCAGACTTTCTTTGTGCCGGTGCAATCCGAATTCTTCGCGCATTCCGCCTTGCAGACTCTGTCCAAACACATATACGGCGCCGGACAGTCACTCGTGTCACTGCACTGCGTCGTACATTTCTGGTCTTTGCAATAGGCCGGTGCCGTACACTCGCTATCGTTCTGACACTCTGGACGACAACGATTTTTACGACAAACAAAACCGTCGGAGCAATCCGCATCTTTTTTGCATTCCTGAACACACTTCTGTGCCTTGCAAATGAGATTTCCACTGCAGTCTTCATCCCGGTTGCACTGAACATTGGGATCGATACAACGATTATCCGAACAATAAAGCCCCTTGGGACAGTCCCTATCCGTTTCACAGTTCAACGGATCGATGATGCAGCGAGACTCACTGCAGATGTATGACTGCGGACAATCATCCACGGTCGAACATACAGGAGACTCCTGACATTTTTTATCCAGGCAGAGCAAACCCTCATCACAGTCATCCTGAGACTCGCAGTCTTTTGCCACGCCGCAAACGCCGGAAAAGCAATCATATCCATTTGGACACGGCGTTGCTTCATCACACGACGGCGCCTTTTGGCAGCCCCCTTCCACACAAAGCTCACCCGCCACGCAATCCGCAGCCTTTTCACAACTATTTTCAACCTTGTTTAGGCATTTTCCACCCTGGCACGTCTTTCCGTCCTTGCAGTCCGCATCAGACTTGCACTCAGGCTCTTTCTGGGCATCGGCACAAACACCACTCTGGCACGTCTTTCCATCCTTGCAGTCCGCATCCGTCTTGCACTCAGGTTCTTTCGCATCGGCACAAACGCCGCTCTGGCATGTCTTCCCGTCCTTGCAGTCCGCATCCGTCTTGCACTCAGGCTCTTTCTGCACATTGGCACAAACGCCGCTCTGGCATGTCTTCCCGTCCTTGCAGTCCGCATCCGTCTTGCACGAATCGTCCAGCGAAACGGCCTCGCAGCTATGGCTTTCAACATTATAGGTCTGCCCCTCCGGACACTTTGGCTCAGAACTCCCCGAGTCATCATCACAGCCATACACATCAAGACAAGCGACAAGAACACTCGCCAGGAACAGATATTGATATTTCATTTTTTCCCTTATCATCAGCAAAATGACAAATGCATTTTCGTTTTTGTGGCGTCGGACTATGCCTTTCGGCATACGCCCGACCAGTTTTGCTATGGGGACAAATCCCCATACGCAAAACAGCCACTCTTATATGATTCGCGCTGACTACTCAATAACTGCCATATAAATTATTTGAGGCTCACCAGTCACCGGATTGAGACATGTTCTATCGGCATCACCAACCGTCATTGGAATATCGACCGTACCTGTCTTGCCACCTGCTGCGACGCCGCAGGTTTTCGTCGAACTGGCGCGCAGAATATTTTTCTTTCTTGTGCCGCCATTGCCGCTCTTTTGACCATACGCAGTATCTCTCATCGTCAACCCGTTGAGATACTGACTGGCATAGTCCCCGGGTTTCTTGATCAAATGATCCGAAAACGTAAAGCCACAATTGCCTAATGATTTCGAATCCACAAACTTATCACTTGAAACACCGAATGATCGCGGACAAATGGCAACGATGGGATAAGCCCAACCTGCTTTTCCGCCGGCGCCTGCGCCCCCGCCGCCACCGGCCCCACCGGCTCCGCCACTGGCAAGACGCTGACACTGCGTATCACCACCAAACGCACCCTCGCGAGCATACAACAAAGCCTCACCACCATTGGCACCATCGCCACCCAAACCACCAGCCTGTGCACGACCACCACTTCCGTTGTAAACGGCAATAGCGTCCTTATCTGCGCTGTGATTGAACTCAATTCGGCTGCTATCCGCGCCTTTTCCACTTGAACGAACCGCAATACCAATCGCTGAACCACCCGTACCACCGGCAAATCCACCTTCACCGCCGCATCCACCGGCTCCGCCTGAGGCAGCATAACACTGCGTATGGTCTGATCCCTTGCCCATCCAGCAACGAAATACAGCGCCGCCTCCACCGCCTACACCGGGAAGGCCATACTTTCCTTTCGACTTCGTTCGATCACTCCTCACCCAAAGCCCTTCACTGGTTTCGGTAAATCCCATGATCGTGTTTTTGCTTGCACCATTTTCACCATTGGCACCGCCAACGCCATTCTCGCCTCGATAATTATCCCTCTCATTCGAACACGCCGTATCAAGGTCACAACTTTCATCAAAAAATACACCGCTTCCACCCGAAGACTGACTCTGATTAATAGTATTACCCAATCTATCCCTTGAAGCAAGCGAAGGACGTCCGTCCAACTTATCTCTATAATGCCCGCCCTGATACGACTTGCCATATCCCCCTATGCCGCCCAGACTTTGCGTCAGAGCATTGGCAGTCCATTCATAGCCGCACAAATAATCTTTATCTTTGTTGAAGGCGTTATTATCATAAATGATAATATAATCATTATTATCAGCAGTCACATTATGTTCATCACGCACAGCATTTGAGCCAGCCATTGCCCCATTCGTTCCATTCATGGCATGACTCAACTCATTCGACGCATTGAACTCCGGATATGAATACCCCGCAATCCCCACAACTTTGATTGTCGTATCAGTGAGCAGAAGTTCTTTCACCCCGCCAACGGTTCCATCAATGCCGATAAACGTGACGCCATCCGCAAACCCAACGGGGAGAGTAAAATTTACTTTCGGAGACATATTCAGACTAAAGTTCATCATCGCCAAAGAAAGCGGATACTTCCCACTTTCCGGAGACACCAGCGAATATACCATGCGAGGGTCTTTGACATTCGATGTGTAAAAGTCGTCAACGACCCAATCCACTTGTGTCGGCACTTCTTTATCAATTTGCCAAAGATCGTGTTCCGCCGTCAAAACCGCTTTTTCAACAGTTTTACGTTGAAAACCGCCATAAATCCTAATCAATCCATCCGGCTGATTGCGCTCTGTCTGGGCAGCTTTTTCATATTTGCACACACCGGCATCGTCACATTTTTCGTCATAATAGCTAAACAAATATTTATTCGGATCAAATTCCGCATTTTTTATCATGTTAATAGCCAACTGCGAATGAAGCCCGTACGCACTGATTATTTTGCCATCCTTAACCATCCCGGCTTTATTCGGAAGTTTCGACGCATCGAAATTATAGAATTTTGCAACAATATTGGACGGCTCCGATACAGGAACTCGTATGGGCGACTTTTGAACATCCATCTCTTCGCTTGTCACCGAATACACGCCTGTTTCAACAACAATATCATGATAGAAATTCTTATCCGAATCTTTGGCTGCCGCCATTGCCTTATTAATCGTCAAAAATGTCTTGGCACCATTTTCAATATTCTCTTTTTGTGACACAAATACTGTATGATTGGTATCATAATCCGCACCGTCACAGTTCGCATCAATGCCGTCGCCATAAAAATCATATTCTCTCGGCGTATATATCGGAAAACATTTATTCTCTTTTACATAACCAATTTGACATATATTAATAGATCCATCTCCATTTTTTAACAATTTATAGGAACCAGCAGTCGCATCGGAATAAGTTTGATATGAAGCTGAACCTACACCGGCCTTGAGCTGCTCATAAGGCGCCAGTTTCGTAATGACACACGGCACAACATCTATTACCTCATCGATAATACAGCTCCCTTCTGAACATACTTTGCCATCCTCACAATCTTCATCCGCTGCACACGTCTTTTCTTCGGATGACGGCTTGCAAACACCTTCTACACACACATTGCCATCCTCACAATCTTCATCCGCTGCACACGTCTTTTCTTCGGATGACGGCTTGCAAACACCTTCTACGCACGCCTTGCCATCCTCACAATCCTCATCCGCTGCACACGGCTTTTCTTCGGATGACGGCTTGCAAACACCTTCTGCACACACATTGCCATCCTCACAATCCTCATCCGCTGCACACGGCTTTTCTTCGGATGACGGCTTGCAAACACCTTCTACGCACGCCTTGCCATCTTCGCAGTCGGCATCCGACATACACTCTGGATCGGAAGACGTTTCACAGACTCCGGACTTGCAAACCTTGCCTTCGCCGCAGTCCGCATCCGTCGTACAAGTTGTTTCGACCGTTCCGGGTTCACATTGTTTTGTATCACTATTCATAACCTGCCCATCCGGACAAGTTTTGGAAGTGTCACCAGACTCATCACCGCATCCAGCCATACCCAAACATGCGGCAAGAATACTCGTCATAAACAAATAACGCGTTTGCATAAGTTCTCCTCATTTTTTTCACAGCGTCCCTTCTGGATGCACAACATTATTTTTCACGGCGTCCCTTCTGGATGCACAACATAAAAAAATTTCGCTTCATACCAATACAACATATACCTTATTATCTAAGAAATCATAGTATTATTATCTATAACCTTCTGATTTTGGGTTACATCTCAGGCAGGGGAAGTTCACAAATCTTCTGAAAAGAGTATTTCGCAAATATAAGGCAGTAATTGTCGAGAGCCGGGTTTGGAACCCTAACGGGTAAAATGGTTAGGCAACCCAAAAGGCTTATGCCATCTAAAAATATTGAGGTTTCCAAAGGGCTCAGCCCTTTGGCAGGGTCCGGGGCAGAGCCCCGGATAAGTAACGATAAAAAAAAAGCCTGGCGTATTGACCCAAAGGTCAATAGCCAGGCTTAGAAGGGCGTATCGGCCCAAAGGCCGATAGCCCGAACAAATGGCGTGCCGGTTCTGCCGGCAGCCATGTCACAACCTCTTAGATATCATATTTGCATTTTGATGCATCCTGACCATTGCTGCCCGTCGTGTATTTGAACTGAACTTCAATGTCTGCGACGTTATCCCAGTTGATACCGGCATTTTCGCCTGCATTCGGATCGAAGACGATCGTGTAGGTCGCCATCAACGGGAAATTGGCCAAACCGTTGTAAACCGTGACTTCGGAGAAGTCGGTATTGTCGCTCAGTTTATAATTACTGCCTTCTTCAACATTGTACATACCGGCGGTAAGACCATCGCTGAACGGATCGGTCATGAAGGTCGAAACTTTACCAAAGGACGTACGGGAACCAATCGAATTGGCGATGGCTTCGATGTTGGAGTGGCAGGAAATGAGCTGGCTCTGGCCGCCGTAGAACAACGAAACGGAGGGTTTGGCATCACCGCTTTCGCGAATGCGTTTGCCTTCTTTGCTGACGAAACGAACGCGGATTTCGGAAATCTTCGCATTGCAGGAAGTTGCAAGGTTTGCAAATTTCGAATTGAGATTGAAGGAACCGCTGTAGAATTCGCCTTTCTTGAGCATGTCACCCGCATTGCCATCGACGGAATAACGCGTCATAGCGCTGACAGGAAGGGCACCGGCTTTCAGGATGGTATGGAAACGATCGGCAGCGGAAACGCCATCGATATCGGCATCGCCTACACCAATGCGGTTGCGAAGTGAAACCGTAACCGTGTTGTCGGATCCCTTGCCGGAACCGCAGTTATCGCTCAAGTCATTGAGCTGTTCTTTCAGAACCTTGAGGTCATTTGTACCGCGAGCCGTGTAAATCGAACGACGAATTTCAACGAACGGACGAACCGTCATGTATTCGATGGCCGTCAGGTAGTCATTGAGATCGTTGCGTGCAAACTCGATGTATTTCTCAGCGAGTTCGAGATCGCTGGCATGCTGGAAGAATTTGGAGGCCGAGAAGGTGACGTCGTTGAGGGCTTTGTAGCGTTTGAGTTTATTGTTGTACTGGTCGGCAACGAGTTCAGCTTCCTGAGCAATTGTCAGATAATTGACGAGAGCACGGGCACGGGCAAGTTCTTTGATCTTGACGTTGTAAGCAAGTGTCACGAGATCGAGGGCCGCATTGGCAAAATCATTGCGCATCTGCTGAAGCTCCTGAAGATCGCGTTCATACTTCTCCTGGTTCTCATTGCTGAGTTTAAGGGTCTGGATGGCGCCTTCGAGTTCTTTGATCTTCGCCTCAAAGTCCTCTTTCTGCCCCTCAACTTTGCCCTTGGAAGTGGACACAGTCACCTTGAGATTGTTCAGCGTCTCCTGAAGTTTGGCTGCACTGTCAGCCGCATTCTTGGATTTTTCTCGATCATACAATTCGATGGAGAACGCCGTCGCCTTTTCGGTAATGCCGGCAGCTGCAGCTGCACCTGCTTCAACCGTCTGGAGAACTGTTTTCGCTGTACCGAGTGCAGCTGATGCAGCCTTAGCCGAAATGCTAGCTGTCAAATTTGCCGCCCCAGCCCCCATACCGATGGAGTTCGTATTGTTTAAAATCCCCTCCAAATACTGGTGTTGAATTTCCTGTTCTGCATCTTGAATCGAATTATCAAGATAAATACCCGAGATATTGTTGGCAGCCTGAGCAAGTGTGTAAGCTTCCTGGAAAGCGAGGTTCGAACCGGCGGCACCTTTCCATTTGCTGAAGTTATCCTTTTCAGCCTCGTACGCATTCTTAAGACTCTTGAGCTGTTCTTCGGCCTCCGCAGAGCTAAACCCGGCGATCCCTTCCATATACTTATTGATATCAGCCAAATTCGTTGAAATGCTATCAATCATCTTGGTACGCTGTTCGTGCCAGCTATTGATGGCTGCTTCATACGCATTGGCGGTGTTGTCATTGTTGGCAACTTTCTGGCGAAGGACTTCGTATTCAGCCATCGCCGTTTCATATTCCTGCTGTGCCTGACGATAGTCGAGAATGGCAGAACCGGCCTTGCTGTTGACCGTACCATCCATGCTGACAGGATTGGATTCAAGGGCGAGGTTACCACCGCAAGCCGCCATCACTTCTTCTGCCGATCCAGGCTGAAGTTTTTCTGAGCAGTTGCTGTAATTAACAACCTGCTGAATCTTTATCATATTGTCGCTGCCGCCTTCCTGCGTCAAATCAACTTTTGCTTTTGTCTGAGAATTAACGCTGAAACCACAGAAATACGGTGCAGTATAAATCTGACATGTCTGGCGATCTTCCGGTGTCGTGCAGTCTGCCGGATAACCGCAAAGAGAAACGAGCTGCGCACGAAGGGCTTCAAGAGCTGTCAAATAATTGTCATTGTTCTGAAGTTTTGAAATCTCTTCATCATCCAGTGTTTTCAGGATCTTGTCGAGTTCCGTTTTCGCCGTATCCACCGAATTCGTCGCATTTTGATCCAGCTTCTTGAGGGCATCGGTGATTTTTTCTTCCGTCAGGCTCGTATTTCTAAAGATTTCACCATCTCGCATGAATACAAGTGATTCAAATGACTGATCGAGGGACGCAATCTTGGAAATCGTGTCATTGAGATTCGCACCGTATGTCCCGTTGAGAGAACCCTGATCTGCATTCAGGTTGATCTTTGATTCAATAAGGCCGGCAAAATACAGATCGAAGAGCAGAGGACGAAGTTCCCTGGCCGCTTTTAGCCTTGCGGAATCGTTCTGTGTCAATACATCGTGACGGCGAGCGCTCAAGGCCATGGCTTCTGCCACCGACTGCCACGTCTGAGCCATTTCACTCAGAATTGCATTTCGGTTGCTGGTCAACTCGCTCACGCTGTCGGCATTCGCGCTGCCGACAACCGTCTGAGAAAGCATTTCAAGCGTCGTCTGCGTAAACTGTTTCGTCATGACATCATACTGACGACCCAAAACGTCCTTGTTGTAACGAGCCAGCAAATCCGAGTTGAAATCATTGAGAATTGATGCCGCAAATGTTCCCTCATACGTTGCACCGCCAAGCCATTCCTTGCGAATTTCGGTATCGCTGTTCCAGGCAAGATATTCTTCGGCAAGATAAGATTCTCTCATCATACCCAGCCATTTGTTCATGGCATCGGCTTTTTCATCGTCGGTGGTCAGTGTATTGGACAGATATTTGCGCGCAATCAGATCCGCACCACACAAAAGTTCCGGACGATCATCGCAAATTCCGCAGGTGGAGTCTGCACATTTCGTCGCAAAATCATTGAAGTTGTTGATACCGCCGCAAACATCGACAAGCGTTTCTCCCGAAGACGGAGCGGACTGGGTCAGAACGGTTTCGAGTATCTTCGACAGTCTGGTTTTGTCATTCAATATGTAGCTGACACCCGTGTTCACACAGAACCAGCGATCATCTTCATCCAACGCATTATATTCATCCAACGTGATACTGGAGCCGCTTCCCGTCGAACTCAACTGGCATTTTGTAAGTTTGTCATCGCACGCCGCTTTCTCATCCTCATCCTCGATATCCTTACACATTGAAGGATCAATGGCACCAATCAACTTTTTAATATCATTAAACGTACAGACATCTTTTGGTGCTTCATCGATACCTCGAATGACTTCACTCGCCACCGCATGATCTGAAGATGCCAATTCCGCATCCATACCATACGAACGTTTCACCGAAATGGTTCCGGTCATATCGGTCGAATGATAAACCGGCCTCACGTTGTCACCTTCGATTTCATTTTCGCGGTAAAGACCGATCATGTGATCCGTGATAATGCCATCCAGCGCATGCGATGAGGCATCATAATTATTGAATTCAATTCTCATGCTTCGGCTCATCTTTTCATCAGCCGAAACCAGCTTGCTGCCTTTAAATACGAAATCATTCGACGCAAACTTAGCCACAAAGCTCGGTTTTTTCGAGGTTGTCACTGCAGCGTCTTCTTTCGCCAGTTCGACCTTTACCCAGGTGTTACGGTCATTTCCACTTTCATCCACCGTCGATTCCGGCGAGAAAATATCGCTCGGGCTTACCGGCATGTAGAGCGTCATTTTTTCAATGGCGTTGAAATCGGCAGGCTTCGCGGGAACGGTCTCGATGTACATACGAATGGGAAGCGGCGTTCCTGAAAGAATATCAGGGGTCACATTTCCTTCATAGTAACCGGAGGCATCCTGCGGATCGATCATGAGAATGGGGAAATCGCCGGCATTCGATACGATTTCAACCATTTCAGAATTCAGGCTGTCATTCAATCCGTCACGAAGTCTCGCTCTCTTGGCGCGAATCTTCGACGCATCGATATCAAACTTATACGTATAGCCGCCGTTACCTTCTACGGCTTTTGCCGATTTCAGAACGGGAATTTCGCTGTCATTCGTTTTGACTGCGTAGAAAACCTTTCCCAGTGATTTTTCCGCGACAAACTGTGTCGTCTGTTTGCTGTCGGAACCAAGCGTCGCAACCTGCGGCACGGCTTCCATGATGTTGATCGAATTGACAACGCCATTTTTGCCATCATCCTGACCGATAACGCTGCGTACAACGTTTGTCTCTTTTTTGGCCATAAACTCGAGATCGAGAAGAAGCTTTGATTTCTCTTCGGCCTTCATATCGGAGGCAGAAGCGATCTTGTCATTGACGCTCTGAACTTCTTTCAAATATGCTTCAGTCACACAGCGACCGCGTGTCGCCTGGCAATAATAGCCGTCTTCACATCCAAGCTTATTTCCATCGCACTGCATAACGCACTGATTCTGGAAGCAGAATGATCCCGTCTGACAGTCCGTATCGAGCATACAGCCTCGATTGGAATTCATGCTCATCTCGTACAGAGCCTGACCTGTGGTTGTTATTTCTTCTTGCGGATCCGGATCCACAACAGGCTTTTTATCTTTGGAATCATCGCTACAGGCACCTGCCACGAAAGCAAGCATCGCTATTACTGACATAAAACGCAGTTTATTCATTATCCACCTCTCTAAAGACGGTTCATAAAAGCCCTTACAGTAGGGCAAAGTTATACCAACCTGTGACTTACGTTTATTACATACTTTATTTTTACTTTTCAAGTCATCCGTTTTTTTATTCACTTTTTTATCCATTTTTTTCTATTTGAATGTGGCCTGACTATGCCGATGGCATACGTCAGGCATTGCTTTGCTATGGGGCATGCCCCATACGCAAAGCACGTTTTGTGCATTTGACCTGACGATGCCCGGCATACGTCAGGCATCGTTTTGCTGACTCACGCCGCCATGCCCGCACTGCATTGTCTTCAAAAAAAAAGACGTCCTTTCGGACGTCTTTCCCATTCATCTCACAACATTCAATCAGCCTTTTTTCAGGCGGCTACAATATCGTTGTGTAAACGTACACAGACTTGTCATTCGCACCATTCAAACAGGATTTATCCTCTTCGGTTGCAGCCGAAGGCGCAACCGTTATTCCTCCGGCTCCGCCGGTATTGGGTCCGCAGGTATTAGATTTCGAGTCGCGCAGCAGCTTCTTTCTTTGGTTTCCATCACCGCCTAATTTCTCGACATACATTGTATCAGCATAAGCTTTGCCTTCCAGGGTCTGAACGCCATACTTTTCAGGCGACTCCAGCAGTGTTTTTTCAAAGTCAAAACCGCAGTTGGAAAGCGTATTGAGATCTGAAAGGTTAAACTTGTCTTGACTCACCATAAACGAGGACGGGCACACAGCCACAAAGGGATACGCCCAACCGGCTTTGCCGCCGGCGCCGACGCCGCCGGCACCGCCGCCACCGCCTGCGCCGCCTCGGGCCATTCTCTGACACTGCGTATCAGCACTAAACGAACCCTCGCGAGCATACATATTAGCTTTTCCACCATCAGCCCCATTTCCGCCTTGTCCACCGCCCTGGGCCATGCCGCCGCTGCCATTCGACACAGTGATGTTGCCCACGGTATTTTCATCTGAATTCTTTATCACCAATCGCGTCGAACCGGCGGCAACGCCCACCGACTTAACGACAATACCCAGCGCCGATCCTCCGGTTCCACCGGCCTCTCCGCCTTTGCCGCCGCAGCCGCCATTTCCGCCGCTCGCACCATAGCATTGCGTATGATTCGACTTATTCCCCTTCCAGCAACGAAATACCGTTCCGCCACCGCCGCCGCTGCCTGGCATCCCATAGTATCCTCGTCCCTGACTTCGATCGCTCGTAACCATCAATCCTTCTTTCGCTGTAACCGCAAACGACATTTTGACCTTGTCTTTGGTTCCATTGGCTCCATTGGCTCCGCCAAGGCCATCTTTCCCCCTGCACTCACTTGATTCCTCGTCGCACCCAGCCTCTTTACCACACCCCCCATCTTTCAAATGGTCGCTCGAACGTTTTTTTCCGCCTTCAGCCACTTCCGCAAACTTAACCCCAGTCACATCAATCCTTGGACTCGGATTGGGCTTCACCGATGGCTGACCAGTCGAGTACTTGGAATAACTACCGCCTCGACTCGATTTTGAATAGCCGCCATAACCGCCCATGCTCTGACTCAACACGCCAGTATCCAAGCCGTAGCCACAGTAATAATCGGTATTCCCCGCCCGATTTGATTGATATGCTTTGATATAATTGTCGTCATCGCCCGATTTACCATTCTCATCTCGCCATGCATCCATGGTAGCGGTTTTAGTGCCCGCCGGCCCCGATGGCGGCAATGTACTCGAATTATTAGGCTCAAAGGCGAATGAATACCCATCCGGCCCCTTCACGTTAATGAACGTATCATTCAAAATGAGTTCTTTTGTTCCGCCAAAGGCTGCCCCGTTGATCCCGACAAACGTCACACCGTCTTTGAACGAGTCACTCAGCTTTGACACTGCCTTCATCTCCAGTTCAAGTTTGCTCAAACGCAGCGAAAGCACCGAATTTGCAGCTGAAGCCGGGTTTAGAACCATGAATGAATAGACATTTTGCCCAGTCTTCTCTTGAACGTTCCATTCCATCTTCGTATTGGCTTCAGCTCCGCTTGTCCAAAGATCATCATCAACGGGCAAGGTCTTGAGCTGACCGTTTCCAACTTTTCCTCGCGAAAATCCGCCATAGATTCTCAGCACTTCACTCGGCTGATTGCGTTCGCTCTTTTCTGCCGCTTCATACATACACCTCTCTTCCATGACATTGCTTTCACATATTTCGGTGTCATAACTGAACAAATACTTGTTCACATTAAACGTCGGCATCTTGCGTTTTAAGTCCACAAGATGCGAATGAAGTGCATACGGAGTAAGAAAATGTCCGTCCTTTATCTGACCTTTTTTATCGCTCAGGGATGAGGCATCAAGAGTATAGAATTTCTGAAGCATGCTGACCGTTTGAAGCGCCGGAACTTCGACCGGACTGCTCACGCCCGCCATTTCCTTCTCACCGAGCGTGATCGTTCCGCTTTTGACCAATATATCGTGATAGAACTGCCTATTCTCACTGCCTGCATACGCCTTCTTGATGGCGCCATTGATCGTTCCGCATGGATTCACACTGCCACTTGCCATGTAACGGCAGGTATTTTTTTCATCACCCTGGATCGTCCCCTGCGCAACCGGTGATACAAATACCGTGTGCTTGTAGTCGTAATCCGCGCCATCACAGTTCGAATCAAAACCGTCCCCATAAAAGTCATACGCTCGCGGTTCATACAACGGGAAACATTTCGCGACGTACTGCTGTTTTTCCAAAACCCCCTTCAGGATACCGATGCGGCACATGTTCACCGATCCGTCGTTATTCTCCGGCAATTTATAACCGGATGCCGTTTCATCCGTAAAATATTCAAATTTGGTCGTGCCTTTTTTCAAATCATCATACAAGGCATTGCCCGAAATGATACATGGAAGCCACGCATCTTCATCAGCCACGCCATTGCAGTTCTGATCTTTGCCATCAAATTCAAGCTCGCCATTGCTGCCTATACCATCACTGACTGTTCCATTCGTTTCCGCATAGCAGCTCAAGGCATACTCTGCATTTGAACGGCACATCCTGCCGCAAAGTTCAAAACAGCCTTTTTCATCTTTTCCTTCGCAGTTATCACCTGTGCAGAGCGAATTGTCACAACGGCACTTGGTCGCATGATAGCTTGCATCTGTATATTTGACGTAATCCGAATCATTGGGTTCAGCTGTCACGTTACCGCTTTCATCGACGAGCGTATTTGTTTCGTTGATGATGTACGCATAACCATCCTCATCCTTACCGCAACCGCAGTCTTTATCTCCGGCAGCACAGCGAACTGCCGGTAATTCGGCACATACCACTCTTCCGTTTTCATTACACACATCGCCGCTCTCATGGTACTTCGAACATTTGTCACCGTATTCAATCTTTTCGTGCGTGATAACATCCAGCCAGAGTTCCGGTTCTTTGCTTCCTTCGGGCGTTGCATCGCAGTTCCCATTCACGGAATAAACCGTCCGGCCGCCTTCTTCTCTTGAAAACGAACTGCAGTCATTTGCTTCATCACGGCACCATTCCTCACAGGATAATGCGTTTTCCTCCAATAAAATTTTGGAACCGTCATTATCGAAGCCATCACACTTTTCTATGGCTTCCGGATTGATATCTACCCTCAGATCATTGCTGTCATAGCACGCCGGATCCAACGCATTGCACCCATCAATGTCCTTCGGACTGGTGTACTTGATCGTTCTCTTTTCGCCGTCTTCATCTTCGACTTCTTCAGTCATACTATCCAGCGACCTCGTCTTCCATTCGGCATTCGCCGTATAGCAATATTTCGTATCATTCGCGCAGCAGATAAGGCTGTTGTCCACATCAAAAGCTACTCCATTGCGCGCATCACTCTGCATCGACGCCGAATACATATTATCTACACCGGGATATCCGTCACCATCGGCGTCTTTCGCATAGACGACACCCGATTTTAAATCCGACGCAAAAATGTGAAAATCCGCATCTTTCGTCAATTGTCGCGTCGCAGATGTCAGCAGTTCCGTCGTACATTTGGCATTCCCGTTGCAGTCGCCATAACCAAACGCACACTGCTCAACGCACTCAAATTCCGGCAACGCCATGTCACCCGTTGCGCTCAGTCTCCAGTCTGAAGAAAGCTCCTGGGATTTTGCCTCACACGTTACCGAGATCGAATCCGTCTGCGGCTTCTTGCACGAAACGCCGCATCCCATGCAATTGTTGACGGTCCCTATCATTTCAAATCGATCGATGATGCCGTTGCAGTTCAAATCGCCGTCGATGCTGTTCCCGTCGTCACCGACCAGGTCCTTACACGACAATTCTTTCGTGTAATAGGCATTCGGGTTGTTATCGTCGCAGTCAACGCCGGTCAACGTACAATGCCCGTAACCGGCTCCGTCTCCGTCGTTGTCATAGCATCCTGTACATGAACCGGCCACGGGAAGGCATACCTTCGTTTCACTGCCATCGACATCAACACTTTCACAACCAAACATCAGCGGACAGGTATCTCGCGTATCACACTTATCCAGGCACATCCCGTGATAATACACAAGACCCGCTTTTTCGCATTCATCCTTGCTCTTACTACACAGGGCACTGCTCAGTGACGTATTGGCGGCTGTCTCCGGCGAGACATCCGGACGACAAATTGCAGCAAACGGCGTCTTATTCAGATCCGATTCCGCCAGCAG
Source organism: Myxococcota bacterium (assembly GCA_045599245.1). Lineage (GTDB taxonomy): Bacteria > Myxococcota_A > Bradymonadia > UBA4248 > UBA4248 > UBA4248. The sequence goes on from JAZRVP010000136.1 coordinate 99,011, forward strand.
CGTCGGAAGCGTTACATTCTCAGGATACAATGACTTGCCCTTGGCCACGATCTGACAGCTCCACCCGTCCGGACACGTCTTCTCTCCCTCTTTCGTACACTCATACGAACAAATGCCAACCGACACTGTCGCCGATATATTGGACGACGGGCGCATCGCATTATAATTCTCTGCATTGATGCGGTCATCCAGCTACCACACACTGATGGCATTGTCTGATTTGAATACTTTCTTTTCTCCATTGACCTCCATGACGAGTTCTCTCGACGGAGTGAGAAAATAGACACAGGAACCGTTCGCGCAATCCGCCTGATTGTTGCACAGTGACCACAAAAACGTATTCGAAACACACTTGCCCTCTACGCACTTTTCCTTTTCGCCGCACGCAGGTTCGCAAGCGATTTCTCGTTTTTTGCACTCGCCTTCGTCACAATAATGTCCCTCTTCACATTCTTCATCCGACTGGCATTCATCCGTGTCACCACCGACATAAAAGCATTCATCCCCAATACAAATGGCACAGCGCCCTTCGACGCAAGTCTGGCCATCTTCACATGCAGGTTCACAACTCTTATCCGGCGACTCATTTTTTTTGCACGTCCCATCAACACACGTTTCATCGGCTCCGCATGCAGGTTCACAAGCTTTAGGTGCCGGCTTCTTCTCACATGTCCCATCGACACACTTTTCGTCCGAACCACATGCCGGTTCACATGGTTTAAGATCCGACGTCTTTTTACAGATGCCATCGACGCAGGTTTCGTCCGCTCCACACAAGGGTTCACAAACCTTTGTCTTTTCTGAATCACTGTCATCACCGCATCCGGCAAGACACATCAAACACGCCAATACACAAAAGTATCGCTTATTCATCATTAACCGTCCTTATCTCATGGAGGAATTTTGCCTTACGCCCCCATTTCAACATTTAATTTCACGCAATTGCAAATGCACTGCGAATGCCGATTCTTTGGCTAAACTCCTTAGTTTATCTTTTTTTTTCCCATTCTTCTACTCAAATTTGGTTTTTATGCTCATCCCACTCTTGACGCACTCAACCGCCGACCTCTAAGGAACCTCTGATTAAAGATTATACTTGTTTTTTCCGGGGCTCTGCCCCGGACCCTGCTTAAGGGCTGAGCCCTTAAGAATCCGCAAAATTTTAGCTGGTATAAGCCTTTTGGACTTCCTAACCATGATTCCCCGCCGGGGGTCCCTCCCCCGACTCTCGACAATTACTGCCTTAAAATGTCGTTTAGTTCAGAGCTTCCCTGACATTTTGTACCCATTATATTAAATTATATTTATTATATCTTATAAAGCTCGCTGAGTTTATCCCCATTCTCCATTTCCCCATTTCTACCGGAAATGGGGTTGTGAACAGGGGCGATCAAACGATGCCTATGACATATATCACATAAAGTATTGATATATGTCTTTCGGCACCATGCTCAATATCATGTTTCTATTGAGATATCATGTCAGATGTTATCATTTCGATAATCTTTGAACCACCGTCTTCTTTGCCGCCTTTTTTGCAACTGTAATCGACATATTTCGTTGCGTTCTGTGTGAGTTTAGTTGCACCCGCTCCCCCATACGGAAAATTGCAACCTGTATTTTCAGAATCACCGCCGCGAAGCAGTGGTTTTGCCATTTTCCCGCTCACACCACTTCCGGAACTCTGCGCCGTATCACTGACACTCTGACCTGACAGCGACTGTGTTGCAAACCCTTCCGGCTTCGCAAGCATATCAGCGGGGAATGAAAATCCACACTTGTCCAAAGTTGCTAAATCCACATTTGTTGCGTCATATTTGGTCCCCGTGAACGGACAAATGGTCAAAATGGGATAGGCCCAACCCGCTTTTCCACCGGCACCGACGCCGCCGGCGCCGCCGCCGCCGCCGGCACCGCCGGCTCCCATACGGTGACACTGCGTGTCTTTATTTGCTCCACCTTCTCGGGCATAGAGATATGGATGCCCGCCATCGCCACCTTTGCCACCGGCGCCGCCTGTCTGCGCCAAACCGCCGCTCCCGTTGGTGACCACAATCGTACTCGCATCATTGGTTTTATCAGAACCTGTAATCTTGATATCGAACCGCGTCGAACCCGCATCCGTACCAATCGAACGAAGAACGATGCCAAACGCCGATCCGCCAATTCCGCCGGCTTCACCTCCCTTGCCGCCACAACCGCCGTCACCGCCGTAGGCACCCCAGCACTGCGCATGGTCCGAACCGCCGCCTTTCCAGCATCTTAGTATACCGCTTCCGCCGCCGCCAATTCCGGGCAAACCATACCGGCCTCGCGCCTTGCTGCGATCACTCTTTACCCATAAACCATCCGCCGTCTGGCTGTACGACATCTTTATCTCGGCGCCCGTACCATTGCGGCCGTTCTTACCGCCACTTCCACTCGCGCCATGCGTATCACTATTTTTCAAATTATCACAATCTGTATTACGGTCACATCCTTCATCTTTATACTTATGGCCCTTACCACCGGCTGACGTCCCCGAAGTGTACGAACCGTCTTTTGACCTGCTTGCGGTTGAGGGCCTGCCCGCACGATAATCCTCATAATGTCCCCACGTCGTCGATTTTCCATAGCCTCCGACGCCGCCCAGACTCCTTGTCATATAACTATCCGTGTATTCATAACCACACTCATATTTGATTTCATCGCTGCGATTACTCTCATATTTTTTAACATACTCCGTATAATCGCTTTCTTTGTCCCACCAACAGTTACTATTAGCATGTTCTTTGTTTTCAGTAGCATCTGAACCTTTACTCGCATTTGAAGTGGTTGGGAATGAATACCCATTAAATGCTTTAACATCTAATGTTGAGTCGCTGAGAACGATATCTTTTGCTCCCGAAGAACCATCAATTCCTATCACCGTCACACCATCCGCCAATTCATACGGAAGCGGATCGCTCGGCACACCAATTTTTAAATCAAAATTCGAGAACAGAATCGATAACGGTCCGTCTGTTTTTCCCGCTGAATCTTTCACTGGCGATACCAGTGAATAGACTTTGCGATACGTATTATTCGTCTTTAATGGTTCAACCGCCCACGTGTATGACGTTTTGTTTTGTCCACCACTGTTAATCCACACATCATTCTCTGCATCAAGGATAGGATAAGGCACTCCCCCCCGAGTAAATCCGCCATAAATACGTATCGTTTCCTTCGGCTGGCTGATCTCTGATTTCTCTGCTTTTTCGTATCGATAGTCCTTAATATTACCCGCACTATCTTTAACCTCAATCACACGATCATACGCAAACAGGTATTTATTTGGATCAAATGTCGATTTGCTCCGTTTTCGTGCAAGAAGCTGCGAATGCACAGCATACGCGCTGATAAAATGACCGTTCTTTATTTGCCCCGCTATATCGGATAATCCCTTGGTATCGAGTTCATAATATTTCTGAAGCATACTCGTCGAGGCCAACGTTGGCACATGTATCGGCGATATCTGCTGGGCCATTCCATCCATTCCAACCTTATATTCATTACTCGTCACAAGAATATCGTGATAAAATGAATTCGATTCATCCTTCGCTTTTGCCAGCGCACCATTTAACGTCGAACATGGATTCACCACATATTTACCATCCACTAATCCATATCGACACGTATTATTCTGATCCCCCTGCATCGTTCCCTGGGCATCCTTTTCGACAAATATCGCATGTTTCACATCATAGTCCGCTCCATCACAGTTCGAATCGATCCCGTCTCCATAAAAATCATATTCTCTCGGTTTATACATCGGGACACACACACCTTCGTATTCATTGCCTTTCTGCACGCCCTGAAGCATACCCAATCGACACAAATTCACGGAACCATCCGAATTTGTCGGCAACTCGTATGTTGATGCCATATCATCCGTGTACGCGATATATTTTTTGGAACCGCCTTTCAATGATTCATATTTTCCATTGTCCCCAATAACACACGGAAGCCATGCATCTTCATCCACTGCGCCGTTGCAGTTCTCATCGATACCATTGAATTCCGGTTTTCCATCCACCAGACCATCCTTCTTTGAACCGTCTGATACAGCCGTGCAACTCAGCGCATATTCCACTTTAAAATGACACAGCTTTCCGCAAAGTTCAAAACAACCTTTTCCATCCTGGCCTTCACAGTTATCGCCTGTGCAGAGCGAATCATCACACCGGCACTTAATCACATTATAGTTCGAATCTGATAATTTCACGTAATCCGAATCATTGGGGTCGGCTGTCACGTTGCCGCTTTCATCAACGATCGTATTGTTTTCTGAGATAATATACGCATAGCCGTCATTAGCTGTGCCGCAGCTGCAGTTCCTGCTTCCTGCACTGCAACGGTTGAATGGCGCTGCTTCACACGTCACAATGCCATTTTCATTGCACACATCCCCGCCTTCGTTACGTTTGGCACATGCCTGTCCATAAAAGAAATCGTGGTTAGAAGCGAGCACATCCTGCCACGGTTCAGTTTCCTCACTTCCTTCGGGGGTCGCATCGCAGTAAGCATTCGTCCTGTAGACCGTTTTGCCATCCTTCACGCTCGAAAAACTGCTGCAATCATTATTTCCATCCGCACACCACGTTTCACAGTCTTCGGCTGTTTCATTCAAAAGAATGCGAGACCCGTCATTGTCGACGTCATCACACCGCTCGATCGCAGCCGGATTGATCGTTTTGTCTGTGTCATCGCTGTCGTAACAATCTAAATCTGCCACGTTCGCACAGGACTCATTCCCCTTCGGATCGACATATTGAATCTCCCTCTTTTCCCCGTTCTCGTCTTCGACTTCTTCCTTGACACTGTCAAGGTTCGTCGTTTTCCATGCCGCATTCGCTGTATAACAATACTTCGTGTTATCACCACAGCAGATCAGAGTGCGATCCACATCCAAAATGATTTCCGGATTGCCGCTTTCCACACTCGATACGGACAAAATTCTATCGATCATCGGATAACCGTCATCATCGGCATCTTTTGCATAAATAGCTGCGCCCTTGTCGGCATTCACCATCGACGCTGCGATATGAACATCTCCGCTTTCAAATGCACTGCGTGCACTCGCCTTGAGCAGTTCCGTCGTACATTTGGCATTCCCGCTGCAGTCGCCATAACCAAACGCGCACTGCTCAACGCACTCAAATTCCGGCAATTCCATGTCACCCGTTGCGCTCAGTCTCCAGACTGACGAAAGGTCCCGGGATTTTGCCTCACAAGTTACCGAGATCGAATCCGTCTGCGGCTTCTTGCACGAAACGCCGCATCCCGTGCAGTTGATGACAGTCCCTGCCATTTCAAATCGATCGATGATGCCGTTGCAGTTCAAGTCGCCGTTGATGCTGTTCCCGTCGTCACCGACCAGGTCCTTACACGACAATTCTTTCGTGTAATAGGCATTCGGGTTGTTATCGTCGCAGTCAACGCCGGTCAACGTACAGTGACCGTAACCGGCTCCGTCTCCGTCGTTGTCATAGCATCCCGTACATGAACCGGCCACGGGAAGACATACCTTCGTTTCACTGCCATCGACATCAACACTTTCACACCCAAACATCAGCGGACAGGTATCTCGCGTATCACACTTATCCAGGCACATCCCGTGATAATACACGAGACCAGCTTTTTCGCATTCATCCTTGCTCTTACTGCACAGGGCACTGCTCAGTGACGTATTGCCGGCTGTCTCCGTCGAGATATCAGGACGACAAACCGCCGCAAACGGCGTTTTATTCAGATCCGATTCCGACAACAAGACCGGCAGTGTTGCATTCTCCGGATACAATGACTTGCCCTTGGCCACGATCTGGCAGCTCCATCCATCCGGACACGTCTTTTCACCTTCCTTCGTACACTCGTACGAACAAATACCTACCGACACTGTCGCCGATATATTG
>JAZRVP010000137.1:0-3241 GCA_045599245.1 Myxococcota bacterium
TCGGAATATGCCACGGTGACGTGTGAACTTCCGCAAGGAACGGTGGTTTACAACGTGATTCAGGCCATGACCATGGATTCTGTGCTTTACCTGACTGGTTCGATCTTGCCAGAAGCCGCTTCTCAGATGGTCACAAAGACATATATGGACTGCGATTTAGCCGATATTCTGACAGATATTTGCAACGGCATTGGCGTGGATGCCGACATTCAGGTGGACGGCCATGTCGATTACTACCTCATGCAATGCTCGCCGATTCAGGCCATCGAGGAACTGCAGCGGTCGGCCGGATTCCTGGTGTCGATTCAGGGCAATGAACTCACATTCGTTTGGGTGCCTGACAGCATTGATCCTCAAATCACGCTCGATGAATTGAGCGTCGATGATGACACGCGCAGCGAGGATGTCAACGGCCTCGTTTGGCGCGATGGATGGCATGAGATCATGGCCGGTGAGGTTTCGGGCGAAGTGCCAAAAGTCGATTCCGTGTTCAAGACGGAGGCTGGGGACGGCTTCGCCGCGCACGTGCTGGCCTATCTTCGGTATCAGGCGGCACGAGTCGTGGTTTCGGGACCGATTGTGGACAATATCGGGTCGCACTCACAGATTGCCGTGCCGAAGGATGACGTGGAACTGACTTTGTTAGTGGATGAACCAACGTTTGACTGGTTGTCCGGGCAAATGTCGCTCGAATGCAGGGAGATACGATGATCGGATTCTTTACCATTGTGGAATTTATGGGCGACGATGATGCTGCCGGGTTCAAGGTGCAAGCCAAGGTCAAATCGCAGATGAACGAGAATATCATTGGCGTGCTATGGCTACCGCCTCATCTTCGACAGGGACAATCGAACATCGACGTGGATTCGACGGTCTGGGGGATTATGGACGAGGTTTCGGGGCTTGGGTGTGCCATGATGGGCATCGGCGATGCCGATTTCGGGTATTTTTACGACGCAGACATCCACATCAAAAAAGCGCTCACCGTCGATAGCGAGGCGACATTCAATGACAAGGCGACCATGAACGACGCTCTGGACGTTACCAAAGACATCAAATCTACATCCGGCGACGTGAAAGCAGGGACAATCTCGCTCAAAACACATACGCATCCGGCGACGTTATCCGTTTCAACAACTGGTTCACCGACAGCGCAAACAGGAACAGCCACCGGCAATACGCAAGCACCACAATAGGCATGGCGAGGCGTATGCGTTATGCGCATAGCCGAGCGCGCGGGCGTATTGAGCAAAGCGAGATAGCACGCGCCACAAAAGGATAGATTTATGAAAAATGGTTTTGTCTTTTCTGAAGATGAATTTGCATTTACTGGGGCCGGTCAACTGTCGATGGGAAGCGGCATTGAAACATCTACGCGGTTTGCGCACGATTACTCAAAAACTGCGCAGTCTATTGCGTGGCGCAAAACGTCGACGGCTCGCACAGGCACGATTTCGTTGACGTTCAACCATTCTCAGGTTGAAAACATCTTTAACGAGATTGCGAAATATGAGGAAATCGCCGGTCAAGCCGGTGATTTTTACTGGAATGGACAAAATATGGGAAAGTTCCTGGTTCATTCGGTGCAATTTTCTTTAGCGTTGGACGGCATCGACATCATATCTTCGGCGCAAATTGGTATTGAGATCGTCGAGGCATACCAGAAACAAGAAAAGTCATCAAAACAGAGTGTCAAAGTCGAATTGTTTTAGTCTGATTATCGGACACGTTTCACCACGTTTTAGCGCCATCCAGTTATGAATTGGATGGCGTTTGTTTTTATGCAAAGCGAGGTGAATATGAACACAGGTCAAGACATCGTGAACATGTTGAATTGCCGACAAGGCGAGCATGTATTGTTTCGTTCATTTGGACTGGGACACGTGGCTGATCAGGTAGGTAAGTTGCGAAAGGCGCAGATCACTCAGGAAGTGGCGAAGTGGTATCCGAACGTGCGGGCGGTCGAAATTGCACAAAAAGGCGATGAATACAGCGTCAAAGTGAGGGGCGTGGAATGATGGACTTTATCAACGACCTATCGACAGAGAGCGTATTCGATCTGATCAAACAATATTATCGAGAAGAACAAGGCAAAGAGATTCAGATCGGTTCTGACGAATTTGCGATGGCGTCCATGATGGCCTACGTCTGCGGCGTTCTGGTTCAGAAGTTCAACGCACAAGCGAAGCAACGTTATTTGGCAACGGCAACAGGCGAGTATTTGGATGCACTTGGAGAGACATTCGACATCGAACGGCCTGAACCGACGCATGCTGTGTGTCAAGTCACGGTGATGGCATCGAGCGGGCGAGGTTATGCTATTTCGGCACCGGCTGGAACGTTTTTTATTTCCGATAATTCCGGCGTAAAGTTCACAAACCTGGCCGACATTTCAATTGCAAATTTAAGCACCTCGCAGACGCTAACATTCATCGGTGTAGAGGAAAAAGCCAATGTTTTGGCCGAAAACAATCTCGATGTCGGTGCTATTACCACGATATTGACGCCAGTATCAGGGATCTTATCGGTGAGCAATACTACTGTTCCAGTTGGCGCGTTGGATTCATTTCCAGATACCGACGAAGGTGATGATGCTTATCGACAATACATCATCCAAAAGCGCTCTGGCGTATCGACGGGCGGACCGGCACCGGCCTATGAGATGCGCACAAAAGAAACGAATGCTGAAGTGTTGGATGCGTACTGTGCACGATACAATGATTCAGTATTCGAGGAAGGTATTGCAAAAATATATGTGCTTTTAGAACCTGATTTGCCTTCGACGTCCAAAACAGCGGTTAAAAACGCCATTACTGCGCACTTGAATGAACCTGACTGGAAACCCGTTTGTGATACTGTTTCACTTATTGATCCAACACCCGTTGGTTATGAAATTGGTGTGTACGTCGGGCTCAGATCAAAACATGCTATTTCTGGCAAGGTTAAAGTACAAAAAGACATAGACGCCTATGTTGATCAGTTGAACAGAAAACTTGGTCAGTGTTTCAGCGTTTCTGAGTTAGCCAGGCTATGCCAGACGCCAGATGAAAATGGTGTTTGTTCTGAGTACATTCGCTGTGATGATTCTGCGGACAATTATGTCAGTGTTGAGAAATGGCAGCACGGCAATTTCACCGTGGAGGTGTATGGCTATGAAATTATCGCAGATTGATTCGGCCAGACTTTTGCCGCGTTTCGCTCGAAATGATTTCACCAAAGCGGCTTGTCATGCGCTTGATGA
>JAZRVP010000138.1:0-1218 GCA_045599245.1 Myxococcota bacterium
ATTCGGCATTTCCGTTTGCCGCTTTCATTTCCGTATGGGTAGGCAGCAATTCGTCTGCGCAGTTCGTGTCGTGTGAGTTTGCGCTGTTCTTCTGCGTTTCCGCATAAAGCATTTTCCAGTTCGTTGACATGTTCTTCCTCCATGATTTTGTTAGTTGGCTTTCGCCGTCGATCCTGCTTTGCCTTCAAAGAGACGTCTCCATCCGATCAGTATCCGCGCGCAGACGATATCGCAGCCGCGTTTGATCTGCGTCCAAAAGTACAGCGGAGCGTAGCCAACGCTCTCGCCGGTGGCAATCACGTCGGTGATGTACCAGAGGCCGTTTCTGTTCTCCAGAAGCACGCTGATGTGTTCATCGTAACGTAATTCCAGGGCGTCCTCGAAGTGTCTTCCGCTCTGCGTATGCGCCGCGATGTAGACTGCGATTTCGTTTTTCAGGATGAAAGCGCGGATGAAGCTTCCGCCGAAAGAACGGTTGATCTTTGCGAGCTGCCGCCAGCCGTCCTTCATGAACTCAATGCGCACACGAGCGGATTTGAAAAGGAGCTTTGTTGCTTCGTCCATGCGGTTCCGCATGGAAATGTGAGAAGTGTAAGATACCTGCATGACATTGCCTCCAATCAACTTCGTTGAACCGGTCTGCTGACCTGCCTTCCCTGAACGGAGGCTGTGCGGTTCCTTCGATCGCCGCCGGTGGCGTTGGAGAAGGGCTTCACTCTCATCCGTTCGCTGGTTCACTGAGTTTCATGGATGCATCCATTCACGTCGGCGACGCGCCTGCAGTGCGCTTATTGCCGCCTCCATGCTCATCAGCTCTTGCTGACAAGAAAAGAATATCGTATAAAAGGTCTAATGAACAGTCAAAATAATTGTCCGTTTTTCTGCAAGAATTTTTTGGTTTTAATGCAAATATTGGTATGAACCATTGAAAATTTGGACAAATTGATATGAATATGCATAAGCGCATGTAGAATAATGCAAAACGCGCCTTTTGGGGCTCCAAAAAGAGACAATTTTTTTGACCGTTTCGTTTTGTTAAATCCTTGTTGCGATTTAATTTTGATGACGCCCAAAAATAAAAAAAGCACATCGCGCCGGCAGCGTAATCTGCATAATCTGCTACAGCGTGATGTGCTTAAAAATTCCTTTAAGATTGTTCTTATCCCTGTACACTCATTCGATCGAATCCTGCATCCACCAGACGCTCATTGACCATTG
>JAZRVP010000139.1:0-1167 GCA_045599245.1 Myxococcota bacterium
CGCGCCGCGAATTCCAAGCACAGCAAAACACCGGAACTAACCAATATCGGAAGCTTTGAAAAGTGCTGGAAACTGATTGACGGAAAGTGGTGGATGTATAAGAAAGCCAACCACAACGAACAATTCACCGAACTGTTCATCTGTGAACTTGGACGCGAACTCGGCTTCAACATGGCTCGCTATGAGCGCGGCGACGGATGCGTGAAGTCACTCGATTTCACCGATGGCGCGAGCGTGAACTTTGAGCCGGCAATGGCGTTTATGGGCGACAATGAGGAATACGAAGACGTGATCGCCAAACTGCAAGATATTTGCCCGCAGGCGATTCCGGATTATATTCGTATGATCTTTATGGATACGATTACCGCCAACCCCGACCGCCATACCGGCAATTTCGGACTTCTGCGCGATACGAAAACGGGCAACCTGCTCGGACTTGCGCCGATGTTCGATCACAATATGGCGCTGATCGCGCGCGGATACCCTTCCAAGCCGAAGTCCGGTGATCTCTTGATCTCGCTTTTCAACGACGTCCTGAAAGCGCATCCGGAATACCGCAAGTATCTTCCCGAAGTGACCGAGGCGACCGTCCGTAAAGTCATTGATAAGCTCGGAATGAAAGTCAGAATGCAGACGGTTGTCGATCTCGTGATGGGGAGATATTCCCTCATACAAAAATGATTTCTCGCAAAGGGGAAAAACAATGTCAGAAAAGATCACCGCCAATATTGGCTTTGAAAAACAGATTTGGGATGCGGCGTGCGTGTTGCGCGGCAAAGTGAAATATTTTGCCTGTCGGCAAAATGTGAAATAATGCCCCGTTCCTCGGCATTCTGAAATACCGCCTGCCGTGGCAGGCGGTGTGAAATGCAATTTGCCCACATTCGCGCAAGCGAATATTTCACATTTGCGAAGCAAATATTTCACGGCGAAGCCATTTCACTTGCCCCGAACAGGGGCAAATTTCGTTGGCGGCATTCCTATGGAACGCCGCCGGAACGGGTGCCAGTCATAGGGATTTTCCCACAAAGCAAAAAGCAAGGGCAAAGAGCCGAGCGGTTCTTTGCCCTTGTTGCATCATAGCGATTTTTGCGGCAGGTTAAGAGAATTGCCACAACCGGGAAAACCGGTTGGCGGGAATGATGTTTTTGCCTCACGGCAAAAATG
>JAZRVP010000140.1:0-1106 GCA_045599245.1 Myxococcota bacterium
TGCTTTATCCCGATTTTGCGCATGAAGGTTATCCCGATTCGGACGATATCTGCATGGAATTCATGAGCGAGATGAAAAAGGCGTAAGATGAAACGGGAAAAGAATCCCGAATGACCGGATTGTATTGTGAAAAGAAAGCGATGAAGCGGCTCAGAGGGGGTGCTTCATCGCTTTCTTTGGATGATTAGGACCGATTTTGACGAAGCCGAAATACGGCGGATGATTATTGCGGAGCCTTCAAAATCAACAGGAATGTTCGGATAAGAAACCGATTTTGTCGATGTGTTCATGGGATTGTTCGCATCTGAGCCGAATGAATTGCCGAAAAATATCTACCAAAGACAAAATACATCGAAAAATGCGAACATTTGAGAATGTGCAGGGAATTGAGTCAAAAATGGTTACTACCTCATTTCTTAACAAAGCAAAAAGCATGATGAAAGAGCAAGAAAATTGCTTATAATAAAGAAAGAACAAAAAATGAGTGGAGTGAAAAAAGTAGTTGACAAAAGAGGTAAGAGGTGATAGAATACCACATGTTGTCGCGGGGGGCGAGCGAGAGCGAGCCGAGATGAAGCGGCAGCGAGCGATCCTTGAAAACGATATAGGGAAGAATGAGAGAGAAAGAACAGTCAGATTCCGAGAGAGTAAACGGTACTGAGGAGGTTGGCGCCTGCTTGGTATTGAAAGGATTGAACAGAAGAGTTTGATCCTGGCTCAGGACGAACGCTGGCGGCGTGCCTAACACATGCAAGTCGAGCGGAGATATGGAAGGAGCTTGCTCCGGCCATATTTTAGCGGCGGACGGGTGAGTAACGCGTGAACAATCTGTCTCACACAGGGGGATACCAGATGGAAACATCTGCTAATACCGCATAAGACCACGATGTCGCATGACGATGGGGTCAAAGGAGCGTTCCGGTGTGTGGTGAGTTCGCGTCTGATTAGCTGGTTGGTGAGGTAACGGCCCACCAAGGCGACGATCAGTAGCCGACCTGAGAGGGTGATCGGCCACATTGGAACTGAGACACGGTCCAAACTCCTACGGGAGGCAGCAGTGGGGAATATTGGGCAATGGGCGAAAGCCTGACCCAGCAACGCCGCGT
>JAZRVP010000141.1:0-24576 GCA_045599245.1 Myxococcota bacterium
GCTGATTCACCATGACGACGATAAACGACACATTGGCTATAGAAGACGGTTGATTAGCAGCGGCATCCAGCTGCTTTGGCTGAGCATTCGCGAGTCCGGAGGCGGCCGCTTCGCGTCCACCACCGGTTATGCACAACAGCGGCTTCCAGCCGCCGGGGTTGATTCACCATGACGACGATAAACGACATATTGGTTATGGAAGAGCGGATTAGCAGCGGCATCCAGCCGCGTTGGCTGAGCATTCGCCAGTCCGGAGGCGGCCGCTTCGCGTCCACCACCGGTTATGCACAACAGCGGCTTCCAGCCGCCGGAGATGATTCACCGTGACGACGATAAACGACATATTGGTTATGGAAGAGAGCGTATTTGCTGTGGGCTTCCAGCCGAAAACGATTGTTCACACTAAAACTAGGTCAAACAATAAGGAGATAGAGCCATGATGTACGCTTTTATGACACTTGATGATAAGACCGAAATCGTTCATTCGGAAATGCACCCCGATGGAACGGTTAAAGTCTATTTGGAACAACCAAATGAGAAAGACGGGTTTCATTATGCGACCTGTTACCTACCTGCATACCGTTGGGAGAATGTATATGGGTTTTCAAACGAACAAATTCAGCGCTATCAGGAAGTCATTGAATCTACGGCACATCTGATTTTAGAATTTTCCCAGGTGGGAGGTTTTGATCATGCCGCAAATTTTTAAGATTGGTGCGTATTGGGTTTTCTTTTGGTCAAATGAAGGTGATCCGCTTGAACCGATTCACGTTCATGTGGCATTGGGAGCACCACGAGAGAATGCAACCAAAATTTGGATTACCCGAGCAGGACGCGCATTTCTTGCGAATAACCGTTCCGAAATAGATGAGAGAATTTTGAAGAATATCATGCGTATTATCGAAGCACGAAGTTGCGAAATCATAGAAAAGTGGCTGAACTACTTTGGCTCTGTATCTTATTATTGCTAATTGCAGTCAGGAATGATGAACACTGGGGATGGGTAAGAATAGGGATAAGCGCAGGAAAGGAACCGTTGCAACCATGCTAAAGATTTATTTTGGCGATATGCCAGAAGCTATTTACAATACCTCTGTCTATTTCAACAATGTCTATGGAGATGACTGGCTTCAGGATGCATTTGCGCAAAAGGCGATCAAACGCGTGGATAAATCCACCGTGCTGGGATCTGGCGCGGTTGACAGTCCCGTGCTGGGGGTCATTGCTCCGGAAAACTTGTCTGGCGGCGTTAAAACGGTGCTGCTTATTAAAAATGAACCCGATAAGGTATTTAATGCATCGACGTGTGGTGATAACTGCGCCGGGTTAATTTTGGAGCTCGCACGTGAGCGGGATGTCACGATCAACCTGCGTCATGTGATGGACTTTGGCAAACGTCGATTCACAGCACAAATCTTAAACACAGGTGTGATTGTGCATTCCATGGCTGAAATCATCGATATTGCATACGATTATGTGTAACGGGGGATGAAGTGAAAGGCGAAATGCAGGCCGTTGTGGATGTTATGCCACCGATTAACGACGAACAAAAATAAATGCGAAGCCGTATTGAGGAGGCTGTCAAGCCGACGAGATAGGCGAAGCGCACGGGCGTATTGAGCGCGTAGAGCCGCAAAATTTTGCGGCTCTTACGCGTGAGATAGCCCGGGCAAATAAAAAAGGAACCACGAAATATGACAAAGCTGATGGCATACAACGGTCGATTTTGCGAACAGGATTTTGAAAACGCGCTGATTGCACTGTTCGAACGTGAGGGATGGCAATACACTTTCGGCGATCAAATCGAACGAAGCAGCGGAACTGATGTTCTGATTCAGCAGGATATTTACGATTTTGTGGCTGAGGAGCATCCCTATTTGACGGGTGAAGAGATCACGGATGTCGTGAATCGCGTAGCGTTTATTAATGCCGAGAATGATTTTGCCTGGTTGCACACTGTTTATACCATGCTGGTAGATGGTATTCAGCTGACGACACAAGATGGCGAGCCACATATCATTCGTTATATGAATTTCAATGATTGGACGCGGAATACATTTCGGGTCGTCAATCAATTGACTGTCGATTATGTGAACAATGGTCAGCGAAAGAACCGTCGGCCGGATGTATTGTTATATATAAATGGCATTCCACTATGTGTGATAGAACTCAAAAATCCGAGTCAATCTAACACGACCATTGCGGAGGCCTATGCACAGATCAATACGCGATACTGGCGCGATATCCCGCATCTTCTCCATTATTGCCCGCTCGCCATGATTAGTGATGGCGTCAAGACGCGTTTGGGCACAGTGCTGACGCCGTACGAGCATTTTTATGCCTGGCGGCGCGTGGAAAACGACGACAAAATCGCAGGCTCCGGCTTTGATGAAGCGGAAAGTATGATTAAGGGCGTATTTGCACCGCAGCGATTTTTAGAAATCTTCCGTGATTATGTCTATTTTCGGGATAGAATTTATGATTGCGATCAGCATGAAGTCGTGTGCCGATATCCGCAGTTTTTTGCGACACGGCTTTTGCGCGAGAGCGTGTTGAAATCCGTCAAGGCGCACAGCGGGAAAGGCGGGACGTATTTTGGAGCAACTGGCTGCGGCAAGACGTACACCATGGCATTCTTGGCGCGACAATTGTCGCTTCGCTGTGCGAGTGTACTTGGCTCTCCGACCATCGTTATGATCGTCGATCGCGAAGATTTGCAGAAACAGGGTGCGAAGCTGTTTACCAAATCGACTGAGTTTCTTAACATGGGCGAGGTTCGAATCATCAAGTCGCGTAAAGATTTGCGGCAGGAATTGAGTGCACGGCCTTCGGGCGGTTTTTACATCTGCACCATTCAGAAATTTTGTGATCGCAAAGAAGATTCCATTGGATTGATCAACGAACGTCCAAACATTATCTGTTTTTCGGACGAGGCGCACCGTTCACAGATCGAGAAGAGCAAGCAGATCAAATTCGATAAAGATGCCGATGAGAATATGCGTGCAATCGTTTCAAAGCCGTATGCCAAGGTGTTACATGAGGCTTTTCCCAATGCGACGTTTGTGGGCTTTACGGGAACGCCGATTGCTGAAACATATCAGACGTTTGGGGAAGAAGTTGATCGCTATACGATGGATATGGCGGTTGAAGACTGCATCACGGTGCCGATCAAGTATCATCCGAGAATTGCAAAAGTTCTATTCGATGAGCAAAAAATCAAGGAGATAGAAGCCTATTATAAATTATGCGCAGATGAAGATGCCACGCCAGAGGATATCATGGCGAGCAAGAAAGCGATGAGCAGCATGGAAACCATTCTTGGCAAACCTGATCGCTTGAAAAGACTTGCCGAGGATATTTATACACATTACGAGGCTGCAATCGATGCAGATCCCGCACGTGTACAAAAAGCAATGATCGTTTGCGCAAATCGAAAGATTGCCTACGATTTATTAATGCAATTCAAGACACTTTATCCTGCGTGGTTTGAAGAAAAGAAGAGTCCCGACGATAGTCAGCTGACGCCAGAACAGCTCAAAGCACTCAAGCCCATGCCCACCATTGCAATGGTCGCAACGGCTGGAAAGAATGACCCTACGGATATGTATAATTATCTTGATGGGGTAAAAAATAGCGAGCGCAATGATGATTTGGACGCATGTTTTAAACAGGAGCTTTCTAATTTCCGCATCGTTATCGTCGTCGATATGTGGATTACAGGATTTGACGTGCCATGTCTTACCTATTTATATAATGACAAACCGCTTCAGAAACATTTGCTCATTCAAACGATTAGCCGTGTCAACCGCAAATATCCGGGTAAAAATTTCGGATTGATTGTAGATTATATCGGTATTCACGACAATATGCTGGAGGCAATGAAAGTCTATGGCGGTGGTGGAACTTCGCTTGCTCCAACAGAGGATGATATTGATCAGGCATATATGGTTTTCGTGGAACAATTAGAAATTATAAAGCGATTGTTCCTCGGTTTTGATTTATCCGTTTTTCTTGATCCACAAGCGGATGAAATTGAGCGCTATAAACAGCTTTCAAAGGCGGCAGAGTTTGTTTTTGCCAATGCAATGCAGCTGAATTTGGAAGAAGAGGGGAAGAAAGCGCGCAAAGTGAATTACAAAACCTATTTCTTGAAGATGGTGCAACGGATGCGCCTGGCTTATGATGTTTGTCAACCTTCAGGCACTTTGACGGAAGAAGAACTTTCACTGGCACAATGTTTCATGGCCATCGCCGGTTTTGTGCGCAAAATGAGTGGAACCTCTCAGCATGATATTGAAAGCATGAACCGTCATGTGGCTCAAATGGTAGAAGAGGCACTTAAATATAATAAGGTCATTAGCATTCTGGATACGGGAGAGGAAGAGGATATCTTTGATGAGAAATTTGAAGAGCGTTTGTCCGACGTGAAGTTGCCTGCAACAAAATTAGAACTGCTTGTTAAACTGCTTCGTAAAAAAATCACGGAATATGGTCGTACGAATGCGATTACTGCTCGGAAATTCCAAGAGTTGCTGGAAGCGACGATTGAGCAGTATCACGAACGTCGCAAGCATTTGGATTTGGAAGAAGCCGGAGCAACGCAGGAACAAGCATCAGAAGATATCATCAAAACGGCCACAGAACAGGCATTGAAGCTACTTAACGAACTGAAAGCTGAGCGCGAGAGTTTCCGACACATGGGGCTGACGTTTGAAGAAAAAGCGTTTTATGATATTTTGATTCATCTGCGCGACGAGCATAATTTTGAATACGGGACAGATAGTCCAAACGGCAATGACAAGTGCAAATCATTGGCAAAGAAAATCAAAGAAATCATCGATATCAAATCGGCATTTTCCGATTGGTTGAACAATCAGCGCGTGCGCGATACACTTAAGCAGGAAATCAAGATTTGTCTCATCAAAAATGGTTATCCACCACAATATAGCCCCATCGTTTTTCAAGAGATTATGGGACAGGTGGAGAATTACAAAACCTTTGAAAACGTGCCTAGTGATGATGAATAGGCTATATTACCATGCATAAAAAGCCAAAAGACTGATATCCAATATATAATTATTACGCCCGCGTATTGGCGTATGCCGATAGCGGGCGTTGCGAAGGCGTATTTCCCGTCTCCACGGGAAATAGCCGAAGCCCCCGGCAAAATCAGATCGATATCTGTTCGATGATATCAGAGGCACAGAGGGAATTGCCGCGAGCCTCGGCTGCTTTTCTTCCGGCCATGCTGTGACAGCTGACGGCGATGGATGCGGCCTCAAAAGCATCGAACCAGTGGGAAATGGCGCCGCCTCTGGTCTGAGCCAGAATGCCGCCGAGAATGCCGGCCAGAGTGTCTCCTGCCCCGGCGGTGGCCATGGCGGGATTGGGATAGGGAAGGATGCCGAGACGAAGGCCCGTCATCTTTTTTGAGGCAATGAGCGAAACGTGCGATTTGAGAACGACCGTTGCCGCGTATTTTTCGGCCATAAACTGGACGTAGCGAATGGGATCGTAGAGGATTTCGCGAGGCGAAACGCCGCACAGCCTGGCGGCTTCAGCCGGATGCGGCGTCATGAACACTTCTTTTGCCGAGAAGGGGATCGCTTCATTGGCAAGGATAAAAAGGGCATCGGCATCGAGCACGAGCCGGCCCGTAAAACGGGAACAGGCGCGGACGATTTGGGCCGCCGTCTCATCGCGCCCCAGCCCCGGGCCAAGGACGAGGCAGTCCGCGCGGTCGAACACCTCCGAAAGTGCATCCACATCGAGTGTGCTGTCGCTGCGAAGGATGGTGCGGACCATGATTTCGTCACAGGTTCGAATGGGGCAGCGCGCGGCAAGCGTCACGAGCCCGCAGCCTGCGCGAAGTGCCGCCCGAGCCGAAAGACACGAAGCCCCCGGCATCGACGCTTCCGCACCGACGACTGCGACATGCCCGCACAGCCCCTTGTGCACCTCGGAACTTCGAACGAAATGCCGCCAGTAATGATCACGACAGAACTCATCGCTCAGAATCTGGCCACGAACACCGAGCCCGGGCCACGTCCGAAGCCCGATGTCGACACAGAAAACCTCCCCGCAGTGAGACGGTCCGTGCCCGACAAAATGCCCGACTTTCGGCGCGCCGAACGTCACCGTGTGCGTCGCCGTCAGAGCCCTCGGCGGCGTTTCATCATCGACGAGGCCGCAAAACCCGGTTGCGGCATCAATCCCGGACGGAATGTCGATGCTCACAACGGGACACGAAAGCTGCTCAATGCACTGATAAACGCGCGTCATAAGCGCACTGTGTGCCGGCCTGTAGCCCGTCCCGAAGATGCCGTCAATGACGAGGACGTCGCGGCGGCGTTCCCACTCAAGAATGCGCCCGGCCTCGGACGCTTCGCGTAGAACCAGTCGCGGCAGATGCCGAACGCGCTCAAACATGGTCTTCGCATCGGCCCCCCGCACGACGCCTTCCTCAAAGACAACGAGCTGGACATCCAGACCGCATCTGTCGAGATACCAAGCCGCCGCCAGACCGTCTCCGCCATTGTTCCCCGAACCGCAGAAGATGAGTATTTCGCGCACGCCGGGAAAATGTTCGAGCACATGCATGGCCACTTCGCGCCCTGCAATCTCCATCAGCTCGCGCCCACGACACGGAATTTCATCGATTTCAGCCGCCTCCCAGGCGCGCATATCCGCAGGAAACACGCAGTAATTGCCGTCAAAGTGTCTCGGAGAATGATACAAGAATGCCATTTTTTGCCGCCGCTCCCAATATGGGGTATGAATAGGGTCAGTTTCCAGTTCCATTGGCTGGAAGTTTCTATTTACCACAATGGGAGACCACGGATGGCCACAAAACAGAAACTCACGCTTTATTTTCCCCCGGAACTACTCGAAGAAGCCCGCCTTGAAGCCCAGCGTCAGGAACGCACCGTATCCTGGATCCTGCAAAAAGCCTGGGAGTTTGCCCGTCAGGAGATACACAAACTGCCAAGTGCCGACGAACCGCTTTCAGAGAGCATTGCACGTTCTGTCAACAAGATCGCGGGATAACATCCGGGGCACCGTCTATGCCTGTGGGCATACGCCGGATGCAGTCCGACTATGCCGCTGGCATACGTCGTCCCAAGCCGCCTGTTTCACACGGCGGCTTTTTTTAATTTTTGCTCCGGAGCCCGTCGCATGCAGCCGAACCCAGTTCTATATTCACGCCAAAACCTTCGCCATGACTGGCGCCGGCGCCTGGAACGCGCCCTTGAGAGCGACGGGATCCGGAGCACCGTTCAGGCCCTGTGCCGCTTTCAGTCCGACCATGCCCTCACACCAACCGGCTTTGTCGACACCCCGACGCGCCTTCTTCTCATCCGTGCCTTTCCCGAACTTGCGCTTCAGATCGTCGGCCCCCATACCGAAGAGCACGTAATCGTCGACGAAAGCCAGTCCGAGACCCAGATCAGTCTTCGGATCGAAAGCATCCTAGAGGACTGCAGCTCCGATCGTTTTGACCTCGATGATTTTGCACAAATTCTTGCGATACGAGGCGTTCGACGATGCGGCAAAGTCTGGCGCCGGACATCGTCTGCCGCCGAATTTCTGTCACAGCCCTGCGGGGCGCGCCTTCACTTTTCATCGGCAAAATCCGACTACAATGACAGCCTTTTTGCCGTCCTGTGGCGTGAACAGGGCGCGCGCCGCGTGAGAATTTTTTCCGGAACCGTAAATCCCAATGCCATCTGGCCGGCCGGAACATCCCATCTTGCCGCCGGTCAATATTTCTTCAAAATCGGCCGGCATCGAACCCGCGACATCGACCATATTCAATCCGTTGAAGCCATGTCCCCCCGCTGGCCCTCATCCTGGATCTTCGATCGCGCTTCAGACAGCATCCAGTATCTCGCTCTCGAAATGACGTCCCCCGTCGAAGTCATTCGAAGCACGGGCGAAAGCCTCGATATTTCTGACGAAGACATCTGGCGCGCCGAACAAAAAATTGCAGAACAGGACCCGGCATTTACGGATACATTGCGAATAAAAATCAATATTCACACATGCGCCCCAAATCATGCATCATCACTGGGGTGTCAGAATATTCGCCCTGACGACTATGCCGACTTCATGAACATCCTCAGTCGATGTGCCGAAAACCAGCGCAAACGATACGGATTTTCAAACGACATCGCTTATACGCTGGTCGATTCGTCATTTATTCACGAATAATCCAATACTGCGCAAGATTCCTCGACAATTCCGCGCAAACGCAATAGAGAGGATGCGGTGATTTTGAGGAAGTTTTTAGAAAACGGAGTTCATCATGACGAAAAAGAATAAGCTGGCCGCCCTTATTATCACACTCAATGCCGCAGCATTTTCCGGATGCGGCGAAGACAGTGCGTCTCCAATACCTCAGTTGCCGCCTGAGCAATCGGAGTGTACTCTTGGCATGGCGTCCACGTGCAGCAATAATGTTGTTCGTTACTGTGACGGCCAGAACTGGCAGACGATTACATGTCAATACGGATGCAATGGGACAGGCAGCGGCTGCGCCCAGGCGCCGACCGATCTCTGTGCCAGCCGCACCTGCCCAACCGGTCAGATGTGCAATGCATTGACAGGCGTGTGCGAACCCCTCACACAGCCGGAATGTCAGAACGGGTCAGCACCGACCTGCATTGGAAATGCCGTACAGTACTGCGAAAATGGCGAAATCCGCCACCACTCATGTGAAAGCAATCAAATCTGCCTTAACGGCGAGTGCAGCGCAAAGCAAACGAGCGAATGCGATGAAGCCGAATACCCCAAATGCAATGGAGAAAACAGCATTCTGACCTGCAGCGGCGGCCAGTTGACATCCCTTTCATGCCCGTCAGGCCAGATATGCCAAGACGGAACCTGCCAAACCAAACCGAACATTCCTGACGAACCGGAATGCACGAGCACGACCCCGACCTGCGACGACCAGAACAATCAAGTCACATGCGTTGATGGCCATTTCAGCCTTGCTTCATGCGGTGAAAAGACTTGTGAAGACGGCGTATGCGTCGACAAAACGGGACCTGTCGAAGAGCCTGAATGTGACGAAAGCGACTATCCCAAATGCAATAAAAATGGTCTTCTTGAAACGTGTGAAAACGGGAAAATCAAAGCAAACGCCTGCGATAGCAATCAAATTTGTGAAAACGGCGTCTGCAAAGACAAGATCGTACCGATTGAAGAGCCGGAATGCGACGAAGGCGACTATCCAAAGTGCAATGAAGCCGGCAAACTTGAAACGTGCGAGAACGGAAAAATCGCGACGAAAGCCTGCGCAGGCGATCAGACTTGTGAAGACGGCGTCTGCAAAGACAAGCCTTGTGAACCGGAAACGACAAAATGTCAGAACGGCCGGCTTGCCGAATGCCAGTCGAACAAGACGTGGAAACTGACGACATGCGGTCAGGGAGAAATCTGTCAGGACGGCCAGTGCATAGAACGAGGTGAAGCACCGAAGATCACAACCTGCCCGACGACACTGACGATTGGTTCATCGAAGAATACGTGTGAAAAGACGGGGTCGGGAAGCCGAATCGTCATTCGAGGCGACGTGTTAGGTCTGAACGAGACGTATCTGGGCGGCAGCATTGCGATTGAAGGCGACAAGATCACGTACGTAGGCTGCGATCCGGATTTAAAGAACTCGACCATCATAACCTGTCCGGATGGCGTCATTTCGCCGGCCTTTATCAATGGCCATGAGCACGTAACGTTTTCAAACGGCTGGCCGGCCAAGTGGGGTGACGAGCGATTCGATCACCGCCATGAATGGCGCAAAGGCAAAAATGGCCACACCAAAGTGCCGGGAAATACGACGAGCAAAGGCAACGCAAATTCAGTCGTCGAAGTCCGGGGGCTTTTGGCCGGAACGACATCCATTTTTGGTTCGGGATCAGCTCCGGGTCTGGCAAGAAACCTCGATGTCAAAAGTTCAACAATCGGCGGTGTAACCTCGGTATATCAGACGTTTCCGTTAGGCGATGCCTCCGATGGAACGATGCATGAATCGGGATGCAGCTATACCTACCACGATACGGTCACGGCATTTGACGACAGCTGTCCCTACGGACCGCATATCGCGGAAGGAATCAATCAGGCAGCCTTGAACGAGCTTCGCTGTCTGAGCGGCGAAGGTGCGGGTTCAAAAAACATTTTCAAACCGAACGTTGCCGTGATTCACGGGGTCGGTGCGACGGTTGATATGATGAAAAAGATGGCGGACAAAGGGATGAAACTCATCTGGTCACCGCGAACCAACATCTCTCTGTACGGCGATACGGCACAGGTTCCGATTTATGACCGCCTCGGCGTAACCATCGGCCTGGGAACAGACTGGCTGTATTCCGGGTCAGCCAACATGCTCCGGGAACTCCAATGCGTGGACTATCTCAATCAGAATTATTACAGCCGGTATTTCAGTGACTATGAAATCTGGAAAATGCCGACGTGGAACAACGCCATTGCCTTTGGCGTCGAAAAATATCTCGGACAAATCGCCAAAGGCTATACAGCCGATATCGTGGTCTTCAAAAAGACAAAGACGAAAGACTTGTATCGTGCGGTGATCGATGCCGAAAACAAAGACGTGACACTCGTCACGATGAACGGCAATTTCGTGTACGGCGATTCGAACCTGATGACCAGCGGCGATGAATTCAACGTCTGCAGCGTCATGAAAAAGATCGACTTCAGGATCATGAAAGCCAAATCGGAAATCACGTCCTTTAATCAGCTCAACACGCAGAAAGAAGATCAATATCCAATGTTTTTCTGTGGTGATCCGATTGATGAACCGACGTGTGTTCCGCAAAGGACGAGGACAAAAGACACGGCGGACCAGAAGACGACGAAGTACACAGGCGATTTTACGGCGGCTGACGATGCGGATGGCGATGGAATCAAGGATGACGTAGACAATTGTCCGACGATGTTCAATCCGATCCGTCCAATGGACACGAATCGCAAACAGGCGGATGCGGACGGAGACGGCATCGGCGACATTTGCGACCTCTATCCATTGTGTGCAACGAATGACGCGAAATGCGAAGGCGGCATTGTCGTGAGAGACAGCGATGGCGATGGTCTGGAGGACAGCGTAGATAATTGTCCGACGGTTGCAAATGCCGATCAGTCAGACACAGACAAAGACGGTATTGGAGATGCATGTGACGCATGTCCCAATGGCGAATCAAACTGTGCCTCGGTCAAACACGTCGTCGACTTTTCATGCAGTTCGTGCAAAGGAACGGGGCAGGGATACTCAGGAACGTATGAAGAAAAAGTCGGGAATGCGACCTTCAAGGCGACGGGCAACACGACCAAATATCAGGAAAAAGCCGGCATTACATTAACGGGAGATCCGTCCAAATCGACGAAGATCGAAGTCACGGGACTTCACGGACTCGGCACACTGACACTGACGTATTATTCGTACAATCCGACCGGTGCAAAGGGCACATTAAACATCACGGCAGGAGATTTTGCGGCGCAGCTGCTTCACACGTATGACAGCAGCCACATCGTCGAAGTGACAACCGAACCGTATATGATCAATGATCCGTCGCAGGATTCATTTGTGTTGATGCCGGAATTGAGTACGAAAGAAAAACCGGTTGCGAACGACAATCGAATTCACATCACGAAAGTGGAGTGGACGGAGTTTTAGTCAAAAAAAGATGACCCATGCGGAAATATATCATCGCATATCGATAATATGCCTTATAGTGGGCGGTCTGCTTTTTCTGTCAGGGCTGGTACTGGCCATGATGGAGCAATGGGTACGGTGCGTCATATTTTCAGTATCTGGACTGATTGTATGGCGCCTGAGCACGTTGTTTGCGCGATATTCGATAGCGTCCTCCGGGCGTCAAAAGTAAACACGAAAGAAGACGAAATAGACCATGACACGATTCATTGCAGTATTGACAGCGATTGTACTGTTCACGGGATGTGAAACGGCAAAAGATACGAGCGCAGCCCAAGCCTCACGATATAAGATGGGGGTATTGCCGACCTCAAATCCGCAGCTATTGGATGAAGAATGGAAGATTTATCGTTCTCGCCATCCTGAACAGGATGAAGCAAGTGCGCGCAAATTATTTGATGCAATTCAAATCATGAGTGCCGTGAAATACGACAAGAAAACGGCGGAGTGGGCAGATCGAAAAGCCCTTGCGAATGCCTGGCTGAAAAAGGAAATTGAGGACGTGTACAGTCCGGAAACGTTGGAGGACAGCTTTATTCAGGAAGCCATTGATGCGTATGCGTTTAAAAGCGGATCGCCATCACTTGTGACGGCAAGTCACTTGTTGCTTCACGAAGACGGCATGACGACACAGCAAGAGCGCATTGACGCCCTCAATCAAGTCCGTGATGAGATGATAGCCAAAGGCGATTATTCTAATGAAGCCCTTTCGTATCACGCCCAAAGGCTTATACGAGCCGGTTTTAAAGCCGACATGAATGCGGATTTGACGTTTCCCAAACGACCGATGAAAGCCTTCATGCAGGAGCAGCTCAACTATCCGGCAGTTGTCGATGAATTTGCAGATGCAGCCTTTGCCCTGTCCAAAGACAATCGTCTGAGTCCCGTAACGAAAACAGAATTTGGCTATCACATCATTCTTTTCACGAGCAAAACCGAAGAAAAGAAAGCAAGTCTCGAGAAAGATCGAGCCTTTATGACGGATCAAATCGTCCGCCAAGGTCGATTGCTGGCCACTGAATATGGCCTGAATGCCCTGATGAACCAACCCGATAGAATTCACTATAACGATGTCAGACTTAAAGAGATGAGCGAAGGAAGCACACCTCAAACACCCTAAAAGAGCATTTCATGAATTCCAGTTCCTCAAATCCATCCACAGAGCGAAAAAAAGTCACCATTCATCCCGCCTCTGGACCCAAAAAAGACGTCGAAGCATCCACAAAATCGCGTTCAAATGCGGGAGTCTTCAAAATCCCGCAACCAATGGAAGAACTAGGGGAAACGATGGCCCTCGATATCCCTGACTTCGATGCGGAACATCCGACGGTACTTTTGCAGTCGATTGAAGCACCTAAACAATCGAGACCAAAAAACGAATTAGAAAAGCAAATCAAACAAGAGAATCAAAATAATCATTGGAACAGTGAGCTGGATTTTGAACTCCCCGTCCCCGGGGAAAAGTTCGATCAGTATCTCATCGAAGAAGAATTAGGCCGGGGCGGTTTTGGAGCCGTCTATCGGGTAAAAAATCTCAATCTCGATCGCATCGAAGCATTAAAACTCATTCTTCCTTCGAGCAAATCGACGTGTGAAGATATCGAAAAGCGTTTTTATCGCGAGATCAACATTGTATCGAGGCTGGAACATCCGAATATTGTTCGCCTTTATCGGAGTGGTCTGTTCAAGGAACAAATTCGATGGATGACAATGGAACTGGTCTCCGGAGAACGACTCGATCACTACATTGAGAAGAACGGAGTCCGTCCCTTTGAAAAGACGCGAAACATTATTCTTCAGCTATTATGCGGACTTCAAGAAGCCCATCGTCAAACGATTGTCCATCGCGACTTGAAACCGGCCAACATTATTCTCTCACAGAAAGAGGGATATGAACTTCAAGTTGTGATACTGGATTTTGGCCTTTCCAAAGCGATCAGCAGTTCAGAAGATTCAACGGTTCAAAACCTGACGATGCTCTCGTCGAATCGAGTGTATGGCACGCCGCAGTACATGGCACCGGAACAGCTCAATCCGTCAGCCAAGAGCATTGGAACCTGGAGCGATGTCTATACAGCCGGCCTGATACTTTTTGAGCTTCTGGTTGGAAAACCGGCATTTAGCGGGGCCGTATTAGATATCGCCTACAAACAGATGTATGACCCGGTGATATTGCCAGAAAAGTTCAATGGAACAGCACTGGAAGAAGTCATTAATATGGCGTGTGCCAAGGACCCCAAACAGCGCTATCAGAATGCAGGCGAATTTTTTGATGCACTATGCTGTATCAATGACGTTACAGATCCGCCTTCGGTACTGCGCTGTCAGGGAGGGCATTCGAGAAATCTCAAAAGCCTGTATCTGCAGGAGACGCCGGAAGAGAAAGTTGGGCGCATGGAAACGATGGTGAGTCTCGAAAATGTTAAACTGCCACCAACCGTAAGTCAGACAAAACTGATAACCGCCCCCACCATGAAGGAAAAGTTGTTTCCGATATTTTTCATAGCGACGATTGTTTTGTTTTTATGTGTGGCAGCGATTGTTGTTTTGTATTTTCTGGGCATTCTTCAAATTCAAACAGGCTGATGACAAAAAAGGGCGCCGACCGGCGCCCTTTTTTGTATGTTTTATCAAAGTTTTTTACGAGCAATGCTGTCCGCAATTCGCGCAGAAAAGCCCTTTGCATATTTCATCAAAACGTCTGGAGATATCTTTTCCGTTAAGGGTGGAAGCAAGTCCACCTCGAGCCGTTTCTTTGTAATTGGCGGACATGTGTTCACCGACTTCTTTGACCGCAAGTACGACCTGATCGGGTGGAATTTGAGAGCGAATGCCGGCCAAAGCCATATCAGCGGCTGTAATGGCGAAGTTTGAAAACATCGCATTTCGTTTAATGCAAGGCACTTCGACGAGCCCGGCGACGGGATCACACACGAGTCCCATACAATTTTTCAGTGTCAGGATGGCGCCGTGAACGACTTCTTCAGGACTGCCGTCATGGAGTTGAACGACGGCGGCGGCAGCCATGGCGGCACCGATTCCGATTTCTGCCTGGCAACCAAGAGTTGCACCGGCGGTTGGAATGTCGTCATAAAAAATCATTCCGATGAATGCTGCAACGAGCAATGCATTGACGACTTTCGGCGTCAATTCTTCAGGCGTAAGCCCAAGTCCGATATGCACATCATACCAAGCGAGCAAAACACCGGGGATAATGCCGCAAGCGCCGGCCGTCGGACAGGCAACGATTCGTCCCATCTGGGCATTTGTTTCGGCAGAAGCCATGGCATAGACGGACGCAAGTGTGTGAAAAGAGACGTAATTGACGCGTTTAATGTAATCGAGAAGCTTTGTGGAATCACCGCCGGACAAGCCCATCGAACTTCTTTTGGTACTCGAAAGACCGGCGTGAACGGAGTCCTTCATGGCATCCCAAAGATCGTTCATGTTACGATATATCGCGTCAGCATCAGTCCCCTGAAGCTGAGATTCGAGTTCAAGAGCGATGGTTAACAGGGATTTATTGGTATCTTTAGCGTATTCGAGAGCCTCATCGAACGTGTTAAAGACGAGTGTAAACTCATCCAAGGGTGCTCTTTGGGGATAAATTCTGGCAATTTTGCCACATCCACTTTTAGCAGCCGTGGAAGAAAGATTGAGAGTAGAAGCCAATGGTGGCGGCCCAATCCAGAGATCTTTTTTGCCGGAAATACTGGGAACAAGCCTGGAATTGTTGATGTAACGAACTTCGACAATGCCGCCGCCTGTAGAAAAGCCGGCAATAGAAATGGGACCTGCATCCGTCATGGCAATGATTTCTGCAATGTTAATGCAGTCACCCTGCTGGCGAATATACTTGTGATCTTCCTCAACCGTGGCAGCTTTAAAACCGGAAAAAGGAATCGACTGATTTTTCTTTCTCCAGGGAATGCCGGTATTCTGAAGTTGTTGAATATCGCCTTCAGACTTGAGAAGAGGAGAATCGGGTGCAAGTCCCTTGAGACCAGCCCCAAGCGCGATGTGCGTTCCATGTCCGGGACCTGTATCGCGGAAAGATCCATAAAGTTTTATCTCAAAGGCATCGATTTTTTTGAAATGTCCGGCATCTTCAAGTGCAATAAAGATATGACGAGCAAGCTGCCCGATTCGACAAGCCCCTGCTGTATGAGAACTGCTCGGGCCGATCATGGCCGGACCGATGATGTCAAACAGAGAGTGAACCTTGAGAAGGGCGACGAGATACCGGAAGGCATCGTCTTTTACGGACTGAATGATTTCGGTTTCAAGCGGTTCTCTGACTTCGATTTCAAGGATGTGTCGTTCCTTGATTTTGCGAGAGCCCGTGCCGCCATTGGAAGCGGACCAGATGTCCAAAGCCGACGGTGCAATCTGATGCCGCTGAAGAATTTCGCAGAATTTTCGAATAACCGTAGATTGCGGCGAGTTGATGACTTCGAGTCTGAAGACGGTTGAATACTCAGTCACGACGGTATCGAAAGAGATACTTGAAGACTGTTTTCGATTATTGAGTGTTGTTCTTCTAATCGTACCGCTCCAGGCGGGAGGTTCCACGGGGAATCCCTTTTTGGCCGTTTCATTGCGGTGATATGCGATGAGGATAGCGAGTTCCCCGTCTTCATGAGCGAAAACGCGAAGGAGAGGCGAAAATTCGGAACCGGTGAGCGTTTTAAGAGTATTTGGCAGATGATGAATTTTGAGTTTTCCAATCCAGGATTCGCACTCCGAATGATGCAGAGTAAAAGCCTCCTCATCAGCCAACTGTGCGGGTTCCGGTTGATTTCGTAAAATTTTCCAATGAGCTGCGATAATTTCCTGCGGCACCTCCTTTGAGTAACTCCAAGGCATTTTATGAAGGAAATCCGCGAGCATAATTCGTTCGCGTTCATCGCGC
The DNA here is from genome assembly GCA_045599245.1 of Myxococcota bacterium. Lineage (GTDB taxonomy): Bacteria > Myxococcota_A > Bradymonadia > UBA4248 > UBA4248 > UBA4248. The sequence continues at coordinate 16,641 of JAZRVP010000141.1, forward strand.
ACGAGTGGCTGAAGGTTTTGAAAGACTCGCCGTCTGTCGGCATTAAGTCTATAAGCATCAACAGAATCTCTAAACGTCACTTTAACAACTCACACAAAAAGACCATGTCGCAAGGCGACAAAAGCGTACAAACACACCCATACCTACACTTCCACACACATTTTTTCAAGTTATGGAAATCGTGAAAAAGAGGAAAAGCGAGTCCGAAAAAGTGCGAATTATAGGAATTATTTACAAAGAAGCTGCATTTTGCTAAACCGCGCAGGGTGTTAGTGTGTCCAAATTTTGCAGTAAAAGAGGCGCATTTTCGTCACAACAAACAGGAAGTTTTCCCCATGAATATTCGACAAATTTCGCGAACATTTCTGTATGGAATGATTCGTGTATTTTCGCTTGGAGCGTTATTTTTTGCCGCCATGCTGGCGGTTGATTATTACTTTGCAGCCCACACATTTTGTGCTGAAGGAGCGCAATGCGCACAGGTTGCGCAGTCGGAATTTGGTCAGAAATACGGGATATTTTTTCCGGCTCTTGGACTGTTAGCCTATTCATTTTTCTTTTTCACGAGCTGTTATTTTTCGCGCTGCAAGAAGCAATTATTTGGCAAATCGTGGTGTACGTTCTGGGTTCCTCTGGCAATTATTTGCTGTGCCTTAGGTGCGCTGCTTTTCATTCTTGTTCAGGCCATCGAGATTCATGCATTTTGCTGGCTCTGCATGGGCGTTGACACGAATGCCATTCTGATGGTGATTCCCGCGATATTGCTGATGAAGAACGAGCAAAAAGGCAAAGTTGCGAAATCGAAATTACATCCATGTCTCTGGATTGCAATCTATCTGGCATTGACCTGTGGTCCAATAGCCTGGGGCACACGCCCGCAAGAAGCACCTGCACCGAAAGAAGTCGCGGCCAATTCCGCCGATACACCGGCCAAAGTTGTCGTTCCCGACTACATTCAGTCATTTTACAAGCCGGGAAAAATCAATGTCGTTGAAATCTCGAGTTTTGACTGTCCTCACTGCCGCAAGCTGCATCCGGAACTGTCCAAACTTTTACTTGAGTACGGCGAACGAATTAATTTCACGCGTCTGACGATCCCGCTTGGAAAACAGAAAGAAGCATGTGTTGCGTATTATTGTGCAGAAAAGCAGAAGAAAGAGACGGAATTTGCGGACTGCATGTTTACCAAACCGAGCAAAGAAGCCGGTCAGCTTCTGGAATATGCCCGTCAGTGCAGCATCGATGAAGAATCATTCAAAGCATGTCTCGTCGATCCTGCCTCATCACAGGCAATCGATGAAATGCTCAATCACATCCGAAGCATAGGCTTTGAAGGTGCGCCGACGATTTGGATCAACGACAGAAGCATCGTAGGATACGACGAAAAAACGGGAATGGCCCCCTATCGTGCGGCGCTTGGAAACGTCGAATACAATGACCCCAAAGACGAAATCACCAAACTGGCCTTCCAGGTCACGCGAGTCGGCGTCATTGCAGGCGTGATTTTGCTGCTTATCGGCATTTTCAAGACAGCAACCCAAAAGAAACCTCAAATCATCTCAAAGCCGGAAGACAAATCCGAAGATAAATCTGAAGACAAGTCCGAAGATAAATCTGAAGACAAGTCCGAGGATAAATCTGAAGACAAGTCCGAGGATAAATCTGAAGACAAGTCTGAGGAAAAATCTGAAGAGAAATCCGAAGACAAGTAGATAAGGCGCAAAATCTGATGAAAAAGACGCGGTGAAAGCCGCGTTTTTTTGTTTTTCGACGAGACAAAGAGGCGGCCGGTGTATCGGCTTTTGGCCGATAGGCGGCCGCAAAACGCGGGCGTATCGGGCGTTCTGGCCGATAGCCTGCGCCCCAGAAAGCCCGGCCGGTGTATCGGCTTTTGGCCGATAGGCGGCCGCAAAACGCGGGCGTATCGGCCGTTCTGGCCGATAGCCTGCGCCCCCAGTTAATGATTTTCTTAACAGGTATATAATGATATAATGTAGGTGTGTGTAAGCCTATTTTTAAGGCGAAAAAGCGTTCACCAAGGAAATCGAAATGAAACGACCCTATCTTATCAGCCTATTAACGATATTCATGATTTTTCAGGCATGTGATGACAATGAAGGCAAAGGCACGACATGCCATCAGGAATGCATGACGAACACGAGTCTGATGCGATGCAACATGGATGGGACGGTATCCGTCATTACGTGTCCTAACGGGTGTGCGAACAACGAATGCGTTCAGGCACCGAAAACGTGCACTGCGAATGAAACGCAGTGTCTGGGAGACAGCATTCAGACGTGTCAGAACAACACATGGGTCACGTTACCGACGCCGTGCGAAAACGGGTGTGTAAACGGGTCATGCCGCATGACGTGCACAGGGGAGCAGCCGATATGCGTTGGCGATTATGTAAGCGTCTGTCAGTTTGGCGCGTGGCAGAAATCGCAGGTGCCGTGTGAAAACGGGTGCGAGAACGGGACATGTCGGGCGATATGCAGTGAAGGGACGTCCAAATGCGAGGGAAACTATACGAGTCTTTGCAGCGGCGGAACCTGGAACCGTTCAGCGAGTCCGTGTGTGAACGGCTGTGAGAACGGAGTGTGCCGCCAGACGAGTCAGTGCAGCACCGGATCGCGGTCGTGCAACGGGGATTATGTGAGCGTGTGTGTGAGCGGCGCATGGCAGACAGAGGGTGAAGCGTGTCTGCACGGATGTTTGAACGGAGTCTGCAAGAGCATTGCGAGCTGCAGCGACACGTGCAAAGATTCCACGACACTTCTTCACTGCGAAAGCGACGGAAACAAAGTGGAACAGAGCTGTCTGCCGGGGCGATGCAACGAGGAAAAGAATGCGTGCGAAGCGCCGGAGTGCACGGATGGCCAGACGCGATGTGAGGGAGCATTTGAGAGCATCTGCAGGAACGGCGAATGGAGCAAGGCGGCCGAGGCCTGTGAGCTGGGGTGCAATGAAACGACACGTCGATGCAACGAAACCTACACACAGCTTCCGGCACAATGCACCGCCAACACGGCCAGTGTATGCATGGACAGCATGACGTCGTGGACGTGTTCTGACTGGTGGACCGAGGAGCCGAAGCTATATGAGCAGCACTGTGCCAAGGACAGAGCATGTGTCCAAGGAAGCTGTGTTGTGCCGGATGAAACGAAATGCGAAGCAGATTACTGCAAGGATCTGCACACGCTCGTAAAATGCAACGGGGGCGTGTCCGAGGAGAAGGAATGCCCGGCTGGAGAGCTTTGCGGAGACCGACAGTGCCGAAAGACGGACATCAGGACGTGCACGTCGAACATCAACTGCCTCAAGAATGAGACGTGTTTTGACGGGCTGTGTTATACGAATGAGCTGCTTTCTCTGGAAGTCGGAGCTGCATGTTCATCGTCAACATTCGAGGAATACTGCAAGGGAGACACGGAATACTACTGCACCCCGGACGGCGTAGTCGAGACAAACGACTGCAGCGATTACAACGGATGCAGTCTCATTCTTCAGAAAACGTTCCGTCAGGAAACACTGACGAGAAATGCGAGCTGTCGAGGGGAGACCGAAGAGCTCAAGGCATGTACGAGACCGGGTCTGGTCCTGAGTCGATGTTTCAATTCACCGGATGAATACTGGTCAATTTTTATGAGTTTAAGTTCGGTATGTGTCAAAGGGACGGACGGTCGAATGGTGTATCAAGTTGACAGGGAAGAAGCCGAATGTGCGAGGGAATGCAATGAAGACACGGGCTTGTGTTATGAATAATCGCCCATGAAAAAAGTCGCCAAATTTGCGATGAAAGGGGGCGTCTTTGCAAAGATTTTTTCATACATATCAACTATATTTCATAAGCATGATATAATCGGACAGAACTTTGCAAAGCACAGTTCATGTGTGTATAAATAGGGGCTGGCGGCTATGGCATGGCCATACGCCGCCTTTGGGCGCCGCTATCGCGATACGCGGCGCCAATATTGTTTAGGTAATATTCAGCCCCAAAGCGACGTTCGAAAAGTGATGGTTTCTGCCACAAAATGCATTCCTCATATAAAAGAGAAAAGGAGAAAGAAATGAGCAAAAATAAATATTGGATGAATATTTTGCTTTTGAGTTCCATTTTTTCGATGTCGGGATGCAACCTTGAGGATGTTAAAGATTATGGCGCATTTTGTCCGCCAAAAGGGCATGATGTCGACTTATCTTATATTATTACCATCGATAAGGATTCGAATATACAAAAGTTTAAAGTCAGCGATAAGAAATATGCAGAATTTTTTAATATAAAGCGATGTCCAGACGAAGCGAAGATATGTGCGATGTCAGTAAAGAATGGCGATTTTTACTGTACAAGTCCGTGTGCCAAAGGCCAGGTAACGTGCAACGGCAAATGTATCGATCCACAGGTTTCCAATGATTACTGTGGTGCCTACAGCGAGAAATCGAGCGACAATGAAGGCACAGACGGGACGATTTACGAAACATGTGTAGGTTTCACGAAATGTTCAGAAAATGAAACGTGCCGCAAAGGCATCTGTATCGAAGACACGACGTGTCTTCCCGGCGAAATTGTATGTCGGGATGCGGTTGTACTCAAATGCAACAGTGACAGCAAGTACGACGTATTTCAGGAATGTGAAAGCGGGATGTGCGATATCAGCGGGAAGAAATGTGCCGATTCGACGAAACCGGTCACAGGGACAGAGGCCTGCAGTGAAGGCTATCAGTACATATTCAACGGAGAAAAAGGCAAGTGGGTCAAAGGCGATATCTGTCCGTTTGGAGTATGCAACGATGACGGCACGAAATGCGGTGAAGGCTGCGACCAAGCCGGGCTCCTGGAATGCAAGGACAATGCATATTTCGAGTGCGACGGAACAGCCTGGAAACTCAAACAACAGTGCACACAAAATGAGCAGTGCAACAAAGACACAGGCTGCGTAAATGTTACGGATGAAGATTATTGTTCAGAAGGATTATGCCGCGTCAATGAAGACGGAAATACACTATATCGAGGATGTGCGGGCAATAAATATAAATCCGAAGTCATGTGTTCCAAAGAGCAGAAATGTGATTCGAACAAGGGATGTGTCGCGTGCAACAACGGCGACACGACTTGCGAAGGCAATATATATAAAGAGTGTGTGAACAATATATGGGCGACGACGGAATGTGCAAGAAAGGTCTGTTCGCCGACGAAAGGTTGTATTGAGTGTGAATCAATGCCGCCGACCTGTGAAAACGAAATCTATCAAAAGTGCGAAGACAATGTCATGACGACGATAGATTGTGCGAGTTCAGGCCAGAAATGTGATCCAAATTCAGGATGCTATGATTGTGAAAAGATGGATACGCGATGTCTGCACAATGTGTTTCAGACGTGCGGAGCCGATAACATGTGGATGGTGAGCGAAGACTGTGGTGAATATGAATGCAGCAATGCCGGGTGTGTCCGCGATCCGATTTGTACAAAGGAGCATGTCTATATCAATCCGGTAGGGAGCGGCATCACGGAGTACACGAGTTGTCCGCACCAGGGCAAACTGTGTGATGCGTCGCAGGGCGGGTGCATAGATGCATCGTTTACATGTACAGCAGATCACACGATAATGCGCATCACATCAGGCAACAAGCAGTACGATTTTGACTGTCTGAACAATCTGTTTTTAACGGATAATCAAATCACGAATTATAACCTGACGAAAGAAACGAGAGCGCAGGTTGTTTGCAATCCTGCACTAGGATGTGCGACCCATTACTGCATGGACAATGAAACAGCCGTTGTATCGACGATTGATCCCGATGGGGCTGCAAATGGTAATTATGAGTTCTATACGACAGACGATCGGGAGCAGACAATGTCCACCCAGGCGAGTCAAAGTGAATACGATTCATTTGTTCATGCCATAAACGGCGAAGTTAATACCTACTATTACACGTATATCGGTGTATGTCTTGACGCAAAACCGTTGACGCGAACGCAAATAAATGAAGGTACGTACTTCCAAAAGTGCGATCCATCGACCTTTGGCATCCAATGCGATGATGATAATCTTGACGTACAATTCACATGCAGCGAGGACAATGAACTGATAGGAAAAGGATGCGATATCGAAGGTTCATGTCTCGTGGGTAAAGGCTGCGGCATCTGTGTTTCAGCCAACTATCAACCCAAATGTGATTATTATGGGGATTATGAATATTTATGTATTAATGACATGGTTGTAAAAAGCCGATGTGTACTTGAAGGCTCATGTATGGAAGATTACGGATGTGATTACTGCGAGGACTCAGATGAAAACACCTGCAGCGATGACGGAAAGTCAGAAATTGTCTGTGTCAATCACAAATTTCAAGTGAATGAATGTCCGAAAAATAAACCGTGTGAATTTGAAGCCTGCGGAGATGGAGACGACGATTGGTGATTTAGGGAAACTCTCTCCGTCCCCGGCTCCCGACGATTTCTACCTTAAACTATTTTGTTCAGGCATTCCCTAAGGAAAGTCTGAATAAAGATTATTTACTTGTTTTTTCTGGGGCTTTGCCCCTGTCCTCAGTTCGCAATATGAAATGAACTTCGTTTCCCGAGCCTGTCGGCTCTCCAACTCGTTCATTTCATTTGCTCACTGGGCTCTGTGGTTTTCGCCATTCACGGGATGGCGAAAATCCTCGGCCCCCCACCAAAGGACTGAGTCCTTAGGAATCCTCAATTATTTTAGGTAGTATAAGCCTTTTGGGCTACCTAACCATTGCTTCCTCGCTGGCCCCCCCCCAGCTTTCCTCATTTATTGCCTAATTCTTGTTTTATTCAGAGGTTCCCTAAAAGGTCCACTGTAAGAGGGCGCCGCGAGGGCCAAGTTCAAGCGCAAAAGGGTCATTCTTATGATTTGCCTGAACATATTGAGCGGCGCCAATAGAGGTCATGACGATGCCGGCAATTGTGGCGGCGATGCCTGTGCCAAGAATCGTCCATGCGGCAATATATTTTCCGTTTATTTCATACTTTTGATAAATTTGATTATTTTTTTCATAGAGTGAAAGCTTTTCTGATACGGGGTCATCGACCAAAGAGAGGACGAGACCGCCGGCACCGGCCAAAACGAGTCCGGAAATACCGATTCCGACACCAGTCCACATAACGGCAGAAGCGTGATGGATATTATTTTGGAGCAAAGCAGCATTTTCATTTTGAAGACGATTATTATCCTCGATCATCATATCCAATTGTTTTTTATTTTTCTCAACATTATCCGAAGAGTATTCAGGATTTTCGAGTTCATACCGAAGAGACCATATTTTTCTTGTAAATTCCTGTTCGACTTCAAATTCTGCGGTATTTCTCGTTGCGAGAATAATGTATTCGAGAGCCTTTAACTTTTGTTCTGAATGAATATAGGTCAAACTGATGAGATAATTGAGAGCCGGGGAACGAGAGCAGATTTGTTTTAGAGTTTTAAACTGTTTGAAAGCCTCTTCATCATTATTATTTTTTACAGCATCCTGCATGAGAGAAAAGTGCTGTGTCCAAACCTGATTTTCGTTAATGGAATCACAATCGTCGGCCCAGGCCAAAGGAGAAAACAAGAGGAGAAGCGCAATTTGTAAACTCCAAAGGCCATAATATTTTTTACACATGACGAATCACCTCCTGCAAAAGATAAAATCCCTAAGGAAGGTCTGATTAAAAGTTAGTTGTATTTTTGGGCTTTGCCCCAAACCCCACCAAAGGACTGAGTCCTTTGGAATCCTCAATATTTTTAGATGGTATAAGCCTTTTGGGCTGCCTGACTATTGTTCCCCGCCGGGGCCCTCCTCAGTTCGCAATATGAAATGCACTTCGTTTCCCGAGCCTGTCGGCTCTCCAACTCGTTCATTTCATTTGCTCACTGGGCTCTGCGATGCCAGCCGTCCACCGGACGCCTGCCTTCTCGGCCCCCCC
>JAZRVP010000142.1:0-18343 GCA_045599245.1 Myxococcota bacterium
GGCTCCCGCGAGGTAATAATGGTTGATTAGCCCCAAAAAATAATACCACCTAAAAAATTGAGGTTTCCAAAGGACTCAGCCCTTTGGTGGAGTCTGGGGCAAAGCCCCAGCGGGGTTTGGGGCAGTGCCCCGGCTTAGTAACGACAAATATCGCGTGAATGCAAAAAATCATTATCATTTGTGCATGAATGGGCTAAAACTCGCGGCCACACCCGCAGCTTCGTTCTGGCAGGAAGCCAGTGGGCCGCGAAGTGGGGGGAGCGGCGTATGAAATAGCCGCGCGGGGGGACACTTCCCCCCGTCAAAATTTAAAAACTTTTTCACGCAAAGGAATGCACGATGATCCCAATTTATGACGATTGCGCCCTGCTCATTATCGACATGCAGGAAAAACTCCTGTCCGCCATCCCCGAAGATGTCCGCGCAAAGCTCATTCGCAATGTCGATGTTCTCATTGAACTGGCCAAGGATGAAAAGGCCTCCATTTTCTACACCGAGCAGAACCCGGCCAAGCTCGGCGGCACCATTCCGGAACTTGCTGAAAAGCTCAAGGATGCCGTCCGCGTCGAAAAAATGAGCTTCTCGTGTCTTGGCGAGACCGATTTCTGCGAACGCGTTTGCCCGCACATCCCGCAGACGCTGATTATCGTGGGGGTTGAAGCCCATATCTGCGTTCTCATGACCGCGCTCGACCTCATCGAAGAAGATGAGGACGAAGAACTCGCCATATTTGTTCCCGTCGACGGGATTGCCTCGAGGTCGAAGTCGAACTGGAAGAATGCCGTCATGCAGATGTCGAATCTCGGCGTATTTACGACGAATACCGAAACGCTTGTCTATCAGGCCGTGGAAGAGGCCGGGACGGAGATGTTCCGCAAATATTCGCGTCTTTTGAAATAATCAGGACAAATCAGTTTGAAAGACCAGGGAGGTTCAGGATGTCACTTCCAAAAGAAGCAGGGCTTCATCGCAGTTGCTGTCTTATCGATACGTCGGCACTGACGCACAACATGGAAACGCTGAAAAAGGGGCTTGCGCCCGGGGCCGAGATTGCGGCGGTTGTCAAGTCGAATGCGTACGGTCACGGGGTGAAGCTGGCGTGGCGTGCGTTTGTCAGGGGCGGTGCGACGTGGCTGTGCGTCGATTCGCTTCATGAGGCGCAGGACCTTCGCGATGACGGGTATGAAGGCAGTCTGTTTGTCATGGGGCATGTTCCGCCGATGCATGCCGAGGCGGCCGTCGAGATGGGCGTTCGCGCGATGGTTTATGACCGTGCGCAGATCGATGCGCTTGGCGCCGCAAGCAGTGCGGCATCAAAGCCGATGCGGTGCATTGTCAAGCTCGAGACGGGGACGCAGCGTCAGGGGCTTCTCATTACGGAGGCCTTCGAACTCGTGCGCTACATGAGCCGTTATCCCTATCTCGTTTTTGAAGGGACGTGCACGCACTTTGCGAACATCGAGGATACGACCGATCACAGTTTTGCCTACGAGCAGCTGCGGATATTTAATGAATACAACGATATTCTGACGGCGAACGGGTACAGGCCGAAACTTCGGACGATAGCCAATTCGGCGGCGGGCATTCTGTGGCCGAACACGCACTGCGAGCTCGTCCGGGCCGGCATCACGATTTACGGCATGTGGCCGTCGACGGAGTGTTATGTGAGCGCGAAGCTGCTGGGAAAAGACGTCGATCTGCGTCCGGCACTGACGTGGAAGACGATCGTGGCGCAGGTCAAGACGATACCGACCGGTTCCGTGATTGGCTACGGCTGCACGTATCAGACGACGCATCCGACGCGCATTGTGGTGCTTCCTGTCGGCTATTACGACGGTTATGACCGGTCCGTGTCGAACCTTGCACACGTCCTGATTCACGGGCATCGGGCGCCGATTCGAGGGCGCATCTGCATGAACATGTGCATGGCCGATGTGACGGATATTCCGGATGTCGAGGCCGGAGACGAGGTTGTCCTTCTCGGGCGCCAGGGCAGCGAGTGTATCACGGCCGAACAGCTGGCCTCGTGGGCCGGGACGATCAACTACGAGCTCACGACGCAGATACAGACGTCGGTTCCGCGCATTGCGGTATAATTGTTTGGGCGCGCCTATGCGCCGTCCGGCGCATACGGCCGCTGCGGTGCCGGGCTATCGGCTTTGCCAATACGCCCGGCCTGTTTTGTGTGGCGCGCGAAGCGCCGTGATATGAAGCCGAGGGGCGGCCCCGGCGGAGGTGATTTGTGGCAGATTTGCAGGGCGGATTTCATATTGGTTCCATCGAGGTGAAGCCGGCGACGGCTCTGGCGCCGATGGAAGGCATTACCGACGTGCTGTTCAGGCGACTCATCCGTGAATGCGGCGGATGCGGCCTGACCGTGACGGAATTTGTCAACTGTGAGGGGCTGGCAAGGGATGTGAGCCGCGTCTGGGACAAGGCACTGCCGGGGGATGAAGAGCGGCCGGCATCGATTCAGATTTACGGGCGCCAGCCGGAGAGAATTGCCATGGCGGCGGCCATGTGCGAGCAGAAAGGCGCGCAGATTATCGATCTCAACCTCGGATGCCCGGCCAAACAGGTCGTTTCCGGAAATGCCGGGAGTGCCCTCATGAAAGAGCCGGAACTGTGCCGCGAAATCTTCCGCCAGGTCCGTGCCGCAGTATCCATTCCGATGACGGTCAAGATGCGGCTCGGCTGGAACAGCCATCAGATGAATGCCGGGCTTATCGCGTACATGGCCCAGGAAGAGGGCGCCGACATGGTGGCCGTTCACGGCCGCACGCGCGAGGAGGCATATCGAGGGAAGGCGCATTGGGATTTGGTGCGTCCGGTTGTGGAAAAGCTCTCGATCCCGGTGCTCGTCAACGGGGACATTCTCACGCGGGAGGATGCCGTCCGGGCTTTGGAGCAGTCAGGGGCTGCAGGCATTATGGTCGGCCGGGGGCTTCTCAGAAATCCGTGGCTCCTTCGCCAGATAACTGAAGCTGTGGCGGGCAAGGCTGTGTTTGTGCCGACCCTCAGACAGCGGTGTGAGTTTGTGTGCCGATATATCGACATGATACAGGGGATGCCGATTTCTGCGGCCGGTGCGGCGGGCAAAATCAAGTGTTTTTTGGGGTACTTTACGCGAGGGCTTGCGTGGTCGTCCCAGATGCGAGAGCGCGCGTATCGATTCAGCGATATGTCACAGATACGAGACGCCATCGTCGAATATTTCGAGATGCTGGAGCGCGAGGACGAGGCTGAGGTTTTCGATCGGATTGTCATTGAGGACGATGCCGAGACGCGGTATCGGGACGGGGATGCGAGACGGTGTGATCATGCCCTGGTTGAAACGTAGAAATTTAGCTTTTTGTCATGGGGCAAGGATTGCCGCATGAAAAGCCGCATTGAGCGACATTTCTTTTACATTCCCTAAAAATTTGACTTTACGAAAACGTGTACAATGCGTAGAACCGCATGTATCAATTTTTACAGGCTTTCAGTGTGAGGAAGCCTGACGAAACACGAGCATGGAGCATAGCGATGAACGAACAGATTTCTTTTTCCGAGATAGAGCGACTTTCAAAGATAGCGATTGAAACCGGCGATCTCAATAAACTGCAGGGGATTTTGACGCCGCTTCTTCAAGAGGAAGACCGCACTCGCAGTGCCTCCGAAAATCTGTTTTTATATCGTTCGCTCGGTTCTCTCTACACGGAGAGGGACGAGAAAGACGAGGCGCTTGAGGCCTATCGACGGGCATTTTCGCATGATGCGCGCGATCTTGAAACGCTGACGGTGCTTGCAGAAAATGAGCTCAAAAAAGATGCATCCGAGGCGGATGCCAGTCTGCTGATGGATTTGCTCTTTTTCCATCGTCATGAGCTGAAAAATCACATGACGATGCGTATTTTCAAGCACATTGGTGATGCGCACAATGCGAAAAACGAACTGAATGAAGCGCGTGACTGTTACGAAAAAGCGCTTGAGGCGCGTCCCGGCGACATGGAGCTAATCAATGCGCTTCTCAAGGCATCGGAAGCGACCGGCGATGAGAAAGCGATTGCAAAGTCGAGAGAGAAACTTCTCAGCTCGATGACATCGGCCGAAAGCCGGGCCGCCGTTTTGGTCAGCATTGGTGATGATTATCTCAATCGCAAAAATGACGAAAAAATGGCGCTCTCCATGTATGAAGAAGCACTTGCGGAGTGTGCCCAGAGTACGGCGGCGCATCTTCACATTCTGCTCATTGCGGAAAAAGCCGAGGATTGGGACCGCTGCCTCAATACGCTCAATTCGCTTCTCAAATACAGCACCGATAAAGATGAGAAGTGCAAATATCTGCTGAAAATGGCCTGGATTTTTAAAGAAAAGCTCAACAATCCGAAGAAGGCAGTTCAGTATTTCAACGATATTTTGGACATCGATCCGGATCAGGTCGAGGTTTTCAAGCAGGTCATTGCGACGCTCAACGGCATGAACGATATGGCCGGTATCGAAGCCAATTATGCGCGTATGGTCGAGCGTCAGCGAGCTCTGACGCCGGTCAATGCCAAACTCGTCGGCGGCCTTTGCCAGAAACTTGGAGAGATTCGCGCGAGACTGAACGATCTCAAGGGAGCGATTGAAGCGTACAAGATCATTACGGAACTTTTCCCGGACAAGGTCGAATTCCACGAAAAACTTGCGACGCTTTATGCGATGTCCGATGACATGCTTGAAGAAGCCATTCATGAAAACCGCGAAGTTCTGCGTCTTGCCCCCGATCACCTCAAATCCGTCAGTGCTCTGGCCAAATGCTATCGTCGTCTGGGGCAGTATGATGAGGCCCTTTGCATTTATCGTGTTCTCGATGTTCTCAAGCTCAACGATGACGAAGGCAAGGTTATCGTGGCTAAATTTGCGGACATGGATATGCCGAAGATCAGCGAGCTGCTTACCGAAGAGATGTGGAAGCTCATCATACCGAAAACGCTCGATGGCAATATTGTAAAAATCTTCAGAATTTGTGTGCCCATTATTGGTCGTCTGTTTGCGAACGATCTCAGGAATTATCAGCTCAGTGAAAAAGACGATCGCATTGATACTTCAGAAGGATCAGTTTTTGCCAACACGGTTCGCAACGAGACGCAGGCTCTTGGGTTCAAAGAAGTGCCGGCAATCTATAAATCGCCCCGTTTCCGTGGCGTCTATACGGCTTATCTTTCGAGCCGTTCGCTTCTCGTTCATCCCAACTTCCTTCAGGGGCGTTCGGAGCGTGAAATCGCCTTCACAACGGCTAAATCGTTGCTGATGCTTCGTTCAGAATACTATCTTCTCAGACTTGGTGCTCAGGGCGTTCAGTGTGCGAATTACATCAAGCGCATTCTTGAGGCCGTTTTCAAGACGATCGATCCTTCGCTCAATATTAATCTGGCCAAAGAGCAGGTTGTCATTGCCAAAGACCTGAATGAGAAACTGTCGGATGCCGATCGCCGTACGCTCAAGACCATCGTCGATGATGTCAAGGATGTTTCGAAGATTAATTTGAGTCTGTTCATCGAATCGGTCGAAGACTTCTGCAACCGAATTGGTCTTTTGTTCTGCGATGATCCGTCGATTATCAGTAAGATGCTGCTTGAAGAGGCCCGGACGATCAGTGCTCGTGCGGCACAGGATCGCGTAGGTTCACTCCTTGTCTGGGCTCTGAGCGAAGAATATACGAAGCTTCGTAAGCTTCTTGGCATCAATCTTCAGGCGTAAACAATCGAGTTGATTTGGCCTGACAAGGTTTAGAAACCTCCCGCACCGGGAGGTTTTATTTTGTAGTCCTGAACATATTGCAATCACCGGGAATTGGCCTGTAGGTGAATGCAAACCGGATAGATACAGGAGTTTTGGCAATGGCATACAGCATGACGGGCTATGGTTCGGCCAAGAAACAGATTGAAGGTGTTGATGTAGAAGTTCAGATAAAGACGGTGAATCATCGTGGACTGGATATTCATCTGAATATGCCAACGATGCCGGGGCAGATGGAGCTTTTGTTTCAGCGTCTGATACGTCAGTTTATTGCGAGGGGGCGTGTTGATCTGACGGTGATAATCGGGGATGAAAAAAAAGCGAGGGCGGGGCTGAATTCGGCTCTTTTGGAAGCGAGGGTGGCTGCGTTGGAGTCGATATTTGGCGATGCCTGGTCGCGCAACAAATGCCTTGAGTTTTGTCTTGGTCAGCGCGACGTGTGGGAATTTGAGCAGGCTCCGACGATGAGTGACAGTTTTTATTCGGGGGTTCTTGAGACGGCCGGGGATGCGCTTCAGGTTTTGACGAAGGCACGTCGGGCGGAAGGAAAATCGCTTGAGGAATACATGCTCAATGCCCTGGACGAAATCGACACGAGCCGCCGTGCGGCTTTTGAACGCGCGCCGGAGCGTGTCACGGAATATCGTCAGGCCCTGGCCGAGCGCCTGAGTATTCTTTCGCAGGAGCCCAAAGTTGAGCTCGATCCCGTGAGACTTGCAACGGAAGTGGCTCTTCTTGCGGACAAAATCGATGTTACCGAAGAACTGACGCGTATTGCCACGCATTTGTCTGCGTTAAGAATTCTCGTGCTTGAGCCGTCTGATCCGCTGGCCTGTATCGGGAAGAAGATTGATTTTTATCTTCAGGAGCTCAATCGAGAGGCCACGACGATGGCGTCCAAGAGCCGTGACACGATCTTGACCCGACATACAATTGACATTCGCACAACGATTGAATCCATTCGTGAACAGGCGGCAAATATTCAGTAATGAACAGACGACGGCATCAAATGCATTGGATGGAAGCGGTTTGTCTTCTGATGGTTTTCGTGCTGGTATCTGCGTGTTCAGGTTCATCGCGTGATCTCGAGAAGGCAACCGTTGCGAGAAAGCTTGCGAAGGCGGTGCAGGCTATGGCCGAGGGTGCGCAGGCAGGTTCGGAAGGCTTGTTAAAAAGCGGCTATGTTGAGCGCGAGCCCAATCCAAATGCATACGTTGGAACGCTTCTCTATGGTCGGTATTGTTCGAGCTGTCATTCAACGGGTAAAGGGCCGGACATACTGACAAATCGAGTGACGCAGTCAGATGCGGAGAGTGACTATTACATCATACGTTATGGGGTTGGTGAGATGCCTGCGTTCAGGAATCGTCTGACGAAGTTTCAGATTTTGGATATTTTGGCGGGTATGAATGTTGATTTCAGTCATTTTTCGCTGGTGATAGGCAAGAATGACACGGATGGTGTGAATGCGGAAGACGTGCCGTCGGCTGTTGATGTTGAGGGGAATGAGGATAGTGAAGACGTGACGGAGTGATGAAAAAAATTAATTTTTTAGCCTTTTTGAGTGTGTGTGGATAATTATAAAAGAGAAAACAGAAGGGCCGTCTGTTTAGTAAAAGATTTTATATGTAAAAATAAAAATGATTTGACATGTGAAGTGATGTTCAGTAGTTAAGTGCATGTCGGTTATGAACATTGGTAGCTGACATGTGAATGAGGATTGATCATTAAATTGTTGCGCAAGCGGCGTAAACATTTGAGAAAGGAAATAGGCAATGGCAAAAGAGAAAGCGAAAGAAAAAGAAGCGGCAGTGGATGTTCAGAGTGCGAAAGACAAAGCGATCGAGCAGGCGATGAGTGCGATCGAGAAGCAGTTTGGGAAAGGCTCGATCATGCGTCTTGGTGGCACTGAACAGGTTGCGATACCGACGATACCGAGTGGTTCGATTGGTCTTGATCTCGCGCTTGGTATTGGCGGATTTCCACGGGGGCGAGTGATCGAGGTGTATGGACCGGAAGCAAGCGGCAAGACAACAGTTGCATTGCATGCGGTAGCAGAGAGCCAGAAAGCAGGCGGTGTTGCGGCATTTATTGATGCGGAGCATGCCCTGGATGTTCAGTATGCACGCAGAATGGGTGTTGATATCGACAACCTGTTGATTTGTCAGCCGGATTATGGTGAACAGGCACTTGAAATTGCCGATATGCTTGTTCGATCGAACTCAATCGATATCATCGTTATCGACTCTGTTGCGGCTCTCGTTCCACGAGCGGAGCTTGAAGGGGATATGGGGGATGCGCATGTCGGTCTTCAGGCACGTCTCATGAGCCAGGCCCTCCGAAAACTGACCTCGACGGCCGCCAAAAGCAAAACGGCTCTCGTCTTTATCAATCAGCTTCGTACCAAAGTCGGCGTCATGTTTGGCAATCCCGAAACGACATCCGGCGGGAATGCCCTTAAATTCTATTCCTCGGTTCGTCTCGATGTTCGTAAAGTCAGTCTTATCAAAAATGGTCAGGATGTCGTCGGACAGCGTTCCCGCATTAAAGTCGTCAAAAATAAAATGGCGCCTCCGTTCCGCGAAGTCGAAGTCGATATCATTTACGGCCAGGGCATCAATCGCGAAGGCGATGTCCTCGATCTGGCAGCGGCTTTCAATATTGTCGACAAATCCGGTGCCTGGTATTCATTTGAAGGTGAACGTCTCGGAAACGGTCGCGAAGCCTGCAAGGATTTCCTGGCGGAGAATCCAGCCATTATGACTGCGATTGAAAATCGCATCCGCGAATCCAAAAATTTGCCCTTGATCGACGGTTTCTTTGCTTCTCATGACTCCGCCTCCAGCGAAGATGAAGATGTTGAACCTCAAGATTGATGAATGATTGTCGCGTTGCCTGGCCCTGGCAACGCGTCTTTTTTGGTCCCGGAACGGCTTTCGATATGGGGATTTCTGATGGCTAAACAAATACTGGATGAATCCGCTCAGGCTCTTCGCGAATTGGCCGGCTCTGAACCGCTCGAACGCGTCTATCTTCTCTATGGCGAGGATAGTTTTATCATCGATAAAATCATCGATGCCATTCAAATAAAGCGTTTTAAAGGCAAGGATGTCGATCCTTTGAGCTGGGAAATGTATCGAGGGGATGAAACGGAGGCTAAAAAAGTTATCGATTCCGTTCGGACAATTTCACTGTTTGGTGGCGTCAAAGTCGTCGTATATCGAGATATCGATAAATTAAATGAAAGCGAACTACAGGAGATCGTCAATTACGTTCTGGCACCTGTGCGTGCGCATTTCGTCCTTGTGGCATCCAAAATTGATGCACGAAAGAAATCGTGGACAGAAATAAAAAAACACGCCAAAGCCATATCCTGTGCGCCTTTGAGCGAGAAAAATGTCGTCGAGTATATCCGCAGTGCGCGGCAAAATCTCATATTTGAAAACGGCGCAGCTGATGTTCTGGCCGAGTGCATTGGCCCCAATCGGGCTCTCATTGAACGTGCTATCGAAAAACTTTCACTCGCCATTACCGAGGGACAGAAAATTACTCCGGAACTCGTCGAAGAACACGTCATTGATATCCGCGAAAGAAGCGTCTTTGAACTCACGAAGTCTTTGACAAAACGCGATATTCCTGCGGCTCTTGAGGCACTTCGCGTCCTTCTCGAACAGCGGCAGGAACCTGTCGTGATCAATGGTATGCTTGCGCGCCATGCGCGAATGATGCTTCAGGTCAAACTCGGGTTGAATCAGCATTTGTCTGATGACGAACTCATGCAGAAAATTGGCGTCAATTTCTATGGTCTGAAAGAATACAAAGAAGCCGCAAAAAACTATTCATTGGGTGAACTTTGTCAGTTTCATTCCGATGTATTTGACGTCGATCGCACTTTGAAATCCAAACCGGTGCCGCCATCCCTTGTTCTTTCCAAACTCCTGCTTTCTCTTCTCAAAAAATGAGTTTGGCATTATTCGCCTTTGTTTACCCCGATTTTTTGCACCTTTCCCTCAATGATGTAATTTCCTGTTGTCAGTGAAGTTTCCACGGAGGGAATGTCAATGCCAACTGTTTATGTTGCCGCTGAAAAATTAATGACATGGAGTTGCAATGGCCGTCTTGCCATTGATCTTGCGTTTGTCGATCGACTGATTGAGCAAAACAAAACCTATCGATTCGTCGTTTATTTTATTCCAGATCGTTTTGGTCTTCTTCTCGATGGAAATGATGAAGTTGCTCAGGCATGGTTTTATATTGCACATGCATTGAAGGCGGCCGGCTTTTGTCCCGATGACGTAATGCTGTTTCTCGATGCCGTCGATCTGTCAGCTTTTAAAAACGATGCTGCAGTCAATCAGGCTGCTTTGGTCGTTTCGGATTCGGCCAGGGATGATGCCATCAGCTTGTGTTTAGGTATTCCAAGACGTGAACAGATGCCAGAATGCAAATCAGGTGTGTTCAGTAAAATTAGCCTTCGTCGTGTACTGAGAGGGTTCGTTTCTGCGGCGGTTCAGTTGCCGGAGATTTGATGAAGAGTTCCTTCGGTGGCTTACAATAAGCCTGCTTTTTATCTTTGAGACACTGAATGAACTTTCTGGCTATACGTGTAAAGTCACGAGGTTCAAAGAGGGGGGCATACACGAGAAATCTCTGAGAGATTTTGCGATTATCAAGAAAACTCATTGCATATTCAATGTGATCCCATTAGAAAGCCGCTCGTCAGATGAAGTCTGATGTAAGTGTGTGTGGTTGTATTAAAGGCATTGAATGTATCAGGATAATGATAAGAAAGAGAGCCGGCAGGATCAGGAAAATGAATTGTCAGTGAACTGTTCTGCGTGTGATGGAGAACAGAAACAGACGTGTGTCGATGATTTGTCGACGCGTCATGCTAGTCCACGGGAGGTTTGGAAACTGGCTCTTCCCATCATCATATCTCAAGCGTCGATGAGTTTGCTTGGTCTTGGAGATATGTTTTTTATGGGATGGATTGGGCCGGAAGCTCAGGCTGCAGTTGGTTTTGGCGGCCCCTCGAGCTTTGCCATTCTGTCGTTATTTTTTGGTTTATTTTCTGGTCTGACGACATTTGTAAGTCAATATTTTGGTGCAAAACGACATCTGGATTGCGGCAAGATGTTGTGGCACATGATGTACCTTGCGGTTGGAATTGGCATATTGTGTGCGATTTTTGTCAATCCACTGGTTCATCAGATGCTGTGTTGGATGGGGACAAATCCGGAAGTATTTGATTATACTTACGACTATATGAAGATCAGGATGTGGGTGTGTCCTGTCATGTTTGTGTCATTTGCATTGCTCTCATTTTTGAGAGGCATTGGTGACATGAAAACGCCTGCGATTGTGTCTTGTATAACGGTATTAGCCAATTTGCCACTGACCTATATTTTTGCGTTTGGTCTTGGTCCAATTCCGGCATTTGGTGTGGCAGGTGCTGCCATTGGTACGGTGATGTCGCAGGGCATAGAAATGGCTTTATATGCAGGGGCTGTGTATAAGCGTCAGAATGCGCTGAAGTACGCAACGCGAAAACCGGTGGTTCCTGAGTTGTCTGTTTATCGCAACATCTGCAAGGTGGCGCTTCCTGTGGGGGTATGTTGGGGCATTGAGAACTGGGGATGGCTCATCTATGGTTTGTACATTACTTCATTGCCGAAGGAACAGGCTGCAGCCAATGGCATTGTTCAAGTTTTTATGAATCTGGCCTGGATGCCGGGACTTGCCATATCGATAGCGACGACGACGTTGGTTGGGCAATATATGGGGGCAAAAAACGTCAAATCGGCAGAAAAAAGTGCGCGTTATGCAATTCGGATGGCAATTGCGTGTCTTTTGTCACTTGGAATTATTATGTTTTTGCTTCGATATTTGATTGCGGGAGCGTTTAGTGAGGATCCTGCAGTCATTGATATTACGGTGAAGCTGTTTTGTTTTGCGATTGTGTATCAGATTTTTGACGCAGCAGGTGTTACGACGAGTGGGGCACTTCGCGGCGCTGGTGATACAATTTTCCCGATGTTGATAAGTTTTGTATGCATTTGGGGAGTCATGCTTCCGGCAATGTTTGCTCTGGATAAATTTTGGGGACTTGGGGTGTACGGAGCCTGGTTTGCTTCTTCCGGAGCCATTATTTTGTGCGGCATTTGTTATTATACGCGATTTAAACTGGGCAAGTGGAAGAAGATGAAAGTTGAGTGATAAAGGGCTCAATCCTTTAGGGAAGGTTTGAGTAAAACGATATTTTTTGGCAGAAATTAATGAGAGCCGGGGGGGGGGGGCGGCGGGGAAGCATGGTTAGGCTGCTCAAAAGGCTTATACCAACTACAATATTGAGGATTCCAAAGGAATCAGTCCTTTGGTGGGGTCAGGGGCAAAGCCCCAGAAAAAACAAGTAAATTTCTTTGTTCAGACTTTCCCAGGGGAAACTCTGAGTAAAGATGTTTTTTGGGGCTTTGGCCTTTCCTAAGTTCGCAATATGAAATGTACTTCGCCGAGCCGCCTCATCTCCTTGTCACTACGTGACGTTCCACTTTAATTCACTGGTTCATTTCTTTGGAATGCATTCATTTTTGTCTGCATCATAGCTTAGGTCTTGATGACATATACAACTTGTTTTGTCTGAATTGGGGAAAGATTTTTCAGGACATGGATGGCATTCTTTTTTTTTATATCAAAAATCTGATTGTCATCTTGGGCAAAAACTAGGGGAGAGATGGTAAGGAAAAGAAAGGCTGCACAAATGGCTCGAAATATTTTCATTTTTAATGTCTGCTGAAAGGTGGTCGAAATGAAAACATAGAAAACACTTAAAAATAACATGTATTGACTGATGCGTAAACCATTGCGATTGTTACCAACCACCAACCACATACCATAAAAAAACGGCGCCGCGTATGGTCAATAGCGGCGCCACGCGTGACGTATGCCGCAGGCATAGGCACGCAAAATAGCTCAAATGAAAATGTGTCTCTATGTAGGTGTTATGCCGTTGACAAGAAAACGCGAGCGGATTATAGAAAGCGCGTTCTTTTTGAGGGGGTCGGAAACGGTTTCCTGAAGTCCCCTCATTTGTTAATCATGGAGGTTTTAATATGACCATCAAAGTTGGTATCAATGGTTTCGGCCGTATCGGTCGTATGGTTTTCCGTGCTGCTGTCGAGAGCTTCAAAGACATCGAAATCGTCGGCATCAACGATCTTCTTGATCCCGATTATCTCGCTTATATGCTCAAATATGATTCGGTTCATGGCAAGTTCGAGCATGACATTTCGATCGATGGCACGAACCTCATCGTCGATGGCAAGAAAATCCGTCTGACCGCTGAAAAAGACCCTGCCAACCTCAAATGGAACGAAGTCGGCGCTGATGTCGTTGTTGAATCAACGGGTCTTTTCCTTACGGACGAAACCGCTCGCGCTCACATCACTGCTGGTGCCAAAAAAGTTATCATGAGCGCCCCCAGCAAAGACAAAACCCCGATGTTTGTCTATGGCGTCAACCACAAGACCTATGCCGGCCAGGATATTGTCTCCAACGCCAGCTGCACCACGAACTGCCTTGCTCCTATCAGCAAAGTCCTTAACGACAGCTTCGGCATTAAACGTGGCCTTATGACGACCGTTCATGCTGCTACCGCTACACAGAAAACCGTCGATGGTCCTTCCAAGAAAGACTGGCGCGGTGGCCGTGGCATCCTCGAGAACATCATTCCCTCCAGCACTGGCGCTGCCAAGGCTGTCGGCAAGGTTCTCCCCGAACTCAACGGCAAACTTACCGGTATGTCCATGCGTATTCCCTCCAGCGACGTCTCCATCGTTGACCTCACCGTCGAACTCAACAAAGAGTGCACTTACGATGAAATCTGCGCTGCTATGAAAGCCGCTTCCGAAGGCGAACTCAAAGGCGTTCTCGGTTACACCGACGAATGCGTCGTCTCCACGGACTTCCGTGGCGATGCCCGCACCTCCATCTTCGATGCAAAAGGTGGCATTCAGCTCGACTCCACATTCGTTAAAGTTCTCGCCTGGTACGACAACGAATGGGGTTACAGCAATAAGCTCCTCGAAATGGTTCGCGTTATTGCCAAGTAATTTCTTCTGATGCTTTTCATGAGCCAGAGTTCCCCGCAACGGGCTCTGGCTCTTTTTTTCTGTCGGGACTCTCGTTCCCATTCCCTCTTTTTATTTGATAAAGGAAAATTCTAAATGGCATACCTTGATGGCATTAAAACCGTAGAAGACCTCAACCTCGATGGCAAACGCGTTTTCATTCGCGTCGATTTCAACGTTCCCCTCGATGCCGATGGCAAAATTACTGACGATTTCCGCATTCGTCAGGCCATTCCCACGATCGATTACGTCATCAGAAACGGCGGTCTCCCCATCGTTGCCTCCCACCTTGGCCGTCCCAAAAAGAACCCCAGCCCAGAATTCACGATGAAACCTGTCGCGGAACGCCTCAGCGAACTTATGCCGATGCGTGAAATCGTCTTCGCAGAAGACTGCGTGGGTGATGGCGTCCTCGAAATGGCAAAACGACTCGTTCCTGGACAGGTTCTCCTTCTCGAAAACCTCCGCTTCTATGAAGAAGAAGAAGGCAAACCTCGCGCTAAAGCCGAAACAGAAGAAGAAAAAGCCGCTGCAAAGAAAGCCTGCAAAGAGAGCCAGAAGAAATTCGCTGCTTCACTCGCAGAACTCGCCGATGTCTATGTCAACGATGCTTTCGGCACCTGCCACCGTGCTCACGCCTCCATGGCCGTCATGGTTCCCCACTTTGGCGAAAACAAAGCCTGCGGTTATCTCCTCCAGAAAGAAATCAAATACCTCGGCAAAATCGTCGATGCGACCGAAAAACCGATCGTTGCCGTCCTCGGCGGTGCCAAAGTTTCCGACAAAATCGGCGTGATTGAAAACCTTATCGACAAATGCGACCAGATCTGCATCGGCGGCGCCATGGCCTACACGCTCCTCGCTGCAAAAGGTGTCGATGTCGCTTCCAGCCGCGTCGAAGCCGATGCCATGGACGTTGCAAAAGCCATCCTCGCAAAAGTCGCCAGCAGCAAATGCGAACTCCTTCTCCCGGTCGATCACGTCGTTTCCACCGCTCTTGATGACACAACGCCCTGCGAAATCGTCGACAGCTTCAGCGCCGGACAGATGGGCCTCGATATCGGTCCCAAGACCCGCGAAATCTATGCAAACGTCGTTAAAGGTGCCAAATCAGTCTTCTGGAACGGCCCGATGGGCGTTTTCGAAAATGAACGCTATGCTGCCGGCACGATCGCTGTCGCAAAAGCTCTGACCGAGTGCAAGGGCGACTCCATCATCGGCGGTGGTGACTCCGCAGCCGCTATCCGTCAGTTCGGTATGGATGACAAGGTCACGCACGTTTCCACGGGCGGCGGCGCATCCCTCGAACTCGTCGAAGGCAAAACCCTCCCCGGTATCGAAGCCCTTCGCATTGGTTAATACTTTGAGACGCCCGCTATTGGCCTTCGGCCAATACGCGCAGCACGCGCGGCTATTCGCGCTTCGCTCGAATACGCCGCTTTTTCGCTGCTATGGCTGCGCCATACGCAGCGAATGTTGATTGTGTACGGCCTACAAAACGCCGCTTTCCAAAAAATAAGGCACAATCTGCAGTACAGATATCACTGCTATAACATTACAGATTCCAAAGGGCTTAGCCCTTTGGCGGGGTGTGGGGCAGAGCCCCACAAAAAAGGAGAAAAAATGCGCAAACCTTTTATCGCCGGCAACTGGAAAATGAACAACACCCGCGCTGCTGCTAAAGAACTCGTCAGCGCCCTCAAACCGCTCGTCGCCGATGTCAAAGACGTCGAAATCGCCGTTGCACCGACCTTTACTTGCCTTCAGGACGTCGCTGAAATCCTCAAAGGATCCAACATCGAACTGAGTGCACAAAACATTTCTTATGCCCTGAGCGGCGCATATACCGGTGAAATCAGTGCCGATATGCTCAAAGACGTGGGCTGTACGCACGCTATCATCGGTCACAGCGAACGCCGTCAGTTCTTTGGTGAAACGGATGAAGGCGTTGCAAAACGCGTCCGCGCTGCACTTGATAACGGCATCGTTCCCATCGTCTGCGTCGGTGAATCCCTCGCTGAACGCGAAAGCGGCAAAACCTTTGACGTCGTCCTCGGCCAGATCGTGAACGGTCTTGCCAGCGTCAAAAAAGAAGAAGCCGCAACCGTCGTCATCGCCTATGAACCCGTTTGGGCTATCGGCACCGGCAAAACCGCTACACCTGATCAGGCTCAGGAAGTTCATGCCGCCATTCGTGCAAAACTCGCTGAACTCTTCGGTGCCGAAAATGCAGAAGCCATGAGACTGCAGTATGGCGGAAGCGTCAAAGCCTCCAATGCCAAAGAACTTCTCGGCCAGAAAGATATCGACGGTGCCCTCGTCGGCGGCGCCTCCCTCAAAGCTGACGACTTTGCAGCCATCATCAAAGCGGCTGTTTAGTTTTTTCTACCGGGTGCATCCACGATTCGATGCACCCGTCTATATAGAATGCGCATGCCGCAGGCATGCGCTGCCCTGACATGGTTGTGGAATTTCTATGAAGTGCCTGCCCTGGGTGAATATATGGCTGAATTTAAAGAGTATCACAATGCGGGATGCAAGGGGATTTTGGATTTAACAGGCCATTCAACGGCCAAATCGGTTGATTCAAAAAGGTTGACGCGTCATTCGGTCACATCAATCGACGGCCTGCTCAATCGAAATACATTTTGAGCAGTTTATAAGGTGTTTTTTGGGGGATTATAGCTCAACCACAATTAATTCCCCAATCTACTTAATATGGACAGAACTTGGTAAAAGACTGATTATTACGCAATAATAAGGCAGAAATTGCAGAGAGCTGGGGGGGGCCGGCGAGGAACAATTGTTAGGCAGCTCCAAATGCTTATACCACCAAAATATTGCGGATTCCTTAAAGGCTCAGACCTTAAGCGGGGGGCCGAGGATTTTCGCCATCCTGTGAATGGCAAAAACCGCAGAGCCCAGTGAGCAAATGAAATGTTACCTTAAATTCCTCCTCGCCATAATGGAGAGGAGGAACGTCACGAAGTGACAAGGAGGTGAGGCGACTCGGGAAACGAAGTTCATTTCATATTGCGAACTGAGGAAAGGGGCTGAGCCCCAGAAAAAAAGTAAATAATCTTAAAAATATAATCGAACCATCCAATGGTAGGCCTCCCATAACCTGTGGCTTGGCCACCCGTGGCTTTTCTTCAACAATATCCGTTGTTCGGCACTTTTGATTAAAGAATTTCTCCGACTGTTTACAACAGACATTGCGCACCACCTCGTCCGTCATTTTTTCACAGCAGTCGCGGAATGCTTCATTCTTGAGATCGGCACATCCCTTCTTTGTTATGCTGTCTTCCAATGCTTTGACTTCGACTTCCGGTGTCGGTTCAATCTTTAGGCTTCTTCCCGTGCGCTCCTGCTCGTCCACTGTTTTGGGAATTTCAGCCGCAGAATCGCTCTCTGCATCTTCCGGCGCTGATGGTGCCCCATTGAGTGGTACTGGAATAATTTTTGGAGGCACTTCTTCAGTCTTTTCCGTATCCTTTGCATTGCCGGTTGCACCTTCTGGATTCGCTTCCGGATTTTCTTCGCTCGGCTGCATTGATGAATTTGGGACACTGTCCGCATTCGTAGAAACTTCTACTGGCTTCATTTTTCCGACAGGCTGGAATAAATGGACATCGCAGCCTCCGAGTAGAATCGTAGCCGCCGCACTCGCCAGAATACCGCCTTTTTTAAGTCGCGCGCTCCTTTCTGTATCACGCTTAAAAACCTTCTTTATCGCAATGCGTTTTGCACCAATGCCGATTTCGTCACCAGCCAGTATGCGCAAACTTTCGCCGGCTTTCACTTTGCGCCGACGACCTGTGCGGATGATTTCGACCGGCACACCTTTGGCATTCCCAAGGTGAAGTTCATCATCCACAACCTTAATATAAACACATTCTCCCGAATTCCCGCGAAGCAAGGTTGCATGTTGTGCATCTATGCCTCGAAGTTCGCCTTCGCTCAGTTCGATATCATACTGTTTCATAGAGGAACCTCTGATCAAATTCCGTTTTAAGATATGACGTTTATTAACAGCATGTTTGCACTCTATTGCCCGTAAGATTAATCATGCCTTATGATTTTTTCAACGTCAATTTGTATATGTATCTTTGTTTTTGAGGTCGATTATGGCTTTGCCTATTGCCTGCGGCAATATGGATGACGTGCGTCGGCTATTGCATACGAACCGTGCTGACGTATCGAGCCACTGGTTCAGAAACTCAGGAATCCCCGTCTTGTCGACATATACAGCATCTTTGATAATTCTTTGAAATCCACCATTACCCGGATTGAGAAACCTGCCCATTACGCCCTCCGACTGCGATTGTTCGCACGAATTAAACCGTGTCATGACACAGTCCTGATCCCATTTTCACCTTAACTCGCCGAATCGCATAAAGCGAGGGATTTTTTGATGGGGTTCGCTGGCGCGGGCTATCTCGCAACGAGCCGTG
>JAZRVP010000143.1:0-10465 GCA_045599245.1 Myxococcota bacterium
TGAGCAGTTTTCCCCGGCTTCACATTGGTGATTTCCGCAAACTGGGTTCGAAGAGCATGAACCGCAGTCGTCCGGGCAGTTTGAGCAGTTTTCCCCGGCTTCACATTGGTGATTTCCGCAAACTGGGTTCGAAGAGCATGAACCGCAGTCGTCCGGGCAGTTTGAGCAGTTTTCCCCAGCTTCACATTGATGATTGCCACAAAAGGTTGTGGCTGAGCATGAACCGCAGTCGTCCGGGCAGTTTGAGCAGTTTTCGAGTTCGTCGCAGATATTGTTCCCACATTTTGAGATGACTTTGCATTTGCCACAATCCTGAGGGCAGTCGCGGCAATCTTCGAGTTCATCACAGATGTTATCGCCGCAAGTGGGCACGATTTCCAAGTCGGTGACGGCCGAGTCTTCGCAGCCGGCGAGTAGTAGCAGAGAGAACAGGAGAGAGAGTTTTTTTGACATGATGATACCCGATGTTGTGCAAGTTGATTTGTAAAAGAGAAAGCCTAAGGAAACTCTGATTAAAGATTATTTACTTTTTTTTCTGGGGCTCTGCCCCTGTCTTCAGTTCGCAATATGAAATGCACTTCGTTTCCCGAGCCTGTCGGCTCTCCAACTCGTTCATTTCATTTGCTCACTGGGCTCTGCGATGCCAGCCGTCCACCGGACGCCTGCTTTTCGGCCCCCCCCCCCAACTTTCCTCATTTATTACCTTATTTTTGTTTTGTTCAGACCTTCCTTAAAACGTGTGAAATGATAGCATTTGGTTGAGGGGATAGGAAAACGGGAAAAGTCGGAGGTGGAAAAAATGCAAAAAGTGAAAAAAGTTCTTGCAGGGAAGGAGCGAAGTCCTTATAAGCCCCGCCTCGGAGGTGTGGCTGAGTGGTCGATAGCGGCGGTCTTGAAAACCGTTGAACATGTAAGTGTTCCGGGGGTTCGAATCCCTCTGCCTCCGCTTGAGAGACCGACATTGAAAGATGTCGGTCTTTTTTTTTACCTGAAAGAAGCCATGGGATGAAAGATGCGTGGAATGGACGAGATTTCGTTTAAGGAAGCGGCGCAAAGTCGATCGAGTGACGAGCGTTGGCGTGCGTTTGACCGATTTCAAAGTCTGGAAGGAAAGGCGCAGAGCGATGCCGGTTTTGAGTTATTGGAGACATCAAACCGGGAGCTTCGGGATGCTGTTCTGTCGTATTGTACGCAGGACATTTTGACGACGGAACCATGGCAGAAGTCGTTGAGCGGGCGGATCGATGATTCGAGGACGTATGATTGCGTGTATTTATGCCAGTCAGTGCTCGTTTTATTGCAACGGATCGATGGAATAGAGGCATCGTGGCTGGAATTTGGCAGACGTTGTCTGGAGCACAAAGATATGGATGTGAGGTATCAGGCGTTTTGCCTGCTTGAGCTTCACAATGAATCGTCGGATGCGTATGTAGAGCGTGTCAAAGCATGGTTGGAAAGTGAGGATGAGGATTTTCGAATCGTATCGATACAGGCCTTGTCACGTCTTCGCCCGTCATGGGCGTTAATGGCGTTGGAGGAGAGAGCGCGATATGCATTTGGAGTAGAGTCTTTCCATATATTGTTGACACAGATAAGGATTTGTCCGGCAGAAAAGCGAGTGGATTATGTACCGCAATTGATGAGATATTTAGAGAATGACAGATTTTCATTTGCAGCAGTGCAGGCGTTATCGGAATATGGGAATTCGACGTGTATTGGTGAATTGGTGGCGATAGCGAAGGGATTTATGACGGAACCGACGTTGAAAGTAGCGGCTGCTGCGGCGGCAGCGAAATTGGGGTCAGAGGAAGGAATAAAGTTATTGGAAAAATTTTCTAAATCTCGGCACGGTAATCCCAGTTATGCATCGGAGCTGCTTGCGAATCTGAAACAATAGAGGATTTGCGGGTTGAGTGAAAATCATGTATGAATAAGAGGCTTCAGCTAAAAACTGTTCTTGTCAATTGGAGGAGAAAGATATGAAAAAGTGGTTATCGACATTACTGGCAATCACCGTCGCGGCATCATGCAGTGCTTCAGTGATATTAATTTCGGAAACAGCCCAGGCAAAACCAGAAAAAGCATCGGAGGCTAAACCAAATTTGAGTTCGGCACTTGGTGCATTGAAATGGGGAATGCCGTCAGATAAGGCGAAAAAGATAATTGCCGACAAAATTATGGAGGATTTCACTAAGAAATCTGAAGGCAATACAGATCTTTCGTATATCGACAATCTTCGCAAAAAACACAATGATCGCGTAGAAGCCACACAGAAATCCTATATGGTATTGACGCGCGATAATTCAGCGGCACTTTCGGTATCGATTGTTGGCGAGGAATTTATTCCGGATGCAGGTGAATCCCTCCTGATGTCGACCGAAGATAACATGACGAAGTACTATTTCTTTAAAGACAACAAGTTTTATAAGATGTGTGTTGTCTATGATTCGAACTATCTAGGGCCGATAGCGTTTGATACGTTTGTTGCAACGACTGCACAGAAGTACGGACCGGCGACGAAAGAAGTGTGGGATGATGACGGCAACTTCAATGAATCGATCTGGATGGATTCGAAAGTCAAGATGACCGTAAAGAATAAGTACGGCGACTACAATACGGTTTTGATGGTTTTTGCGGATGAATCGGTTGAGAGTGGCTTGACGCTCAAGCATAAAGAGTATTTTGACTCATTGAACAAGGGGCCGGAAGTGAGTTCAGCGATTGATGCACTTACGGCTGATGATGGTTCAGGTGAAGGAAGCAGCATTGATGCGATGCTCGGAAAAACGACGAAAGTCGATTTGCTTGCAGGACTTTCTCAGGAAGATATCGACGTCATTAACGGTGTGACGACGGAGAAAGAAATCGAGAAGAAGAAAAAAGCCAAAGCCAAAAAACAGGCAAAAGATCGTAAAAATGATGCGAAGGCCAAACAGGGGCTCGAAATTATCTAGTTTGAAAGGGTTAAAAGCGGGGGTTATCCCCGCTTTTTTTATGAGCCATTATATGGCAGCCAGTATACGGCGTGCGAGTTGTGTGTATCGAATCGATGGGCGATTATTTTCGATGGCCATTTTGAGTGTATATTGATCGGAAATAAAGATGGCGACACGTTTTGCGCGGGTAAGAGCCGTATAGACCAGGTTTCTTTGCAGCATGAAGCTCTGGCTTTTTAGAAAGACGCAGATGACTGCGGGGTATTC
This sequence comes from Myxococcota bacterium, assembly GCA_045599245.1. GTDB lineage: Bacteria > Myxococcota_A > Bradymonadia > UBA4248 > UBA4248 > UBA4248. The sequence continues at coordinate 3,204 of JAZRVP010000143.1, forward strand.
ACTGCCCTGAGATTTGTGGACGGTGCAGGCGTATGCCAGAGCAAGATTTTCCAGTGTTTTCTTGTTGTATTCGACGAGTCTGCCGTCAAAATCGATGATGGTTTTTGAACCACAAGCGGAGAGAATTGTGCCGACGTCACCGTTGTAGACGTCGCGTTCATAATCATTTTTGAGCTGCATGACGCGATCGCCGATGCGCAGAGAGGGACAAACCTCAAGAGGCATACCTTTGGGATTGAGTTTTTCCTGAAGAATCTGATTGATTCGTTCAACGCCGCCGTTGTTTTGCCGCATGGGGCAGAGGACTTGGATATCAGACATGGGATTGAGTCCAAAGCGTTTTGGAATTTTTTCACTTACGAGTTGGTCGATAACTTGTTCGGCGTGTTCAGGAATGGATGTGTTGAAGAGGTAAAATTCGCATTTGGGATCGCTCATTTCCTCTTTAGAGGGCATGATTGGGTACAGTCCATCGTTGATGCGATGGGCATTTTTAACAATGAGGCTTTGTTCGGCCTGTCGGAAGACAGTGTTTAATCTGATAACAGGAAGGGAATTGGAAAGAATGAGATCTTTGAGAACGGTTCCCATTCCGACACTTGGCAGCTGATCGACATCTCCGACGAAAACGATTCTTGCATCATTGGGGAGAGCGGAAAGAAGGGAGCGCATAAGTGCGAGGTCGATCATGGAAGATTCGTCGATAATGTAAATGCCGGGATCGAGCTGATTGTCCTGGTTTCGTGAGAACGAACCATGTGAATCGTCGGCAAAAGCATATTCTAGAAGTCTGTGAATGGTTTTAGCCTCATGTCCAGTGGCTTCTCCAAGGCGTTTTGCTGCGCGTCCTGTAGGGGCCGCGAGAAAAATGGGAGTTTCGAGGTCTTCTGCTGCGGCGACAATGACTTTGACGAGGGTCGTTTTTCCTGTGCCCGGGCCGCCGGTAATGATCATAAATTTTTCAGAAAGACTGGTTAAAACGGCTTTTCTTTGAGCGTCAGCCAGTTCGATACCGAGCCGAGTTTCAATGCGTCGGATATTGGCAAGATCGTCGTCGGTAGGTGCAGCATGGGTTGAGGCATGAACCATGCGAGCAATTTCATTGGCGACAGCGTTTTCGAGATTCCACATGAAAGCGCGATAAATAATGGTTTCACCGTTTTCATCGGTGTCGCATCGAAGGGAGTGTTTGTTTAGGAGGGTATCGATATGCGGCGTAATTTTGTCGATATCGATTTGGAGAAGGCGTGCGGCATTTTCGATGAGGATTGGTTTAGGCAGATAGCAGTGCCCTTCATTGGACTCGGCATCATAAAGGGCATAGTCGATACCGGCTTCAATTCGCATGGGGTTGTCAGGGCTGATGCCCATTTGGCAAGCGATCTGATCGGCTTTTTTAAAGCCGATGCCATTGACTTCCTTGGAAAGAAGATAGGGCTGCTGGCTAAGAAGCGGGATGATTTTTTTGCCGTAAATGCCAATAAGTTTTGCGGATAAATCGTATGAAAGACCGTGTCCCTGAAGATAGACAAAGAGCTGTCGATTTCCTTGTTTTTCCTCCCATTCCTTCATGATGGTGTCGAGTTTTGTTTTGGAAATGCCTTTGACTTCGAGCAGTCGTTCCGGATCGTGATCAAAGATATGAATCGTTTCGTCGCCAAACTTTTCAATGATACGTTCAGCCATACGAAGTCCGATTCCTGTCAATTGAGAAGAAAGCATTCTGGCAAGACCAACACTGGATGTCGGGAGGGCAATTTCACAGAAATCGACTTTGAGCTGGACGCCGTATTTAGAATCGACCCAGGTGCCTCTAACACGCACTTCTTCATCAACTTTAAATGAGGCAAGTGTACCGACCATCGTAAATGCGATGTTTTTACGAGTGATAGCCTCAAGGATTGCGTATGAATTTTCGGGATTAGAGTAACGAATACGGGTAATTCTGGCGGTAGTTTGAACGGATTCGCCAATTTTATGTTCAAGAGAAGGGAGTCTGACAGGGGGCATGGTATAGTCATCCTTGAAAAGGGCATGAAAAAGCCGTCTGAATGTATCCGCAAAAGCGTTGAATGGGAATAGCGCAAATGGTTAAGGGGGAGGTTTTAGTGGTTGGTGGTTAGTGGTTAGTGATTAGTGGTTAGTGGGTAGTGGTTGTATGAGAAAAGAGCCGTGCCGCGTCACGGCTGTACAGTTGGTGGATTAGAAAAGAGGTTAGTGGTTAGTGGTTAGTGGTTAGTGATTAGTGATTAGTGATTAGTGGTTAGTGATTAGTGGTTAGTGGTTAGTGGTTAGTGGTTAGTGGTTAGTGGTTAGTGGATTGCTGGTGTGATACATGTTGAAATATTTGAAATAGTGGATGGTATAAATTTAGTTACTGATAAATATGTAAATATGTAAAAAAAAAGGCTTGTCAAGGGAAGTGAGTGTGAGTATAAGGCGCGCGCTCCTTGCTTCGCGGGCAGATTCGGGTGAATCTGGGGAGACTGCGAAGCCGAATTGGTTCCATAGGGAGAGCGTAATGGCTTTTTTAGTAAATCATCCCAAAACAGTGAGAGAGTATGAGACCGTTTTCATTCTCCGTTCAGATGTTCTGGACGAAGAACGTGACAAGGTTCTCAATCGTATGAGCGGTATCGTTGAAAAACTCGACGGCCAGATTTTGATGCAGGAAGAATGGGGCAAACGTAAACTTGCCTATAAAATTCAGAAGAATGCATACGGTATTTATTATTATCTTCGTTATCTTGGCTACAATGATATGGTTGCCGAGATCGAGCGTAACCTTCGCATCCTTGAGCCGGTAATCAAGTACATGACCGTCAAACTCGGTGATGATGTTGATGTCGAAAAATGCAAGGAAGAAGCTGCGAAGAGTGGCAGTTGTGCTCCGAAAGACAATGCTGATTACAGCAGTGTTGAGATTGATGACGAAGATCTTGATGAACTCGTGGACGACGAATAGGAGGTTATTCCAATGCGCGTAATTCTTAAAGAAGACGTGGCTCACGTCGGTAACATGGGTGACATCGTTAAGGTTTCTGACGGTTATGGCCGCAATTACCTGATTCCTCAGGGGCTTGCAGAACTTGCGACAGAAGATCGTGCGAAAGCCTTTGCACATCAGAAAGCCATGATCGAACACAAGAAAGCCAAGATGCACAAAGAAGCTGAAGAGCTTCAGGCAAAAGTGAACGGTCTTGAAATCGAGATTAAACGTGCTGCCGTTAAACTCGAGAACAAAAAAGAAGATGAAGAAGCTTCGATGAAGATTCAGGGTTCTGTGACGAACCGTGACATCGCAGATGCCATCGCTGCCAAAGGCGTTGAAATTGATCGTCGTAAAATTGATCTTCCTCAGCCCATTCGTACGCTTGGTGAACACATGGTTCAGATTAAATTGGTCCATGATGTCGTTGCGAGCGTTAAAGTTGTTGTTGTCGCCGAATAATTTAGGTGTGACAGCTTGATTTGAGCTTGAAAAAAGCGTTCGGGGTTTGCCGGACGCTTTTTTTTTGACTTGATTGAATGAAAAAATAGGTCGTTTACGTTGAGAGTGTCTGGCTAATAGCTGGAGGTGTATGATGCAGGGAATTCATCTGTTTACATTCAAAGGAATACCGGTTGGCATTCAGCCGATGTTTCTTTTGCTGGTCGTCATATTGAGCATAAATATGGGCGGGATAGCAGAGAGCATCATCTTTGGAATTTGTGTGTTCTTTGGAATTCTGATTCATGAGTTTGGGCATGCACTTACGGCACGACACTATGGATTAAACCCTGTTGTCATGCTTCATGGGTTTGGTGGTGTGACAGTACATGCGCGTCCGGCGAAACCAAAACAGGATTTTTTGATCACATTGGCAGGCCCCGGAGCCGGACTGGTCGTCGGCGGAATCTTTTGGGGAATAATGCAGCTGATTATCATGACAGGGGTTATCAGTGCTGTCTTGAGTATTCCTTATTTATGGATTTTTATTCAGGATATGGCATGGATAAACCTCGTATGGGGGATATTTAACCTTATTCCATGTATTCCGATGGATGGAAGCCGGCTGCTGCATCACATTCTTAGCAAACCGTTTAAGCCTGTGGAGGCAAAGAAAATTTCGGTATTGGTCAGCATCGCGTTTGTTGTGCTGATATTTGTGTGGTCGTTGCTGAATCACAATATATTTATGATTATGATTTCCGTTCTTTTCCTGATGTCGAATATTCGAGCGTTTAGAGAAGCATTTGGAGAGTCAAATCCGGACAAACCGTGTCAGAAATTGAGTCTTGAAGCGGAAAAAGCCTATGAAAGAGGTTTGATAGCGGCACGAGAGCACGATTGGAAGTTATTGGAAACTTGTGGATATCAGATGAAAAAGGCTGCCAATGACGAGGAACAGCTCAAACGCGCGTATGAGTTTTTGACGATAGCCAGCACGAATCAAAAAAATTATGCAGAAGGATTGGAATTTTCGAAACACGCTCGCCAGTCGGATGCCGTAAAACAGGCTGTTGCGCGGTGTGAAAGTCAGCTGGAAAAAGAGTGAGTCCGTCAGAACAACGCGGCGTTGCACTTTAAGCTTGAAATGGGATAGAATAAGCAAAGGTTCATTGAGAGCCATGATACCGTGAGCGGGGTTCAGGGTTGAAATCATAGTGAGATGGGTAGCCACGATATGAAAAAGATGCAAAATGTGAAGTTTTTTGGGGGTATTTTTGGGGTAATGGCGGCTTTGTCAATTACAGGCTGTATGAAAGACTCTAATGTGCTGCAGTTTGAAACGCTGGATGCTCAGTTTGCACTATTGGATAAGGTGTACCCTGAATGGTTCAAGAATCTGTATGAAGAGAAGCATGAAGCAAAGGCTCAGGAAGTCGTCTGCAACTGGTTTCAGTATAAGGGAGCGGCGGCACTTCAGATGTCAGATGCGGATGAACACAAAGAAAAGTTCAAGGCGAATCTGATGGATTTTGTGATGGATACAACGATTTCGTCTGTATATTATGTCGGTGAACGGGCATTTGAAGATTTGTATGCTGTTTATGACGGAGTGCCGGGCAAACGTGAAGAAATCGAAGGAAAGTGCCGGGAATATTCAGCGGAGATAGGCAAATATCTGGACGCGGATTATTCATCGTTTAGTGAAATAGCGCAGTATGAGGGGCTGAGGACATCAAATGGCAAGATGGATCCGGCTAAGAAGCGAATAGTTCATCTACTTCATCGCCATCTATGGAATGAAACGGTATCGGAGCAGTTTCCGATTATGCGGATAGAGCCGCCGGAAGAAAGAATGGCATTTTTCCGATGGCAGATAGAGCAATCCCAGATGCCGTATGAGAGAAAGATGCAGAAGCTGGATCTGTTTCAGCAGATAGAGCCAACGGAATACGATTTTGATTTTGCGCGTGCGGTTCTCAATTACCAAATTGAGAGCTATGTCGATGCCTGTGCAGCGCTTCATGTTGGCTTGGAACATACCGATCCGAAAGATAGTTTCCATACACAGCGCTATCAGTCGGCTTTACAACAGATTTCGCGGGATCATTCAGGATTCTGCTATTAAACGCGGGCAGACCGCATTCACCAATGGAGAAGAGACATGGACGAGAACGAAGTGAAAAACGTTGCTGAAGATAAAAAAGAGGAAGTGAAAGAGGAAGTCAATGAAGAGGTGTCGGTAGCAGATAACGTAAAAGCGAATGTTTCGTCATTCCTTTCCAGAGCGAGTGCTTTCTGTTCGAAAGTCGCTGATGTCGCAGCCGAAAAGACCAAAGAAGTGAGAGAAGAAGCGAAGGTTTATTTCGATAAGGGTGCTGACTTCATTGAAGAAAAACGTCGTGAACGGGATGCTGAGGAAGTTTACGAGAAACTTGGCAAAAAAGTGTATCGTCTTGTGTCCCGTGGTGAACTGACGCTTCCTGAATGCTGCGACAAATATATTCAGAGTCTGAATGAGATTTTGGAAGACGCTGACGCAGGTAAGGATGACGATGACTGTGTCAAGAAAGAAGAAGTTGCAGAAGCCGCAGACGTCGAAGACAAAGTTGTGGATGCCGAAGTGAAGGATTAATTCTGGCATTCGTTTGCTCTGACAGGGCAACAGAACGGAAAGGGTGCTATGATTTGGCACCCTTTTTTTGTTTTTGGCATAATGTTTGAGAATGTGGCAAAAAGGCCGCGCGTATTTCGATAGCGCGGCCAAAGGGGCGTATTGCCCGACAGGGCGATAGCCCCGAAGCCGGGGCGTATTTTAATAGCCCTGGCGCAGCCATTTTGGGGGCAAAAAGAAGTGTCCGGCGTGAAAATAATCTGCGAATGGAGAATTAAAAATGAAAAGAAGTATTGTTGTATTGCTGAGCATTTTGAGTCTTTTAATCATGACAGGGTGCGGGCCCTCTCTGAGGGAGTATGTGGCCAAATCGAACACGTACAGCAGCAAAATATCGTCCAAAGCGTCGGTGCAGGTGAATATTGAATCGAGGCCTGTTGTGGAATCGAGAAAAGGGAAAGCGGCACTGGTGGGCGCGGCGGTGAATATTGCGACATCGGTAGGCGCGGCGGCGGTAGGCAATGAACAGAAAAAGAGAATCAACCGAATAGTGACGACGAATGAAATCATGACGTTGGTTGCGGCGGGATTTGACGATGGATTTGCGGACATGACGCATTTGACAATTGTGGAGCCGACGGCGAATCCGGATTTGCGTGTGATGATGACCGTCAGAGAATACGGTCTGTGGGCGAAATCGCTGCTTTCGCCGATGAATTTTTACGTTGAGGCGGAGATCAAGGTTGTCGATACGGCGAGTATGGAAACGGTGTATACCAACGGTGCGACGATCATGCGTGAAGCGAGCAGTGTTTTTACGCAGATGGCAGGGACAGTAAGCGATGGGGCGCGATTTTTGTCGCATTTTACGGGTTCAACGACGGCTGTAATTGTCGGGAGTTCTGCCAATTTGGTCAGCGGCGCGGCGAATTTGACGGCATTTTTCAAGCTTTCGGATCAGGAAGTTAAGGCAATATTCGACTATTTGGCGTATGATGCAGGGAGCGTGATTGCGGGGGATTTGACGAGCGCGATATATGATTAAAGATGCAGCCGGAGAGAACGGCAGCATTGCTGGGGCTCTGCCCCGAACCCCGCTGGGGCTTTGCCCCTGTCCTCAGTTCGCAATATGAAATGCACTTCGTTTCCCGAGCCTGTCGGCTCTCCAACTCGTTCATTTCATTTGCTCACTGGGCTCTGCGATGCCAGCCGTCCACC
>JAZRVP010000144.1:0-4530 GCA_045599245.1 Myxococcota bacterium
GCGGAAAAAAAGACGCGCCCAAGAAAAAGCACTAATCATTGAGTTTTCGAATAGTCTCCCCTTTGCTATCTGATACAATTTATTACCAGAAAAGGACTTTCACTCAGACGGAAGTCCTTTTCTGCTATTTTGTACTGAATATCCCCCATTCCTAACGACATATTCTGCCATTCAATGACGTTTTTTCAGAGAACCTCTGAACAAAACATTACTTTAAGGCAACAAATGGGTAAAGCCGAGGATGGGACTACTGCGAGAATCAATTGTAAAGCAACCCAAAAGGCTTATACCACCCCAAAAATTGCGGCTTCTTAAGGGCTCAGCCCTTAAACGGGGGGCCGAGGATTTTCGCCATCCTGTGAATGGCGAAAACCACAGAGCCCAGTGAGCAAATGAAATGAACGAGTTGGAGAGCCGACAGGATCGGGAAACAAAGTGCATTTCATATTGCGAACTGAGGACAGGGGCAAAGCCCCAGAAAAAACAAGTAAATAATCTTTATTCAGAGGTTCCTTAATGAAACCAGTACATAAAACCTATTTATTCACTCATTTGAGCTTAATCACATTTGCCTGCACAACAGGCGGATGCGGAGAAGACAGCATTATCATTCAAAATGTTGATAACCAACCCGACGAACAATATGATGATGTGTGTCCTGATGAATGTCCCGGCAACTGTGTGAATGGAATTTGTCCTGACAGTGAAGGAACTTGCCCGGAAAGCTGTCCCGATGACTGCACTAACGGCAAATGCAACAGCGATATTACGACAAGCTGCCCCAACGAATGTCCGGATGACTGTACAGACGGCAAATGCAATGAACACGATGACAAATGCCCTGACACATGCCCCGATGCCTGTGATGAAAACGGAATTTGCGAGTCCATTTGCCCGGATGCCTGCCCGGAAACTTGCGATAATGAGGGCAAATGCCCAACCACATGTCCTAAATCTTGTACGACCCAGTGCGACGAAAATGGGCTCTGTCAATGTCCGGCGGCCTGCAAAACAAGCTGCGACGAAAATGGGCTCTGCCTATGTCCTTCGTCCTGCAAAACCAACTGCGACGAAAATGGTCTCTGCCAGTGTCCGGAGACCTGCAAAACCAGCTGCGACGAAAATGGTCTCTGCCAATGTCCGGCGACGTGTGCGAAAACCTGCGATATCAATGGCGTCTGTCCAGCCATGTGCGGCGATGAAGTCATCACATCTTTCAGATTTGGCTCAACAGAACTCGATATTCTCGTACCCGGTTTTAGTGCACGCACGAGTACCTATTCAACACTCGCCATCAAAACGGATAAAAATACATACGATCTTTCAAATGCGCCATGCAAAGATAAGATTAAACTGAAGTCATCCGATACCAACGTCATCACGGTTTCTAATAATAATATTGGCTGTAAAGTCACATCCGTTGGGGTTGGAACAGCCACATGTACAGCAACACTTGAGGGAACAGAGCTTTCCGCAAGCTATAAAATTCATGTATTAAATCCCAATCGATTTAAAGATAATCTTGCAGAGAAAGTGGATGGAAAATTTCCCCATATTTATAGCGGTATTCTTCAACTTGCAGTCGGAACCCGTGTATCCCAGGGATTTGACTTTTATAACGACGATTTCATGTACTTTTCTCAGCTCAAATATGATCAAATGCTTACCAATGGCACGACATTATCGAGGAATGGAGCCATCATTTTCCAGAATAAGCCACAAGACAACAATTCAAAGTCCATGACGCTTCTTGGATCCGGGCATGCCCAGAATATCAGCATCGAACAAAGCGATGGAAAAGATTATATCTGGGTCGGAAATTACGGCACCCTAATTTCGGGTTCAGAGACGGATGGATACTGGCATTCGCAGACTTTATGCCGAATTGAATATCAACCAGGGAAAGTCTTTAATCCGAGTGAAATAGAGGATCAATATGCATACAGCGATTCTTCCTCCTATTATTATAATTTTGAACCTGCACTTGATCAAAAAAACAATATCATTGGTCTGAAATCCATCTATAAAAATGACGGTCTCGTCCACATCAAGCTTTTTAATCTTGCCAAAGTCAAAGCATTGACCCCCAAAACCGTTAAACTAAAAAAGCCCATTATCACAGTTGAAAAATCCGGTGATAATTACAAATTGACCAATGAGAAAACCTATTCCATCCAGGCCAAGGATTTAGCCACGCTTACGCCGACGAACGAATTTTCTATTCCATATAATGATTTCCCCGCACAAGGCTGGGATATCGAAAATGGCATTCTTTACACAGTGGATGGTGTGCTGAAAGAGAATGATAGCGGAAAATATTTATATCAGTCACAGATTGGTCTTAAGCTGTTCACCTATTACGGCAAAGAACTGGCAACATATTATTTGCAAACATCATCTGAAAATAAAAATTATCTCATCAATAAAGATATGGATCCAATCATCGCACATACGAAAGACGGCGTGGATTATTATAATGTCGGTTATTTTGAACCCGAAGGCATTCGAGTCAAAGACGGCAAGGCATATATCAGTGTCACCACTCATCTGGGCTCAACTCAGAATGGTGTGACATCTGACAAACCGCGTCGTCAAATGATCTTCGTTTATGATTTGATGAAATAATAATCAATTGCAACACAACCAATCCCCCCAGTGCAATATCAACATAGGTATCGACTCAAATGACAATCCCCAATCCAGACAGCATTTATCCTAATTCCAACATCAAATCGATGACCAATGTCAAACCAACCATTTATTCAGCTTCACAAGATGACTCACTTCCCATTGTCCGCCAGATAACAGCCCCCTCTCCAGAAGAGTTTCAACAGATTGCAAAATGGATGTATCAATGGTGGGGAATAGCCGAAGGATATTCCATGGAAGAAATCCATTGTTATTTAAAACATGGATTTAACACCGACAAATTTCCTCGAACATACGGATTGTTTCTTGGGAATTTACTCATCGGATGTTTTCAATTTACACTCAATGACTTTGAACTACGACCAGACATCTACCCATGGCTGGCAAATTTATATATCGATAAAAATTGGAGAGGAAAAGGCTATGGAAACATCCTCATCGAAGGAGCAAAATCCATGGCAAATAAGACACTGCCTTACAAACATATCTTTTTATATACAGAACATACCGGATTGTATGAACACTTCGGCTTCCAATTCGTTGAAGAAATCGATACTTTAAAAAAAGTTCCACGCATACAACGATTGTATAAACTCGTTCTCTCCCTCTAAGAAAACTCTGAACAAAACGATATTTTAAGGTAACAAATGGAGAAAGCCGGGGGGGCCGAGAAGGCAGGCGTCCGGTGGACAGCTGGCATCGCAGAGCCCAGTGAGCAAATGAAATGAACGGCCAGTCGAGGCGTTGTGCACAACGCCTCGATCAACAGGCTCGGGAAACGAAGTTCATTTCATATTGCGAACTGAGGACTGGGGAAAAAAAACAAAAAACATCTTTAATCAGAGCTTTTTTAGGCATGTGTGAGGACTGTGACAAAGAGGCTGCAAAAAAGGCGGGGCGAATGAAATTCGCCCCGCCTTTTATGTGATGTGGTATTTGCGAAGTTGGACTATCAGCCGTTGCCGGCATCAGGGTAGTTGGTCGTAAAGCAAGTGTCGTATGCCGTTAAGAGGCTGTCACATTTTTCTGCTTCGCCATCAAATGTGCAGATGGAATATTCTTTCCATTTGTCGGTGCACAGCGGGTAGTTTTTTTGATCTTCAAGGGCAGATTCAAAACGCTCTTTCACACATTCATCGACTGATTCATAATTCGGGTCTTCTCTGCAGAATAATCTGCCGTAATCAAGATAATATTCTTCAAAATATTCTGTATACAGGCATGTCATAAAGGCATCATCATCGGATTTGCAGGCTGCGTCGCACTGTTCATCGTCGTCGTAACAATTTTCCCAGCAAATGAATTGTGCTTTGAACTTGTCATAACACTTGCTGTAGGTTTCTTTGTTGGATTTCAGGTTCTCATCGCCTGCTGCCATACAGGCGTCAAAGTCTGCGTCTTCTGGTTCCTCCTCCGGTTCGACATTTTCGCAGAAATCTTTTACGAGCATCATGTAATATTCTTCGAAGTATTTTGTCTGTAGGCAGGATGTTAAAGCTTCATTCTTGTCTGCGCATGCACTGTCACCTTTATCAATGTTTTCAATCTGGCAGAGCAGAGTGTCTTCGGCCAATACAGCGCACTCATGCATATTTTCCTTGATATCTTTGAGCATTCCTTTCCAGGTGTTTGCACATATCTCAGCCTTGTCGGGCTCTTTGTCCATTTCGGCAACTTCTTTGCAGTAAGCATCTATTTTACTATCGATAGTGTCTGTACCTGACTGAGAATTTGCGGCACATTTGTTTGTTGCGGCATCGCAGTAACCGCTGGTGCAGTCGTCATTTTTTGCGCAATCGGAGCCGTCGTCTTTTTTGTCGTCAGAAGCGGGTTTTGCGGCACATTTGTTTGTTGCGGCATCGCAGTAACCGCTGGTGCAGT
>JAZRVP010000145.1:0-2498 GCA_045599245.1 Myxococcota bacterium
AGAGCAGACAGCGGGTAGCTTCTTCCATTGCCAGACGGATGTTCAAACCTTTCTTAGCCAGTTCACCGTACGGTAACTGTCGAACTTTTGTCATGATCCTTCTCCTAAATCACGAGAGTAAACAAAATAAATCGCAGTGCATGCGACTCAAAAGGACACCGCTTTCTATACCATTCATCCTTTTCTTAAAAGACGTATAAATCAACAAAATCGATATATTTGCAGGCTGTAAAGAGCATACCCAACCACACACAACCACACCGGATTCACCTTTTTCATTTTCTGCGCCTCCTACATATACATTCAGCCGCCAGGCATCTCTTTTTTTTTGAAGGGGGCCTGCCCCCTGCGGTGCTATTTGCAGGCAAATACGCACCTGCCCCCTGCGGTGCTATTTGCAGGCAAATACGCACCTGCCCGCCAATGTGCCTCCCAGGCGTCCGTGTATATAAGGCAAATTGATACATATCACCTTCATTTTGATGCCACTTTTTTTTTCATAATTTCAAGCGGCGCGTATTTAAAACGACACAAGTTTTCGTTATATTGCCAATGGGTATATTCAAAAGCCCCACAAAGTTTTTTTTCTCACTTTTTAAGTGAAATCATTCTGCTCCTCAAACGCAATTGTTTGCGTTTGGCAAGGAGCTCTTTCTTTTTTGGGAAAGGAGAGACCGTGAAACTTCATCAGTCAAAACCGCATTACAGCGTACTTGCCGTACTTGCCGTACTTGCCTCGTGTTCTGCAGGCTGTAACGATTCCCAGCCATGGGATTACAAAACGCCGGATAATCTCCCACAGTCTTTATGCCCGGACGGGCAGTCCAGTTTTGACGGAAACTGCGTGGATTCCAAGCGTATTTGCGGCACCACACTGTGCAACGAAAACGATCTGTGCGTCAACAGCACGTGTGTTTCCCCTGAAAACATCTGCAATAACAAGATTTGCCAGGCCGATCAGTCATGCGTTGAGCAGAACGGCACCAAATCCTGTGTTTCCACGCCCCGAGTCTGCGACAACGGTTCGGTTTGCGGCGTCAATCAGTTCTGCCAGGAAAACGCCTGCGTCAACGAGGATGCCGTGTGCGGGGATGCCACCTGCACGAGCGATCAAAAATGCATCGACGACTCGGCCGATGGAAAGAAATGCATCGACATTAAACGCGTCTGCGACAGCGGCACCGTCTGCGGCGAAAATGAAAACTGCCGCAATGACACATGCACCGATATCAAACGCTTCTGCGAAGATAATGACACCGTCTGTGAAGCCGATGAATCCTGCAAAAACAACAAATGCATCGATGACGACGCCATTTGCGATGACCAGATTTGCAACGACCTCCAGAAATGCGTCGACGATGCCGAAAAAGGCAAAGCCTGCGTCGATGAAAAGCGCATCTGCGAGGACGGTTCCGTCTGCTCGGACACCCAGGTCTGCTCGGATAACAATACCTGCGTCGATGAAGACAAAACCTGCAAGGACGATGTCTGTGAAGCCACCGAAACGTGTGTTTCCCTGACCGAAGGCGGCGATCCCGATACCTGTGCCGACAACAAACGCATTTGTGAAGACGACACCGTCTGTGCCGAAAATCAGACCTGCGTAAACAACGAATGCGTCGATGATGAAAAAATCTGCAAGGATGAAATCTGCTCAGGCGACGAGACCTGCTTTAACGAGTCCTGCGAAGACACCGACAAGGTCTGCGGCGACAAAGTCTGTGAAGACGATGAAACCTGCGTGGCATCAGCCGAAGACGGCGAGCCCGGTACCTGTACCGAAACAAAACGCGTCTGCGATGACAAAAACGTTTGCGAAGAAGGTCAGACCTGTAAAGACAATACCTGCGTCCCCGACGAAAAAGTCTGCGGCGATGACGTCTGTGAAGATCCCGAAAGCTGCCTGCCTTCGACTGAAGGCGGCGACCCCGATACCTGTACAGACAACAAACGCATCTGCGATGACGATACCGTTTGTGAAGAAGGCAAAACCTGTAAAGACAACGCCTGCGTTCCCGACGAAAAAGCCTGCGGCGATGACGTCTGTGAAGACTCCGAAACATGCCTGCCCTCAGCCGATGGCGGCGATCCCGATACCTGTACAGACAACAAACGCATCTGCGACGACGAGACCGTCTGCGAAGCGAACCAGACCTGTAAAGACAATACCTGCGTTCCCGACGAAAAAGTCTGCGGAGATGACGTCTGTGAAGACGCCGAAACATGCCTGCCCTCAGCCGATGGCGGCGATCCCGCATGTACAGACAACAAACGCATCTGTGACGACGATACCGTTTGCGAAGAAGGCAAAACCTGTAAAGACAACGCCTGCGTTCCCGACGAAAAAGTCTGCGGCAATGACGTCTGTGAAAACGACGAAACATGCCTGCCTTCAGCCGATGGCGGCGATCCCTCATGCACAGACAACAAACGCATCTGCGATGACGATACCGTTTGTGAAGAAGGCAAAACCTGTAAAGACAACGCCTGCGTTCCCG
>JAZRVP010000146.1:0-4569 GCA_045599245.1 Myxococcota bacterium
CACTAACCACTAACCACTAATTACTTTTCCAATCCACCAACTGTACAGCCGTGACGCGGCACGGCTCTTTTCTCATACAACCCCTAACCACTAACCACTAACCACTAACCACTAATTACTTTTCCAATCCACCAACTGTACAGCCGTGACGCGGCACGGCTCTTTTCTCATACAACCCCTAACCCCTAACCACTAACCACTAACCACTAACCACTAATCACTAATCACTAATCACTAATTACTTTTCCAATCCACCAACTGTACAGCCGTGACGCGGCACGGCTCTTTTCTCATACAACCACTAACCACTAATCACTAACTACTAACCACTAATCACTAATTACTTTTCCAATCCACCAACTGTACAGCCGTGACGCGGCACGGCTCTTTTCTCATACAACCACTAATCACTAACCACTAAAATACTAAAACCTTATCCTCCCCTTTTTTCTCGATCAGCTTGTCGATGTACTTTAATGCATCCCGTCTCCGTTCCTTAAAACGCTCAAAGCTCTGGCGCTCCTCCTTGGTCGGTTCCGGAAACATGTGCTCAAAAAGCTCCTTTTCGTCCAGCATTCGAAGATTTTGAACGAGCTTCTTGCTGAACATCTCCACGAGATTCAGACGGCGAACCACACGCGGCGCATGCCAGGCTGGGAATGCGGCATCGTTGTCGATTGCAATAATCCCCCCGGGCTGAAAATGGCAGTTGGCTCCATAATTGTCCGCTGCACCCGAAAATCTATCCCAGTTGTTCGCCAAATAATCGATAAGAATGATATCCGATATCTGCTGCAAAAGATCGCGTGACGTCATATCCCCCGCATATTCCACCAGCTTATTCAATTCCTTGACAGCTCCTGGCCGCCCCCCCTGCAGGATATTGCGAAGCAAAGTCTTTAAATCCGGAACGTTTGCATCCGGATTTTTCAAATACGGACTCCATGCACTCGTTGCTTCGATCGGAAATGACGTAAACGGAGATATCCACTCCTTGTATCCCGCATACAAGTACTTCGTCGAGCCTTCCGTTGCCCAGAGAAGATGCTCAAACTTGCTCCGATACCCCTTGTTCTTTGAGGACGTCGAAGCATTATAAAGCGCATTAAAATCCGATTTACTGAACTTTACAGGACGCGTCACCGGCGTATCAAAACTGCATTCGACAATCTGGCAAAGGCGATAAAATGCAATTCCTGAACGATACATCGTCTGACGAAGATCCTGATCCGGTTTCAAGGCCGCCTTCGCCGCTTCATCCTCGCTGTCCACATACTTAAACGAAACGCTCGACCCGCCGCCAAGCGCTGAAATCGTGTTCGTGCCGTGCGGCTTCACCTCATCATACAACGTATGCATGAGCATCGGATTGGCCTCGACTGCTTCCCAAATCTCACTGGAATTTTCTGTTTTTCCTTCGCGATAACTGGCAAGTGCAAGTTTCAAAGCTCCTGCATGATCACCCGCCGTCGTCAGTTTTTGAACTTCACTCAGTTCCGGCTCTGGCGGCTGCTGCTCCGTCACGCCCTCTGTCGATGCCTTTATGACGCCTTGTTCAACCTCAACGCCAGCCACTGTTCCCGTTTCAGGCAAGGCATTGACATCTTTTGGAGCTGTCACATCAGTCTCCACGACATCCGCCATTACAGCTTCTGCCGTTCCTAATACATCTGTCTTTGTTTCCGATGTGACTTCAATAGAAGAATCTATCGCTGCATCTGATTCCGGCAACACGCCCAGCGTTGCCTCCACTGTCGCCGATGAAACCGGCGCCGTTGTCCGCGCACATCCTGTCGATAAAATGACACTAAAAGCCAATACCAAAACACTCAACAATTGTGTGCGCATACCACAAGTTTCCATCTTTTTTTCGTCCTTGATTTCAACACGGGAAATATCTCCCTCTCACCTTGAGATTGTACCCCGCTCACTTTGCTTTTGTAAACATCGTGTCACGCGACCTCAATCATGATGAACACATCCGCGCCTCTGTTCACAGTTAATTCAGTCCTTCATTACTTACGATTGCCATACCACTTTGCACTGACAAAACGTCAGTCGACGTCATCAGAATCATCTGTTTCCTGTTCTGCCTCCTCTTCCGCTTTAAACGCTTCCATCACACGAATAAACTCTGACTGCTCCATCCCTGCCTTTCTTGAAGCATACTCAACCGTTATGGCACCATCTTCAATCAGTGAAATCATATTTTTTTTTACTCTCCTCTTTTTTCTCCTTCAATTAATCCTTGGAATAAAATCATGTTTCATTTCGACCGTTTTGGCTGTTGCCAAATCTCTCCATTTTGAAGAATATTAATCTGTTCATTGACTGCTCATTTTGTTTAATGAGCTTTTTTTAATGGAGAACGAGAATGAAAACTATTGCAGGTTTGGCTTTATTTATTGCCGCAGGTTTGATGATGGGATGTGCTTCGACATCCAATGGCCCCCAGGAAACAGCCGCTTCAACAGCCGAATCGGCCCAGTCTTCAGCCGAGGCTCAGGAAACCGCTGCCATTGAAGCCGCCAAAGCCCCTGACGCACCTAAATCCAAGATGCTCGCTGCCGAATGCAAAAAAAACATTCTCCAGATGGTCGCCAAACAGGAAGGCGGGCAACAATTCCTTCTCAACGATTCTACCCTCTGGCAGGTCATGCCTGACGGCTCCACTAAACTCGTCAAAAAACTCCCTGATGAAGCTCAAAATTACTTCCTTATCCCCAGCACTGACGTCATCATTCACTACACCAGTGATAACAAAATAATGCTCGTTCACGTCGATTCCGACAAAGAATTCTTCAATCTAAAAGGTGACGCCACCCTCAGAACTGTCCTCTTTACTCCCGACAACAACGAAATGGGGATTATGGACAAAGACAATCGTATCAACATCTGGAACGTCCCCAAAAAATTCACCGGCATTCACTTCGCTGAAACCGTTCAGGACTTCATCAATCGACAGAGTTCTGACTACTATCTTCGCTTCTCCGCCGGTGCTTATGCAGTCTCTCTTGCCGGAAACAGCCGCGCCGTTCTCGCCGCCGATGAAGTCGATACCGGAAAAATCGGTCTCATCTTCCACATGGATGAAAACACGCATAAAGGTGTCCTCAAAAATCTCGGCAGAACCAATTCACACATCACCCATCTCGCCATTCCTCTTTCGGCCAAAAATGTTGCCGTTTGCGATGAAACAGGCCAGCTTTACGTCACTTCTACTGGCGAGGATAAAGGATTTAAAGCTTTCGCAACGCCTTTTAAGGATACGGTCAATGTCAATTTCATCGGCGAAAATGTTCTCGTCGTCGGGAAAGAAAAACTGACCCTGCTCGACACCGCTACCGGTTTTGAAATCTGGACTCGCGATGTCAGTGCCCAGTCCTGCTACACATCCCAAGCCAACAAACTTTTCTGCAATACCGGTGACACCATCGAAGAAATCAATCCAGCCAACGGTAAACTCGTACGAACGCTTTTCTTCAATGACAAAACTTGGGGAGAAGTCAAAGGCGACGACAATTCTCTTGCCGGCACTGCAGATCCTTCCTGCTTGAAATAATATAGTTACAGCTTAGTCGGGGCTCTGCCCCGAACCCCGCTTAAGGGCTGAGCACTTAAGAATTCGCAATATTTTAGGTTGGTATTAGCTTTTGGAGCTGCTTAACCATTATTACCCCGCCGGGGCCCCACCGCCTGGCTCTCATCATTTTCTGCTTTATAATTGCGATATAATTCTTTTTTCGCCAATTTCAGCTCATTTCAATAGATATATGAATTACTCCCTGCCTGAGTTGTAACTCGCCAATATGTGGAGACATGACAATATGGAGACGTGTTGATGGCGCGTTTCAGCAATCATAAAAGCGCGAAGCGCCGCCCGGTGTATTGAGCGAGGATAACGAGCCGTGTCTTGACACGGCTCGCCGAGCGAGAAGCCGGGCGCAAAAGGCCGTATTCGCAAAGCGAATAGGCCGAAAAAAAGGGCGCCGTATTACCAATAGAACCGTGTCTTGACACGGCTCTTTGGCAATAGGCGGCGCCATAAAACTGAATTTCTCAGCCATTGACTGGTCATGCACTTTTTACAGCCAGCGCCTTTGCTATCATGGCTTTGTCTTCATCAGAAAGAGCGAGCAGTTGTGCGGCTCTATCAAAATCACATTCGAGATTCTCCATGAGAGATATCACATTTCGGATTTTTTCTTCTCTCATTTCTTCTCTCATTTCTTCTCTGCCTTCCTTTCTGCCTTCTTCTCTGCCTTCACCCTGTGCTTCATCCCAAAGTGCCTGTAATGCTGCGTTCATATTTCCTCGCTCCTTATGCTCGATTTCTGCATCCTTTAACTGCCTGAATTTACCAGCCATGGACTGGTCATGCATATTATCAGGACTGCTTGCAAACAGATCCTGAATCAACAAACCAACGGGATCATTCCCTTGGTACATCCCGTTTACATAGATGAAGTGAATACCGTCGTCAAAGATTTTCCCGGTTTCACGGACCACGTGATCGATGTGATATAGGGGATATTTTCGCCCGAGTTCGCCCTGTTCAAAGATGTTCTT
>JAZRVP010000147.1:0-3565 GCA_045599245.1 Myxococcota bacterium
GGCCGAGGATTTTCGCCATCCAGTGAATGGCGAAAACCACAGAGCCCAGTGAGCAAATGAAATAAACGAGTTGGAGAGCCGACAGGCTCGGGAAACGAAGTTCATTTCATATTGCGAACTGAGGAATCGGGGCAGAGCCCCCGCTGAGTTGTAACTGCATTCTACCCTTATTTATTTCTACGCTTGACTTTTCAAAAAAAACCAATCAAACATCCTCCTGCATCTTTACGGAGGATGGCTTTTAAAAATGATGGATCGAACCCGTTTACTTATCGTTGATGACGATCTTGATATGCTTCGCAATGCGGCATTAATGCTTTCTCTCGAAGGTTACTTCGTCATGACTGCATCCTCCGGTACAGCTGCCTCCGTCCTCCTGTCCGAACACGAATTCGATGTCGTCATTACCGACCTGCGTATGCCCATTGTCGATGGTTACGAAATCGTTCGCCGGACTAAAACTTTATGTCCCGATGCATCCATCATCGTTACTTCCCGTTTCATCGACGAACAAACAAAATCATGGATGCAGGATGTCGGCGTTCAGGGACTTGAAAAGCCATTCAACGTCCATCAGCTCAGTGCCATGCTTCGAGACTGCACTGCCAGACAGTGATTGATTAATACTCAGCCACTGTAAATTCATCAATCTACTATTTTTGGTAGAACTCGGAAAAAGTAAGAACCGGGCAGGGTCCCGGCGAGTAAATGATTAGGCAGCCCCCAAAAGACGATACCGCCTAAAATATTGAGGATTTCAAAGGGTTCAGCCCTTTGACGAGGTTCGGAACAGAGCCCCGATTGAGCTGTAACAGTGATTGCGATTTTCATTGCGTCAGGTTTGACTTCGCTTCATAATACCGCGTCGTCTTTTTTTTCGCATAGGGGTTGAAAAGTGCTTGTTTTACCGCATCGTTTTGTTCCAACGACGAGCAAATTCGTCAGTCCAGTCCGAATCGTTGCCCAGTATGGTCATGGAAACACGGTAACAGCCGTTGCTTTTTCTCCATGTCAACGGCTCATAGCAAGCACCGACGCCGACGGATGGCTCTATATCTGGTCGTTTGAAACCCTCGAGGTCCTTGGCATTTACGATCTCTCGTTCCAATGCTCACGTATCACATGGAACAACCAAGCCGTCATCTGCTCCGGTAACGGTCAGGAACGAACCATCGAATTTAATGATGACGATTTTCTTGTCGACAATCAAACACCCCTGCCCGATGTCTCTAATAATGTCATCCGGCTTCTCGATGCACCTGAAGCTTCCCGTGAAGGCGATACACTCATCATCACATCCGGCAGCCAGTCTTTTGAACATACCATCCCGCAATTAATCTCTTTCACACTCGACCCTTGCGAACGATACGTCATCACCATTTCACCTGATGCCGTCCAGGTTTTCAGTGCCTTCGAAAACAAATGTCTCATGACACTGGACGCTCCAAATTCACATAAATGGTGTGGCATGCACCTGAACTGGCGCGGCGACTTCGCCACAATCCTCCTCGACAACGGTCAAATCTGGAACTGCGACCCCGTCCGGCTCAAATCCGAATGTGTCCACAATGACAACTCTTCCGTCACCGCATTCGATTTCAGTCACGACAATCACCTCGTTTACGGCAATCCAAACGGCGTCCTCACCATCTTCGACATCCCTTCTCGCGCCGTTCTCTTCAGAACCCCTCGTAAACCCATCGCATTTAACGCCGTCTTTCCCACCCCGGAAAAAGTCGGTTTCATGGCGCTTCGCCCGGAGTCCGCAACCGCTTTCTTCAGCCACTCAAAAGAAATTCTCTCCGCTTCCCCGCTCCCAGCAAAACTCCTTTGCGCCTGCCCGGGAACGCTCTTTTCTGAACTCCTTTGCGCCTGCACGGACAACGCAGTTTACCGTCTCAAACTCGACGACAATACCATCACAAAAGTCTGCTCCACTTCAAAACAAACCGTCATGATGACGGCCTCCGGCGCCTCTCTGCTCCTCCTTTACGCCGATGGCTCCGCCGATTTCTTCGACGGAAAATCTCTCTCCCCCATCCATTGGAATGCGCCTCAAATCCCCTGCGCAATCGCCCTCTCCGACAACGCCAAAACATTCGCCGCCGCATGGAACGATCACGTCGAAATCATCGATCGTACCGCTAAATCCGACCCGCGACACATCACCGTGAACGCCCCTGAACAGATCGCATTTGGCCGCGAAAAATCTGCAAATTCACTCCTCGTCTTCACCCGTGACGCTGCCGTTCACGTCTTCGATATCCGCTCCGGTGAATGCACCATCTCGCAACCCCTGTGCCTCCCCACAGGCCGCATTCTTTCCGTTGCTCCGGCCGCAAAATCCTATATTCACATACTCGCAGCTACCGAACACGGACAGTTCGCCATTCTAAAAATCGGTTTAAACACCGCAAAATCCAGTCTCGTCCTTCGAATATTCTCGACCGGAACTCAAATCTGGGGTGCCGCACTCACCGAGGACGCCGTCTCCATCCGCAATGATGCTCCACCACTTCGAATCATTTCCGGACTCAAAGCGTTCTCCATCGACGACTGGTCCCGCAGCGAACCCCTTTCCATCTATTAAAAATCGCCGACGCGTATTCGCCAGAATAGCGGCGGCCAGGTCGTCGTATTGGCGCTCCGCCAATAGACGGCCACTCACATTTCGAGGTTTCCAAGGCATGAAACACGCCCTCTTCGTCGCCGCATCGTTCTCTGCTTTTCTGCTCTCCGGATGCCATTCTTCGGCCGATTCAAACACACCCGTCCAGCCAACAGACTCCGTCCCGGCTCCTCCCGCACAAACAGCTCAGTCCACCGCTCAAACCGAACAGCCTCAGGTCTGGACACTCCTCTACTCCGACCGACAAAATAACGACGTCCGCGCCCGATACGAACGTGCCGCTTCCATCGTCAAAAAAACACACCCGACAGACCGCTCCCTCAGTGACTGGTCTATGGCTTTCGGACAGTGGATCATCGTCCTCTTCGACCCGGCTCCCACTGCCCCAGACATGATCGTGCTCGACGCTCCCACACCTCGCAAACCCGCATGGTTAGTCGATATGGCCTCCAAAACACTCATCGAGACATCCGACTGGCGCGCCGCTCTCCCCTTCTTCAAAGCCCAAATCAACGCCTTCAATCTCGGCTTCGACTCCGACGAAGAAAAACTCTCTTTCATTCACAAACTCGCTTCTGCCGCCTCCGTCGTCGGCTTCGGACACCCCGATTTCATCGAAACGCCCGCCACCGAAAATCAATATCCCGCCCCCGTCCACGGCCCTATTCTTAAGCACGGCATGGACACTTCCACTCTCACTTACTTCGTCGCATCAAATGGCTCTTATATTGCCTACACGCGTTGCGAAATGACCATTACCAAGACCAACATCGTCTTTAATTCTGAAATTATACAACCAGAATAAATTATATATATATTATATTATTAGCTTCGCTATGCCTCACGGCATACGCTCGCTACGGCCGGCTATCGGACAAGCCGATACGCCGCCGTTATTTATTTTTTGCCCCCTCTATACAGCCGTGACGCGGCACG
>JAZRVP010000148.1:0-1828 GCA_045599245.1 Myxococcota bacterium
AACTCACGCAGAAATCCGTCAAACGCATTCAGCGCCGTTTCGATGCGACACAGCTCACCGCGTTTGTTGTCGAGCTCGAACTGGTCACGCCGAACTTTGATTTCAAGCGCTTCGCAGTTCGCAAGCCGCGTGCGGTAATCAATTTCTTCGATTGTCGGTTTCTTCGACGCCATAACACATCATCAGCATCCATCCCAGTACTCCGAAATTTTTAACGCTCGGGCCTTCGCCGTCGTGCGCAACACATCCCAGGCCCCCGGTAGTACCTAAAATTTTACCCGCAAAATCTCGCCGTCTGCGCCTCAAATTGCTCAGAATCATCAATCTGCGCATATTCCATCAGTGCAATGATTTCCCAAGAATTGAGGCCGCAAATCGTTGATAGTGGAAGACTATGCGTATCATCAAACAAATCGACAAGCATACTTAGATTTTTTGCCGGATATGTCGCCAGTTCATCCCACGATACACGGTCTGCATGATGAACGCTGTTCAGAATGACAGCCAGAGAACGCGCTTGTCTCTGACTGAATTTCTTAAACAGTGTACGCTCGCCATCTGACAGAATTTTTAGAAAAACAAACAGATAACGAGACAACACACGTGATGTCTTGATCTCTGGTGATTGAGAGCGTAGGCGAATGAGATTATAGCTTTTCTGCGGTATCTCTACCGTGATTTTACGTTTATCAGACATCATGCACCTCCATGAGGAAACAAGCTGCAATACGCTTGACCACCATACACAAAATGAATACAAATCTGCATGAATGCGCCGGATAAATGGTGTGTTTGGATTTCTTGGGGACGTTGCCGCGCCCCCATTTTTCATTTTACGTCGTCAAAAAGACTCTTTTGTCTATCCTCAAAAGGCACGTGCATTAATATTTTGTTGTGCGCACGTTGGTAAGCGGCTTGTTCAGATTCTCGTATCACGTGTTCCACTTCTCCGCCGTCATGACAATCGTCCAGTGCTTCCGTGAAATCGTGCGCACTCTCAAATCCATGCTTTTTGGCCAGCTCTTTCACGCGCTTAGATAATGCCTCTGCAAGCACTTCATTGACTACGCCGTCGATATTCAACCTGTCTGCGTCAATAGAATGCGTCACATAATCCAACATTTGTGCATATTTGCACAATGTTTCGAGATTAAGCATGTTACCGACCGTTATTTTGAACGTGTAGTCGCCCCACGCCATGTTGCCGGTATCATCGGCAAATTTAACGGTCTGAGGTTTGTCGAAACTTGCCATGTCGTCATTTGTACTTTTCACAGTGAAAGCTGCTTCTGTTTTCGGTCGATGAATTGCCATATTTCCCTCCAGTTTCGCGATGGTTTTACCGTCTTTTTGTAAGTCGATATATTCAATACCGTTCCTGTCCATCCAAGATGCCACTTCTTTTTTGAATGATTTGGCCATGATTTATCCCTCCAATGCAAGGCGCTCATATCCGAGCGCGCATAGGTCGTTGTGTGCCATTTGTGTCTGTGTGCGGTCGTAAGCTTCGATGGCACGAGCCAAAGCTGAGTTATATATTTCATGCATTCGTTCCTCGATTTCCATGCGGGCACGGATACCGTCAAATTGCCGCTGATATTCCGCTTTTTCGGCGTCGTTTTCGGCAAGTTCGAGTTTGTTTCGCGTCAAAATCAAATCCGGGTAATGGCTGCATTCAAACTCTTTGTACTGTGCATCGAGTTCGCGATATTCTGACGGAAGGAACGGTTCGACATTCGGAGTCTTGCAGCAGGCTGTCTCGATTTCGTAGGCCGATGGGATGAATGACGGCGACTTCTTGCACACTCTGTCCACGGCATCCAAGACA
>JAZRVP010000149.1:0-5895 GCA_045599245.1 Myxococcota bacterium
GGGGGGCCGAGAAGGCAGGCGTCCGGTGGACGGCTGGCATCGCAGAGCCCAGTGAGCAAATGAAATGAACGAGTTGGAGAGCCAACAGGCTCGGGAAACGAAGTTCATTTTATATTGCGAACTGAGGACAGGGGCAAAGCCCCAGCGGGGTTCGGGGCAAAGCCCCGGCGGAGTCAGGGGCTCTGCCCCTGCTGAGCTGTAACAACGGGGGCTACAGCTATCTCGCCGCCCCTCCCGGCCGTACTCATTTGTTGCCTGAAAAATGCGAAATAATCCGCTTTTTCGAGTTCTGCCCAAATTTAATAGACAGGTAAATTAATAGTGGCTGAGCTGTAACATGCGGTGTATCTGCGTTTTTCGCCATTCACTGGATGGCGAAAATCCGTGGATTGCGTAAACCGGCAAGACTGGAAATGGAGTTAGCCTTTGTTTCGTCCGATATCGTTGCAAACACAACAAGTAAACAAGTCAAAAAGTGAGGTATGCCACCAACAAATAATCATAATTCATCAGACGCCCAGTCTCCCTCCAGACTTCGATTTATCCAGTCTTCAATTATATATTCATCATCAAGCTCATTATACAGCTGTGCAAGTAAACAATCAGCCTTCTTGATATAATGAATATATTCTGATTTTGTCCACAATAACTGTCCATTGGGCTCATCCCAATTCAAAATAGTTTCATAATGCTTCGAATGCGCCTTCATTGCCAATTTCAATGACTCAGAAACGGGAATTTCATCGATATCAATCGGATAACCATATTTTGAACGTGCTTTCGAATTAACAGACCACAAACAAGTAGAAGCATACTCATGCATAAATTTGAGGATATATACATCATCTTTAGCTAAATTTTTATAAAATTCATCGACAGAAAGTCTTTCAGGCAAACCAGAAACCTGTCCATCGCCACATTCTATAATTGTCCATGAACCATCCTCAAGCTCAGCAAAATCAATGGAATAAAATCCAAAAAATGCAAACTTTTTGACAAATTCCTCAGGAACCACTGGACAATTTACCGGTTGAGCAGAATTTTGCGTTAGAGTAAGGAGCTTTTCATCGAAAAAAAATGCCCGAATTTCATTGGTTGTTTCACCATACTTTTTCAAATTGACAAATTCTTTAAGAACGATACCTCCTGTATACAGATCATCCCGCATTTCAATAAACAGTTTGATATACTCATTAAGTTCATTATCAGAGAGCATCTGCAAATCAAGAAATTTTGGAAAAGACGTATTTTTTTCGGATTTGACATAGTCTTTTACGATGCATTTAGACATCGTATTACGCACTAAATCCCAATCGATTGAGTCACCATTTTTAAACCATAATGCCTGGGGAGTATTGTCTTTTATCCAATGATAATAACCAGGCAAAGTGTGATAACGGCAGTAAACATCTTTATCCTGAATAAGCCGACAATGACGCGCCTGTAAAGCCTTATCAAGCTCATCATATTGTTCTGGTTTAACCATCCAGCCGCGATACAGAACTTCACCTTCAAATGATTTGGGCAGTATCAGCTTAATTGTATTATCATTAACCCAGGCATCATCATCAATAAGACCTGTATAAAATCCGTATTTTTGGGCAGCATCAAATTCCTGAGCATAGTCTTCGTTGACTTTTTTCGGATTCAAATAATCATTAGGAAAAAGAATAAGTGTCCGCATATATTAAATCTCCTTATTTCCATCAAAATAATTTTTCCAAAAAATGTTTTGCACTGACGATATTTGGCTCAGATGAAAAACGTTTCATATTTTCTGTAATAAGTGAAGCATCAATTGTCATTTGTGCATCCATTGTGACTTTATTAAAGACAATGTCTTTGGGGGCCGGAAGGGCTATTTCAGTTTTTCTTCATTCAAAAACGCCCGCGTATTTCTTTAGAAATAGCGGGCGTCAAGGCGCGGCGTATGAAATAGCCGCGCACCCATAAAATAATAACAATATATATTATTTGCTGTAAGCGAGTTTCATCATGCCCTGGAAATCTTCGGCGGAAAGGCAGTGAATGGCGGCCGGAGAGGCAATGCGTTTGTGAAGATCAGGCATTTTTTCTTTCAGCTCATCGAGGGTGACGGCGGGGATTTCGGCGACAACTTTGACAACGACATCGCGGCAGACATCATCATTGACCATATCTCGCGGGCTTTCGACAACGAGAATGCGAGTGACGGCTTTATTGACGGAAGCTTCGTAAACGAGAACGAGTTCACCGGCTTTGAGTTCGCCGAGACGAGGCTTGAGAGCGCCGCCTTTGTTCTTGGATTCGAGTGTCTGACGATAGCCGAGAGCACATTTAGAGATATCCCAGACTTCGGGATTCATTTCGATGAGCCAATAATTCAAACTGTCCATTCTATCCTCCTGAATGAAAGAAAAAGCGCCCGGAAGTGGGCGCTTTTCTATAGTGAATACAGATCACGTTTTCAAGAGACGGCGCAGAATGCTACGCCGATATACTATTTGTTTTCCCAGCCTTTGAGGGGATCGGGATAAGCCGCAAGTTCTTCCGGCGTGCGGTCGCGCATCGTGATGGCCTGGGCGATACATTTCTGAGCGCAAATCGTGCAGCCGACGCAGTTTTCGGGATGGGCAACGATCTTGTCGCCTTCCTGAATGAGGCCGAAATAGGAGCAGCGCGTGCAGTTGCCGCATTTAACGCAGAGGTCTTCATCGATTTGCGGAATGCGTTTGACCGGGCTGAGATCCATGAAGTCGGTGAGGCTGTTTTTGCCGCGTCCGATGAGTTCATCGATCGACTTGATGCCGCGTTCTTCCATGTTTTTGGAGAGGCCTTCGCAGAGGTGACGGACGATGCCGACGCCGTATTTCATCGCGATTGTGCAGAACTGAACGTTGATAGCACCGAGTGCGAGGAAGTTGGCAGCATCTTTATAGTTCATCGGACCACCGTTTCCGCTCACGGAAATGCCGCTGTTGCGGACGGACCAGAGTGAGTTGTTGGAAATTGCGGTGACGCCGTGACCGGACATACCGATGACAACGCCCTGATCCCATTCGTGTTCTTTGCCGTCAATGTGTTTGCGGAATGTGAACGAGGGGAAGGTGTTGGCGAGTGTGACGCCGGCTTTTTTGCCGGGATATTTGTCAAAGACGGCCTTGATGGCTTTGAGGATGACGGCGACGCTCGTGACAGCGGCGGTCAGTTTGAAGAGTTTTGGAATTTCGGGGTCGGAAATTTCCATAACCCAGTCGATGATCTTGGCCGTAAGAGCTGCGTTCTGGGAAACGATGTCGCCTTCGGTGCCATCACCGCCCTGCGGGCAGGAGAGTGAGTATTCAATAGCCATTGCGCCGGCTTTTTCGAATTTGCGGGTATTGGACTGCCAGCCGGCTTTGTCGTGATCGTCGTGACCGGTGACGGGGCCGCCGGTGGAAACCGCGATCAGGCGATCCGGGAATTCGGCGCGAAGCGTCTTGACTTCTTCACAAACGCGATTGATGGGATGCTCGGAAACGTTGTCGCAGTTTGCGAAAGTTTCGTTGTCGAGCTGGAACATATAACCGGCAGGAATGTGAATGGGAACGGAGTCGAATGCCGTCTTCATGAAGCCGCCAGCCCAGCCCGCCTTGAGTGCGCGGCGCATCTGGTTGAGACCGTCCGAAGGAGGCGCGGCGGAGAGAAGGAACGGATTCGGGAGTTTGCGGCCGAAGAAATCGGTTTCGAGCGAAACGGGAACAGCATTGTAGCCTTCGATTTTGACTTCGCTCTTGGCGGGACGCACGACCTTGAGTTCTGCGGCTTTGCCGTTGAGATAGTTATCGATTGCGGCAGCGGCATTTTTACCGGTTGCAACGGCTTCGACTGCGGTCGAAGGACCATGCCAGCAGTCACCGGCATAGAAGACGCCTTTTTTCTCATCACAGGCGACTTCGGAAGCATTGCCGATGGCGATAATGACGTTCTTGACGTTCATCATTGTGCATTCGGAACCATCGACATCGACCATGTCGCGGATACTGAATTTTGTGCCGTTGAGGCGAACGCGTTTTGTCTCGATACCGGCGATGGCGCCGTCTTTAACGATGATCTTGCTTACGCGGGTGCGGCCGGTGACTTCGATGCCGGCGTCTTCGATGTGTTTCTTCTCGTTCGGAGTGAGCGGAAGTTCGGACCATTTTTCGTTGGCGATCATTTCGACGCAGCAGGCGCCGAGACGGAGAGCTTCGAGAGCGCAGTCAACGGCGATGGCGCCGCCGCCGATAATAATGGTACGGCCGGAGAGGGCGGGTTTCTTGGCGAGGAAATCGTTGCCGTAAACGGCCTTGTCTTCGCCTTCGATGTTGAGTTTGTAAGGTTTGTAGCGGCCGACAGCGACGAGGCATGCATCGTGTTTTGCGGCGACATCATCAACGCTGACACAGGCGCCGAGTTTCAAAGAAACGCCGTTGCCTTTGAGGGCCCATTCGATGTCGCTGGCGAGAACATCTTTGGGAAGACGATCATCGGGGATGAGATTGAGGGCGCCACCGAGTTTGTCGTTGCGATCATAAATGACGACATCGTAACCGCGCTGTGCGAGAACGGCAGCAGCAGCAACACCGGCCGGGCCGCCGCCGATGATGCCGACGGATTTGCCTTTGCTGGCGGCACGTTTGATTTCGGGCATGACACCGAGTTTCTTGGCTTTGTTGATGACATAAGCCTGCATTTTGGGAATTTCGATGGCAGAGCCGTCGAGTGCTTTATGGCTGCAGGCTTTCTGGCAGTACTGATTCGGGCAAATCAGACCGCAGACGCCGCCGATCGGGTTGGCGGTTAAAATTTCGGCAGCAGCGCGGGCGATATCACTCTTTTCGCCCTGTTTCGCGGCCATGATAAAATCTGCCGGCGAGCAGTTGACCGGACAAGCAGCCATACAGGGTTTGTTTTCGCAAAATTCGCAGCTCGATGCCTGACATGCAAACTGAGCATCTGTCATAAATGTGTCTTTCACTGTTCAATCTCCAAGCAAAAGATAAGGGTTCCGGGACCATCCCGCCATACCCGAAAATAGACCACTAATTATCCAATATTGAAACCGTAATTGCAAGCCGTGGTTTTGGCTCATTTCATGAAATTTATGCATTCACTGTATGTAAAATACCCACACCAAAACACACTCGCTAAACTGAATGACTATTCCTTTCGAAAAGATTCACAGTCCATTTGAATTTCAAAAAATAAAACTTATACTCATATCGGCGGTCATGCGTCGGCAATGTTCATAAAGGAATTGTATGAAAAAAAGTATTCTTGGATTTATTTTTATATTAATTTTCTTCATACCTGTTTGCGCATTTGCAGAAGAGTTTGGAGATTATATAATTGATAAAAACACAAAGCTGGATATTTATACAACAGAATTTCAAATAATAGCTTATCGTGTTCGTGGAAATCTCATTTATGAAGCATATCAAATCGTTCCAATCTACACAATTGACGGAAAGCGTATAAAACGATTCAATCTTGTGGACAGACTCAATCATCCGAGTTATTCTTTCGATAAAAATTATATTTATAGTCCGTACGGAACAGCTCTATATAAGATAAAAGGCGACAAAATATATGGAGGCATGGGACTATTAGTCGCAAAATTTAAGATTAAAAAGGTATAATTGTATTTCATTTTCTGAAAAAGTATTTGTTTGCTCACCTGTTTCATACGGCTCGCCTTTCGGGCTATCGGCAGAGCCGATACGCCCTCCTTCGCCGCGCTATTGGCATACGCGCGGCAAATATATCATTAGGAAGGTCTGAACAAAACGATATTTTAAGGCGGTAAAGAGCCGAGGATTGAGCCCCTAAGGACGGTCTGAATAAAGATTATTTACTTTTTTCTGGGGCTTTGCCCCAGACCCCACCAAAGGACTG
>JAZRVP010000150.1:0-29375 GCA_045599245.1 Myxococcota bacterium
GTCTTTGGGCAAAAGGTGAAGCCTTGAACGACAATCTCAGTCTCGTGGTCATGTTTCATGCCACCCGTTGTAACGAGTCGTTTCAAGGCTTCGTTCGTGTTAGCTAGTCACGAACACAAAAGCAACCATACAAGCTGTAACGCTTCAGGTTACAGCTCACCCAGGGAGCCTCTGACCAAAATGATCATTTAAGGAAGTAATTGTCGAGAGCCGGGGGTGGGGCCCCGGCGGGGTAATAATTAAAATATTGAGTTTTCCAAAAGGCTCAGCCCTTAAACGGGGTTCGGGACAGAGCCCCGGTGAGTAAACACAATCAAACTGGGTTCATCCAATTCGTATTGCCTCTCTGCTCTGATTTGCAATAAATTGCCCCCGTTTTTTGGGCATATCTCACTTTTCTTTTTTCTGTTCCCGGGATTTTTTTATGTCAGACGGCACTTTTCAGCATCAAGGCGTCATTCTTCATTCCATCAATCGAAATGATATCGATTCCGTTCAATCCATTCTCGATCATGCAGCCTATTACCACACATCGATCGTTCAATATTCAGCCGCAGGTATGGCCGAACGATGCTTCGGCGCCGAGCCGCCCAAAGTCGATGGTTCACGCGTCTTCAAACACTTCATCTACGTCGAAGACCCATCAATTGGCAGTGGCCCTTTGGCCGCTATCGACATCTTCGTCGGTTTCCCGAACTACAAAATCGCCAGCATTGCCATGTTCGTCATTCGCGACGAATTTCAAAGAAAAGGTCTCGGCACTCGCCTCTTGACGGAAACCCTCCCTGCATTCCTGCACGAGTATCATCCCGCCGTCGAATGCATCTCCGTTTCCTTGACCGAAAATAACGTTCCGGCTCTTCGATGCCTGCTCAAATGCCAATATGAACGAACCAATCGCTGGGAAAAACTCGACGTCAACGGCCGCCCAATCATCGCCCTGACTTATCGAAAATCCCTGCGATAAAATAAAACCAGAGCGCGCTTCTCACGCGCCCCGGCTATTCTCGTTTGCACCCTTGCGGCATCCTCTCGATCACGTGTTTTTTAAATGCTTCTCGGGATGATAGCAGTAGTTGTGCTTGACCAGTTTCTTCTCAATCAGCGTCGTCTTCGGTAGTTCCGCAACTTCCGTCGTCAGATTGCGAACCGCCAGCTGCTTATAGGGAAGATTATCCTCCAAACAGTGTCTTTCTCTCGTTGACAGCGTCCATTTATCACTGCCCGGTACTTCCGATATATCGACAAATTCAAAACACGGGGAGGCTTTCAAATACTCTTCAACCGCCTCAAAATAGTCGAGAACATCGGTCTTTAAGACAAAATATCCACCGGGTTTGAGAAAATCATGTGCCGTTTCAAAAAAACTGTCGTCCAACAGACGCCGTCTGGCATGTTTTCGTTTCCACCACGGATCCGGGAAAAGAACGTAAATGGCATCGACTGTATGGGGCTGAAACAGAACCGGAATCGCCAGTTTTGCATCGGCATTGATGACGTGTCCATTCGTCAATCCTTCTCTGGCCATCTTATTGATCGACGTTCTGCAAAGCGCCAGTTTGAGTTCAATCCCGAGAAATGACACATCCCGTCTTCCTCGCGTCAGACCCAATAAAAAACATCCCCGATTCGAGCCAATTTCAATTTCTGCCGGAAGCGGAAGCGGATTTTCTTTTGACCATTCAATGATTCTCTCAATTTCATCAGAGCGATATTGAAGAACTTCGTCTGGAATATACTGACCAAAGGGCTGTTTCTTTAATTCCATCCAGTCTGGATTCATGGGTGTCATGGTGCAAATCCTATCAAAAGAAAAAAATTATGGATGTCCAACATTGGAAAGGACTTTGAGCAAATTTTGAGCAGCTGATTTGTTGGCATTTGCCAAAACAGACCCCGTCAGCTTCGGTCCATCAACAGTACCGGCCGTTGTTTCAGACACGAGATCGGGAACCGCCACGGCCGCCGTATCCGTCACGGGGACATTCGGTACAAAAAATGCCGCAATGTTCTGACTGGCATTTTTACCAAAAGCAAGTATCGCAATCAGCATAATGATCATGATGATCAAGGTCGATACTTTCGTCTGAAGCTTATCTTTTCTGTATTGAGCCCGTTTTCGCATCAGAATTAACCTTCAGCGCCATTTTCCTCCTCCGGTTTTCGAACCGAGAGAAGAATGAAATCAGGAATTTCCTTCATCGGAGCATATTTCGGAGTGACAACGACATCGAGTGCACACCCCTGCTCCACATCATTGGCAATTGCCGTGGGCACGAGCAGATTGATCGACGCATTATTCTGACGCATTTTAGCTTTTGCATAGACGTGATTGAGACGTTTAATCAAAATCGTCCGAACATTTCTCAGCAGAAAAGTCGGTTCTTTATTGGATGTCCCAAACGGCCCCAGTTGTTCCAGATAATTGTTCTGCCATAGCTTCAACAGCTGAGGAATCGTGGCTTCGGCATCGATATCGAGACTTCGAATAGGAGCACTCATCGACGAAAACGTCGCCGAAGCAAATTTCTCCAGTCTTTCAGAAAGTTCCGGTATCAATTCAGCCTTCAAATTGATGCCTGCGGCACTGTGATGCCCTCCGAAATCATCGAGAAGGTCCTTACAGCTAGTGAAAGCATCGAGAATACTGAACCCTTCCGGGCTTCTTGCCGAACCGCGCCCTTTGCCATCTGCGATGGAAATGACAACCGTCGGCTTATAAAATTTATCGAGAATTCGACTCGAAATAATGCCCAAAATTCCCTGCTGCCAGTCTTCATGGGCTATCACGATGATTTTTCGCCCTTCCAGAACCTGCTGCTGTGCCATGGCTGTTGCTTCATTGATCATTGCCGCTTCGGCATTCTGGCGAAGATGGTTGTAATTCTCGAGGCTTTTGGCAATGTTTTGAGCCGTCGTAAATCGATACGCCGTCAGCAGTTCAACGCATTCATTGGGATCACCCATGCGCCCTGCCGCATTGATTCTCGGCGCCAGACGATAACAAATCGTACGTTCCGTAATGAACCGTTCATCTGCTCCAACATCACTTAGCAGTGCCGCAATGCCGCTTCGACGACGCTTGCGAATGATGTCCAGCCCAACAGACACAAACATCCTGTTTTCCCCTAATAGAGGAACCACATCCGCTATTGTTCCAAGGCACACGAGATCCAGCATGTCGGAAAATTCCGGCACAGCCACACCCTGCTCTGCAAAAATATTGCGTTTTTTAGCCTCCAGAACGAGTTCATGCACGAGATGAAACACCACACCAACAGCTGCCAAATCTTTATATGGAAATGGATCATCCGGCAGTTTCGGATTGAGTATCAACGTGTCCGGCATACAATCCGGAATCGCATGATGATCGACGATCAAAACATCAATCCCGAGCGATTTCAAATGCTCGACTTCTCGATATCCGCTCATACCGCAATCGACAGTGATCAACAAATCCGGCTTTCCAACCGACAGAGCCGCCGTCAGCGTCTCTTCATTGAACCCGTGTCCGTCCTCTTTACGTCTCGGCAAAAAGTATCGAACATTGACGCCAATATGGCAAAAAAACTGGTAAATAAGCGTCGTCGATGTCACACCATCGACATCGTTATCGCCAAAAATGAGAACTGATTCATGCTTCTCCGAGGCTCTGAGACAGCGATCAACAGCCTCATCCATGTGCAGAAGCAGCTTCGAATCGGCGAGATCATCGAGAGATGGATGTAAAAACTTCTGAGCCTGTTCAGGTGTACGAACACCACGATTGTACAGAACACTCGTTAAAAGCTGATTTTCGTTGAGATCAGAAGCCAGAGAATCGACCGTGTCGTTGTCGAGTTCTTTCAGGTTCCAGTATTTAATTTCGGGCCGAGTCATAATTGCATTCGATTTTTTTACAGCCGACAGCCAACCAGGCTAGCCGGGATAACTTCAGGCTTAATACTCGATGTACGACGTTTCAACATCCAAAGCATCATGCATCACGCATTATACCCTTTTTGGTCCCCCCCATAAAAAAGGCGCCCAAATTCATCATCCAAATGAATTGGGCGCCCTTTGACATAGCTTATTAGGCTTTAGATTTCAGCACCATTTTCATTGAGCTCAGCAATTTCCTTGCGAAGCTCATTGTTTTTCTGGATGTTCTTATACCATTTATCGAAGTAAAGAAGCATCGGACAGCTGATAAACATCGAGTTGACCGTCGCAATGCAGCATCCAATGAACATGATAATGGCAAAATCCTGCGTTGGTCCCGTCGCATGAATACAGAGCGGGAAGATAGCGGCTAACGTCGTGAGTGTCGTAATGATCGTTCGGCTCAAGCATTCATTGATCGATTTATTGACAATTTCGTCTAGGGATTTGCCCGGTTCCGCAAGACCAACGTTTTCACGAACGCGGTCAAACGTAACGATCGTATCGTTGATGCCGTAACCGACAAGACTCAGAAATGCAGCGACGGTCTCAAGCGTGATTTCGAGCTGAAGAACGACGACCACTCCAAACGTCATCAGCGTCGTCACCGTCAAGGAAATGACCGCTGACGGTGCATATCTCGTATCAAAACGAATGCCGATGTAAAGCAGCATCAAGCCCAGGGCAACAAGAATTGAAACGAGTGAATCGGTACGGAATTTTTCACCGACATCGGCACCGACGGAATCGATCTGATCAAGTCCCGTTGCCTGATTGAAGCTATCCGGAAATTTCTGAGCCATCAAATCGAGAACTTCGGTCTGAATACCGGTCGGTTTGACGAGAAAACGTTTTGATGTTTCTTCATAAGAAACGACAGCCGCGAGATTGGCATTATCAAAAGCTTTCTGAATTGCGGCCTGATCAGGAAGCGTTTCAGGAGCCTGTTTGCCTTCCACGGCAACGAGTGACATAAAGAAGTCACCGCGAATGCCGTCTTCGATTTCGGGATTGCAGTTCGGCCACTGACCAATCGTCATGTTGCCGCCCGTCTGTGAAGAAATACTCGCCATGACGCTGTTTTTGACTTCGTCAAGTTTGGTACAGTTGAGCGTCGTGGTTGTTCGCGTACGAACGACATAACGGCGAGCTTCCTCATTGCCAATCTGCTGCACGGAAACGCTTTCAAATCTCGGATCATCGACGAATTCCTGACGAACTTTTTCGGTGGAAACATCCTGATCAAAGTGAAGCGTAATGGAAGTACCGCCCTGGAAACTCGTGCCCCAGTTCGGAGACATGATAAAAGCGGATAAAATGATGCTGAAAAAAGCGAGAAATACGAACGTAAACAAT
Organism: Myxococcota bacterium; assembly: GCA_045599245.1. Taxonomy (GTDB): domain Bacteria; phylum Myxococcota_A; class Bradymonadia; order UBA4248; family UBA4248; genus UBA4248. Next base: position 5,278 of record JAZRVP010000150.1, read on the forward strand.
ACGGGTTTGTGCTTCGGAATGAAGGGCAAATGCGTATTGGGTTTAATCATTGTAAGCTGCATTTTATATCAAACCTCGTTTTGAATAATTCTATGGGCGACCCGTGAAGGGCGCCGGTTCCACTAGATCGACAGTTTGTCAGGATTGATTCGAACTTTAAGTTCAAAGACCGAACGCGTGACAAAGAAGGCTGTATAAACTGTGGAAACGATACCGAGGAGCAGTGTCACTGCAAAGCCCTTGACGGGACCCGAACCAAAGTTCATGAGAACGATGGCGGCTACAGCCGTCGTGATATTGGAGTCGAGAATTGCCCACAAAGCCTTGTCATAACCAATCATAATGGCCTTACGAGGCGTCTCACTGTTGCGGAGTTCCTCTCGAATACGCTCGTTAATAATGACGTTTGCATCGACTGACATACCAACCGTCAGAACGATACCTGCGATACCGGGCATCGTCAGTGCGGCTCCCATCGAAGCCATACCGGCGAGGATGAACAAAACGTTCATCAACAAAGCAAAGGCTGCGACAACGCCCGTTCCCTGATAATAAATCGCCATAAATACGAAAACCAAAATGAAACCAGCCGCCAGGGATTCCATACCGGATTCGATGGAATCCCGTCCGAGGGAAGGACCAACCAGGGTCTTGTATTCCTGACGAATCGGGGCAGGAAGTGCACCCGAACGCAAAGAAACAACGAGGTTGTTGACTTCATTGAGAGTTTCCTGACGATTGCCACGTCCCATTTCGATCGAAACGTTGCCGCCGGGAATTTCGCTTCGAATGACAGGGTCACTCACGAGGACATCGTCCATCAGAATGGCGAGCTGTTTGCCTACGTTTTCTTTGGTAATGCCATAGAATGTATCACCACCGGAACGATCGAGTTTGAGTGAAACGTACGGCATATTCGTGTCGGGATTGCTCGCGGGATAAGCCGCCTCGACGTTTTCACCACTCAGTTCGGGAAGGTCGGTACGAACAAGTCTCATACGCCAGCTGGTCGGAAGTTTGTTAACATCGACGTCTTCGGCAACTTCAAGTTTGCGCTCGCGAAGATCGATTTTTTCGTAAACAATTTCACGGCCACTCGGGATTTCACTTTCATGCTCACGCACAAACTTTTTGAGAATATCTTTACCGGACTCAATAATGCGATGAGTTGTCGGATCGATGACATCATCGGCTCTCAATGAACGGGAACCCGTATAGATCCCACTATCCGCCGGAACGCTTTTGCTGAGCATTGTAAAAACATCGAGGTTTTCCTGGGGATCAGCAACGAGTTTGAAGGTCAGAACAGCCGTCGTCGAAATGAGTCTTTCAGCGGCCGCAACACGTGAACGAGAAAGGCCGGGAAGTTCGACGGCAATATTGCGGCCGGACTCAACGCGAACATTCGGCTGAGCCACGCCGAGTCCATCGATACGTTCACGAATGATTTCAACGGCCTGTTTAATTCCTGCTTCTTCAGCGTCTTTGAAGTAACCCTCTTTCAGACCGAGTGTGACTTTGTTTCCATCGACTTTGACGATGGCAAGCATCGGATAATCATACAAAAACTCTGTCGTAATCTTCGCGGCATCGTCTGCGGAACCGAATGTGAAATCCACTTCATTGGCATCCCGATTGACGTGATACTGCAAAGAAATTCCCTTTTCACCCAAAACGCTTCGGATACTTGCAGCATTGGATGCCATTTTGTCATCCACTGCCGAATCGATATCGACAGAATATCGAAGCATCAAACCACCCTGAAGATCGAGACCAAGAGACATCGTCTTGGAACGAAGCTTCTTCGGAATGGCTTCATACCACTCGGGGAGCGGCGGATTGCGCACGCTGTCTTCTGCACTGACATCATCCGAAGCAACGTCATCCGTTGCTTCTGGATAAAGGACCATCTCAACGACAGTCGGAAGCAGAATGCACAGAGAAAATATTAACAGACACCCAAAAAAGATGGTTTTAAACCACCAACTTCGCGACATCGCGTAACCTCTCTTCCTTATCTGCGCATGATCTCAGTCAACCTGGACCAAAATCACACTGTATCTGCGATTTCTTACGGTTTAAGCCGCTTTGTCTGCATCGTCTTTCACAACGCGACCCACACCGTCTTTGCTTATCTTAATGAGAACTGAACTATTTTCACCGATTTCAACCGTGAAAGTATCACCCGCATTCACAGACACTACCTTTCCATACACACGGCCAACGGTTTCGATTTTATCACCGGCTTTAATGGCATCCAACATTGCCTGACGCTCTTTCATGTGCTTTTTCTGCGGTACAACGAAGAAAAAATACATCAAGACAAACATCAGGATGAGAAAACCTATCGACATCATATCCATGGGAACAAAAATCTCTCAGACGCTTAATGCGCTTAAAAATACGCCTCTGGCGTAATGATCAACATTTGCGCGAAATGCGCTAAAACCCTATAATTTTTGCCATTTTAACGGCAAAAATAGCCGAGTGCTATTATCAAATGTGGTGATTTAGGTCAACTTTTAACAACGCAATCCGTGTCAGAACCGTTGCCATTACTGTCCTTTTCCTCCATCCCCAAAACATTCACCGCACATTTCCCAACCTCAACGCTTTGTCCCAAAACAGGTTCATTGCCTTTGGACGCTCCGCTCTGACCGTCATTCTTTCATGTGTGACGGGATGCTCAAATGTTATCGCTTCGGCATGAAGACACATCCTTTCCGGTGAAATGCACCTCAAACTGCGCAAAAGAGGCACTCCATACAGAGGATCACCAACGATCGTCATCCCGATGGAGGCCAGATGCACCCTAATCTGATGCGTCCGTCCCGTTTCCGGATGGCATAAATACAGACCGGCCAAACCATCCCGAAGCCCAACAATCCCCTCACACGAGATGCGCGTTCTGGCCGGCTTTCTCTTCTTTCCATCCACGCCATATCGAGTGACCTTCCCCCCCTGAAGTTCGCCAATGGCGGCATTGATCAGAAACTCCGCTCCGATATCTCGATAACATTCATCGACCTCCTGACTGCCGATGCAAATGGCACAATACGTCTTTTCAATCGAATGCGTCTGGAACTGTTCCGAAATCGAAGCATTGACGGACACATCTTTCGTCATCAAAAGAGCCCCCGAAGTCAACGCATCGAGACGATGATGCAGTCCGGCATACGCATTGGGTGATTTTGCCTGTAAATATCGCAGGGTTGAGGCATAACAATGATCGCGTTCGGGATCGAGTGTGGCCTGACTTGGCAAACCCGCCGGCTTATTGACGACGATAATCCAGTCATCTTCATAGACGATATCCGCAGGTTTCAGATCATATCTGTCTTTCAAAAGTGTGACTCCCGTTTGAAAAATAAAAAAAAGCGGTCTGAAACCCAGACCGCTTACAAAGAAAGTGAAGATTGAATTAACGGCCGCCTTTGCGGAGATCAATGAGGATCATTTTGGTGACTTCTTTGAGGCATTCAAAGACACCGACGCCTTCCGAGGCAACGGCTTCGAAATCGGGAACGCCCCACTGATTCAATTCGGCTCGCAATTCCTCGACTGGAAGTGCATTGGGCATATCGCGTTTGTTATACTGAATAACGAACGGAATTTTTTCAACGTCATAGCCATAGGTACTCAAGTTTTCGAGGAGGTCATCCATGGAAATGAGGTTGGCTTCCAGACGTTCGGCCTGGCTGTCTGCGACGAACACAACACCGTCAGCGCCTTTCATAATCAGACGACGGCTGTTTGCATAAAACAGCTGGCCTGGAACCGTGTAGAGATGAAGACGGGTTTTAAAACCACGAATCTCAGGAAGTTCGATCGGCAAAAAGTCGAAATACAGCGTACGTTCCTGCTGAGTCTCAAGGCTGATCAACTTGCCGCGAGTATCATCGTTTGTCGCTGAATAAATGTGTTTGACGTTGGTGGTCTTGCCGCACAACCCGGGGCCATAATAGACAATCTTTAGAACAATTTCTTTGGTCGAGTAATTAAAGAAAGACATGAGCAACCACCCTGATGATGAAAAACCGAAAACGACACAACGTCGTTTTATGTAACTAGGCTTCTTAAACTCCAAATAAGGTCACATGTCAAATATCGATACTATTTGACCGCATTTTGCGACCTACACCTGCTCAAAAATAACTACATCCAAGCGATTATTCAACCTAATTCCCTCATTAGTTGTTCGATAATCTTCATTCTCCCGGCAAATCAGCCCCATTGCCCGCGCTTTTTCCAGGTTGTGAGAACAAAAAGCCTCTAAAAAAGCCGAAGGCACACCGATCTCCTGCGCAATTTTATCGGGACTCCATAAAAATCTTGTCCGCGCCGCGCACATGATTCGTTCAAGAAAATGCGTCACACCATCGAGTTCTTCGACAAATTCCGGCGCCGGCAACACTCCATCTTCCCCCAGCATACGCCGGATCCAGTCCTGCACATTTCGACTGTTTGCGCGCCGAATGGCACCATTATTCACGCGGCGCATCGAATGCGCCCCCGGTCCAAGCCCAAGATAGGGAACCCCGGCCCAACACGACAAATTGTGACGGGAAAGATAACAATTCCGACTGTAATTCGATATTTCATAACGAAACATACCGAGTTCCTGCGGAATCATTTCCATCATATCGGCAATCGCATCGTCGCTGCAAACCACCTCATCGCCCCGGTTTTGTCTGACCCAGATCGGCGTTTTTTCCTCGATCGTGAGTTCATAGCCCGAGACATGACTTGCTCCGATATCCCGAACAATCTCGAGTTCTCTTTTCCAGCGGCCAATTTCTTCCGCATCCGAACGCCCATCGCGGCACCGGCCGCCATAAATCAAATCGAGACTGATTTCCTCGAAGCCTGTCTGTTTTAGAATATCGATGGCCTCAAGAGCATGTTTTGACGAATGACGACGCCCCAAAAAGGCAAGCATTTCGTCATCGAACGACTGTGTTCCGAGAGAAATGCGCGTCACGCCCATGTTCTTCCAAAACGCCGCACGCTGCTTCGTGATGTGTTCTGGATTGGCCTCCAGTGTAATTTCGAGAGGCGCATTGAAAGACGAAACAACCGTCTGAATGATGCGCTCCATGTCGTCATCGAAGAGCATCGTCGGCGTCCCGCCGCCAAAATAAAGCGTCGTCAGACGGCCGCCCTCAAATTCCGACTTGCGTTCTGAAAATTCGCGGCATACGGCGCTCGCAAATTCATGCGAAGGAACCGGACGACAAACCGAGGAAACAAAGGCACAGTATCGACAACGTCTGACACAAAACGGGACATGGACATAGATGCCAAAATCCCCTTGAATATCAATGGATTCGAGATGCTGATGATCAAAAAATGCGGGATCGTGCATAGGGGCACAACGGCGGAAAAGAAGGCGAAAACGGGTAAAAAAAAAGACGCAGAAACAATCTGCGTCTTTTTAAGATTTGTAACTCAATTACTTAATCTTGGCTTCTTTGAACCAAACGTGAGCATGAGCTTTGGGATCATATTTCTTAAAACGAAGTTTTTCGGGCGTGGTCTTACGATTTTTTGTGGTCGTATAGAAATAACCAGTACCGGCTTCAGAGATAAGACGAATTTTTTCACGAACAGCTGCCATGATAACCTCTTATATAAAGTCAAATAAAAAAACTGACACGGAGTGTCTCTTGAATACGCCCAGCAGGATTCGAACCTGCGACCCACGGCTTAGAAGGCCGTTGCTCTATCCAGCTGAGCTATGAGCGCGTGAATCGGGGCGATAGGATTCGAACCTACGGCTTCCTGCTCCCAAAGCAGGCGCGCTACCAGACTGCGCCACGCCCCGAAACGGGGACGCCTTTTAATGGAAACCGACACACTGCGCAAGTTTTTTTTATAAAAAATACGGCCGGGCGTATTGGCCCATCGGCCGATAGCCCGGCCCCAAGCGCACCGTATGCACCTGCAAGGGGCATAGGCGCGCCCCATCATCATCGTTCAATTGATCGACACAACTCACCGAAACTGAGTTTTTCTTCGCCTTTTTCGACTTTGCGTTCAAACCGTTTGCGGCCTTCGGTGCAGAGCGTTTGTGCCTGCTCAGGATGCCCGTTGATAATGCTGATAAGAATGTAATTGTGATACGAAATCATCTGGCTTTTGTCGGCACGATAGGCCATTTCACAATTGACTTCGGCCTGTTTGAACAGCTTGTGTTTGATATTTGAAATGCATTCGCGCTGATATTTTCCGGACGCACTTGCCGATCCCATGAGGAAAAACGAAACTGCGACGACGAAAAGCGTGGCGCAAAAAGCGAGTCGAGTCGAACGAATCACCCAGAGTCTCGTGTAGCCGGTTGTGGACTGGGACGGAAGGATGAAGCCGAGAAGAGCGCCGGCGATAAAGCCCGAAGCATGCGCGATGTTGTCGATTCCCATGCTGCCGGAAGCCGAGACGACGATGCCGACGACCATTGTGAGAGCCGCCCATTTGAGCATGCTGTTTCGGACTTCGAAAGAAAGGGCTGTATGTTCGCGGTGAGCCGTCACGGCAGCGAGTCCGATAAATCCCATCAAGCCGCCGCTGGCCCCGGCCACGACGCCGCCGCTGCCCAAAACATTTGAACAGAGCATTGAAGCCGCCCCCAGCAGAACGAACGACGAGAACGTCAAAGCCGGTCCGTAGGACCGTTCGACATACGGCGAGACATATCGCAGCGCATACATATTGAAAACGATGTGCAGGATGCCGATATGGACGAAATTAGCCGTGATAAGGCGCCACCAGACGAGGTCGCCGCGAAGGTGCGCCCCCCAACGATAAATCAGATCACCCGGGGGAGAAAGCAGAGCCTCTTTGATCCCGAATGTCGGATGCATGATGATATCGATGGAGATAACGATGAAATAAATCACCATCGAAATGAGGAGCAATTTTGTCGCGGGAAGGTGTTTTGGGAACAGAGCGCGCACGCCGCGATTAAAGGCGAGCTCGAGGCGCGTCTGCTGGCGCTGTTTGCAATAGGGACAGCGTTTTTCACCGATCGGCAGTTCTGCCTGACAGCCGTGACAATTTTTGACCTTATCCGAACTCATTGCTGCCTGATTACTTTTGAGGCCCCAGGAAAAACTCCCGGGCGCGAAGCTGTTGAAGTGCCGTAAAGAGCTGAAGATCATCGATATCGGGGAGCGGATCGCCGGCCTGATATTCCTGTGCGGGGTCTGCGGCCCCGTCTGCTGCTTTATCAACGCCGGCAGGTTTCGTTTCATTGCCGGGGCCGAGTGCATTTTCGAGATTTTTTTCGCGGATAATCTGACGTTTTTTCACCTGGAGGATCAGGTCTTCGACGGCGACATCGGGTTCAATGCCCTGAGCCTGAATGCAGCGTCCGGAGGGCGTATAGTAACGCCCGATGGTCAATTTGACGCTCGAACCGTCTGGCAGAGAGAACATATTCTGAATGCTTGCTTTGCCAAAAGAGGTCTGTCCGACGACGATTGCCCGGTGATGGTCCTGGAGTGCACCGGCGACGATTTCTGCGGCCGAAGCCGATGCTTCATTGATGAGAACGGCCATCGGCAGATCGAATGCATGTCGGGCGCGAACGGCATCATAAGCCTGTATCGAAACGCCGTCACGGCCGCGCGTTGTCACGATATTTCCGGACGGAATAAAGAGATTGGCCACGGCGACGCCTTCATTGAGGAAACCGCCGGGGTTCCCGCGCAGATCGAGAATAATGCCCCGAAGGCCGTTTTGAGAAAGGCGTTCGAGTTTTTCGATTTCTTCTTTGACTTTATCACCGGCATTCTGTCCGAAGGTCGAAAGCGAAACGTAGCCGTAATCTTCGCCGACGAGGCGGCTTCGCACCATCTCGCGCTGAACGAGTTCACGAACGAGGGTGTAAGTCTGAGTGCCGAGTTTGTCGGGGTGTCGCACGGTGAGTCGAAGCGTCGAACCGGGCTCCCCGCGAAGGCCGCCAAAAAGCTCGTCGAGGTTCATGTTTGAAACATCGCGGCCATCGATTGCCACGATGGTATCGCCCGACTGGAGTCCGGCGCGCTGCGCAGGACCGCCATAAAATGCCGTAATAATGCGAAGTTCGTCGTTCTTGAGCCCGATTTCAATCCCCACGCCGACGAATGAACCGGAAGTCCGGTTTTCAAAATCGCGTCTTTCGGCCGCCGACATATAGCTCGAATGCGGGTCAAGCGAACGAATCATCCCGTGAATTGAGCCGTCAATCATCTTGCCGCGATCGATGCTGTCGACATAATTGCGTTCGATAATGCTCAATATTTGTGCGAAAGTATCGAGTTTTTCGTAGGGTTCACGGCTTTTTTTCTCGGCGAAACTGTCATTCTGAACGGTGAGTCCGATGCCGGTTCCGAGCAAAAGAGAAATGATGCAGCCGCAAATCAATTTTTTCGACATGAGAAATCCTGTTTTTTGTGGGGCGCGTCTATGGCTGGAGGCCATACGCCGCAGCCGCTGCGTCTATGGCTGAACGCCATACGCCGCAGCAAACGTTTTTTAGAAGAACGTACCGTTGGAGCATTCGCGGCAATACGTCCTGCGCTGCATGGTGAGGGCGCCGCAAGCGGCACATCGTTTGAAAAATGGATCGACGGGTTCCCGATCCATCGGTGCCGAAGGCGGTTCACAAACGGCGACATTGCGACCGTCAAGTGCCGCCTTTAGCAGCGGCATTGGCGCATAAATGCTGGGTTTTAAGATCTCAAACAAGGGAACCGCGCTCACAGACACGGCATCGTAATGAGCCCGTGCCTCATCTGTTTTACCAAGAATTTCTTCGACCATAGCCTCACAAAAAACGACGGCATCGTTGTCTCGAACATCGGCCGGAATTTCGTGAAGAGCCGACAGCGCATTGTCCGGAAGATTCATTGCCATAAAGACGCGTGGTTTGAGGAGCCAGGCCATGGTTTCCTGCGAAGCGGGATGAATTTTCTGAGCTTTTGAAGCCTGTTCAAGCGCCGATCCGAGATAGCGCATGGCCAGCCAGCATTCGGCGAGCATTATGGGAAGACGAAGATCGTTTGAAGCAAGGCGCTGAACTTCTTTTAAGTCTCGAACGGCGTCTTCGTGACGGTTCATATCCATGAGGCATTCGGCTCTCTGAACGAGGAGATTGACATCCTCAGGATTAGCCGAAAGAGCGCGAGAAAACTGTTCATAGCGGTCTTCGACCTTTGCTGAAGAGTGTTCGAGAACGAGTTTAAGGCGCGCCAAAATTTCCTTTGCGGGGGCGCAATCCGTGTCGCAAGTGAGGGCGGCCTGAACATCGCCCATGGCCTGCTGAGCCTGTCCGCCGGCCTCTCGAATGAGTGCACGTTCACAGAAGGCTTCGACGGCATCGGGTTCGGCAATACTGATCGTTGCAAGGAGGGATGAAGCCTCGTCATTGCGTCCCAAAAGGCGGAGTGCACGTGCATGAAGAGCCCGAATTTCGGGCGTTGAAGCTGCGGCCTCATACTTCTCAATCTGATCGAGAGCCGACTGTGGATTATCGTCGATGAGCGCGCGAATTTTGTTCATAAAACTCGCCAAAGATTCGCGGATGAGACCGCGTTCGCACAATCCATCGATGGCGCGGCGCGCCATGACAGCGAGATCGGTTCCGGCGCATGTTTTTTCAATTTCCTCAAGCGGGATGCCGACATCGGGGGTTTCGAGAAAAGCGAGTCCCTGAATGACACCTTCTTTTGTGGCCGTCACGGCATTCGTGAAATATTTGTCGCGCATGGCGTTCATGGCTGTCACGCCATCGGGGTATGCCAAAACGAGTAAAACGGCATAAACCCTGCGTTCCATGTCCGACTGAGCCATTTCAAACAACTCGCCGATGCGTTCCGGGGTCAGTCCTTCCATGTATTGATCGAGTGCCTGACCGATTTTTTTCGAAGCCTCCCCCGTCAATTCAAGGCGAAGGGCACCGATTTCCTGATAAAACTTGATCGCGACAGAATTCGTTTTATCCGCCGTTTCAAAGACGAGAACAGCTGAATTTTTGGGGCGTTCCGATGCCGGCTGCTGCCGAAATCCCTGTGACTGAAAGAGCTGGGCAATCAGTCCAAGTTCCTGCTGCGGCATTTGTGAAGCGATGAGAAGTACTGTCGGTTTTTGCATATATGGCCTCAATCTTTTCCCTGATTTTAACGTAAACAAACAGCCACCCGCACAAAAGCGGTGAGAGTCATTATAGAATGCCACAGGCTAAAAAGGCGAATAAACTTTTTAAACCAATGAGGGAAGGCGGGAAGCAAGATACAAAACAGCCCGGTCAATCCCATGAAGAAGCGAGGCAGACCGGGCGAATTGAGTTAGACGATCGCGATGAGTTCGACGTCAAAGACGAGCATACCGGCAGGAGCGCCAGGCATGCCTTTGTATGCGAGATTTTCGGGAATCCAGAAGCGGAATTTGTCGCCTTCGGACATGAGCTGAACGCCCTGAGTCCAACCGGCGATCACCTGATTGAGCCCAAACACGATGGGTTCACCGCGAACGACACTGGAGTCGAACATATCGCCGTCGGTTGTCCAGCCCGTATAATGAACGCGAACGCGGCTTTTGGCATTGGGATGGGTTGTTCCAGTGCCTTTGGAAAGAACTTTGTATGCGAGTCCCGTTTCTGTCACGACGGCGTCTTCAGGTGGTTCTGCGACATCGGCAGGAGCCTCAATTTTCTTTTCTGCGCGGACGGAGTGGACATCGATCGTAAAAATGAGCATGCCGGGAAGTTCTTTACCGGCCGGATCGACACCAAATTCCTGCGGCACCCAAGCGATCAGAGAGTCACCTTCATGGGCATGCATGAGGACTTCTCTAAAACCAGGGAAAAATGCTTTGACGGGTCCTGTCAGAGGTTCCCCCATCTCGATGGAGGAGTGGAATCGAGATCCGGATTCCTGATGCCATCCTGTAAAGTCGATGGTCACGATATCGGTAGGACGAATTTCGTCGGTGCCCTGACCGCGTTTAGTGATTTTGAATTTGAGGCCGCCATTGAGTGAAACAGCATCGGGATCTGGTTCCATATTTGGTCTGTCGGGAGTGACCAGATCGAGGATTTCAAACTCAAATACGAGCATTCCCTGAGGCGCCCCCGGGACGCCTTTATAAGCGAGTTCTTCGGGGATCCAGACGCGAAGTGACTCACCGATATGAGCGAGCTGGAGGGCTTCACTCATACCCGGAATGAGTTGATCGATGGGGAAAATGGCGGGGTCTGAACCGATGCTGGAGTCGAACATTTTACCGTCGGTTGTCCAACCTGTGTAATGAAGTTTAACCCAATCGGAAGGCGCCAATTTTTTGCCATCGGGGTTGGATTTGAGCAAAACCCATTGGATACCGGAATCGGTTTTCATAGCGGAAGCGGGAGCGGCCTTGACGTCAGACGGAGCGGGAATTTGTTTTGTCATGAGATAATATCCAAAAAAAGGCACGAAAAAGCCCTTCATTTGCCGAGCATAGAAGGGCCTGAAAAGAGAATCCGTGAGTAATTGAGATTACTTCACGATGTCGAGGAGTTCGATTTCGAAGACGAGCATACCAGCGGGAGCGCCAGGCATACCTTTATAAGCGAGTTCTTCGGGGATCCAAACGATACGTTTTTCACCGGTGACCATGAGCTGAACGGCTTCACTCCAACCGGGAATGACCTGATTAAGAGCGAATTCGATGGGTTCACCACGAACGACACTGGAATCGAACATCGAACCATCGGTTGTCCAACCGGAGTAATGGACTTTAACTTTGCTTTCAGCGGTAGGATGTTCGGTGCCGGTCCCCGGAGTAATGATTCGCCAGGCGATTCCGGATTCGGTTTTCTGAGCATCAGCAGGAGCGGCAGCGACGTCGGCCGGAGTGGCAGGAAGTTCTTTTGCACTGTTGACCGTAACTTCGAAAATCAGCATACCGGGAAGATCGGTTCCCTCGGGATTGATACCGAGTTCCTGAGGCACCCACATCTGAACGACATCACCGACTTTAACTTTAGGGAGAATTTCCTGCCAGGCAGGGAACATCGAATTGACGGGAGCGACGAGTTCTTCACCGAGTTCTTTTGAGGACTGGAAAAGGAGGCCAGTCTGCTGAGACCAACCATTGAAATCGAGGCCGACGAGGTCATTGAGATGAACATCTTTGGCATCGGGAGTGGATTTAACGACGCGGAAAGCGAGTCCTTTATCGAGTTTTGTAGCGTCTTCAGGAATGTCTTTAGGAGGCATTTCGGTGACTTCGACGTCTTTGATATCAAATTCGAAGACGAGCATACCGGCGGGAGCCCCTGGCTGACCTTTATAAGCGAGTTCTTCGGGGATCCAGACGCGCATTTTTTCGCCGACTTTAGCGAGCAAAAGGGCTTCTTTCATACCGGCGATGAGGTTTGAAGGTCTAAACTTTGTGGGTTCGGAATTGAAGGTGCTGGTATCGAACATTTTACCGTCCGTGGTCCATCCCGTATAATGAAGGGAAACGAGGCCATCGGCGGGAATGGCTTTACCGGCGTCATTGGTCACAATTTTTTTGTAGAAGAGACCGGATTCGGTTTTTGTAGCATCAGCGGGAGCGGCAGCGACGTCTTCGGGAGCGGGGACTGTACGCGGAGCGATCTGATCGGCGATGGCATTGGCAGCGGCCTGAATCTGAGCATCATCGACTTTAGAATTTGCGGCAGCGGCAGCAGGGTCAACGGCCGGTGCAGCGGCAGCGGTGTCAGCAGCCGGTGCGGCGGCATCAGCGGCCGCAGGGGCCGGAGCAGCGGCTTCAACAGCGGGAGCCTGAGGAGCAGGCACGTTTTCTGTTTTCTTGTTACAACCGGTTAAGCCACAAACCAAAAGACCGGCAAGACACAAAACTAACGATTTCTTCATAAGGGTTTAAACTCCATTCTCATTCAAAAAGCACAAACATTGGATCGCTTAAAAGCGCAATCTCTGATTGATACCCCGAAAACCGCAAACTGGCAAGCATAACGCAAACGCAGTTAAAACACTGTCCCCCTCAAACGAACATTAAGCGAGAGCGTATTCCCCCCAAAATGCCCCTCCGGCTCTCATCCATTTCTGTCATAAAATGGCATCTTATCCAGACCTTTTTAGAAAGACAATTCGCTTTCCATCGATTTGAGTTTAAATTCTATTTCACCCTGTTCGACGCGAATTGAATATAATTCGGTAGTAATTTCACCAAGTTTTTTATCATTTTCTTTTTGCCGGTTCATGAGCTGAGAACGCAAAGAGTCGGCACCGGATTTAATATTTTTCAAAGAAAGCAGCGTTGAACCAAGTTCATTCTGGTCCTGTTCAATGGCAACTCGCTGTTCCGAAAGCTGTTTCATGCGAAGATTGATTTCATCGAGTCGATCGAGCAAATCCGCGTATTGTTTGAAGCCATCCGGATTTGGAATTTCGTTATTTTTAATGGCATTTTTAATGGCATCTTTGCAGTTTGCCGTTCTGCTCTGAGTTCGCTTGACGGAATTTTTCATCGTAAGCGGCAATGAAGCCGTCCCATTTGCGGGGACATCGACCTGGAAATTCCAGACGTTGCCGCTATCGACAGCATTTTCTGGAAGATCAACCGGTTCGCGGCCTTGCGGCTTTTCGAGCTGAAGGGTTGCCGAAACATCGTTTGAAATATGGCTGGTGAAGTTAAATGTCGTCGTCACATATTTGTCGATATAAAATTCGCATCTGCCTTTATTGAAATGACTGAGACGGTTTTCACTGCGTGCATCGACATCAGAGACGGAAAGGCTCAGGCGGGTTTCCGTCGCGAACGTAATGTAGGCAACGGCCTCTTTTTCCGTTCTTGAAAGATAACCTTCGCCGATCACGGCGCCGTCGCGATAAAGCGTGATGGGTCCTGCATCGAGCGCGACGTCACTGTCATTTTTGAACTCAATCGTCTGGTATGAAGAGTTCAGACGCCATCCTTTTGTAAATTCGAACTGATTAGCGGGATAGCCGGAGACCTGGAAAAAGCGAGTTTCCTTACCGGGGAATTTCTTTTGAATGAGATTGACGAGCGCGGTATTTCCTTCAGGAACGGTGAGTTTAGAAGCGAGTTTGTATTCGTCAAAAGCGCCGATTTGGTTGTTTGTTGCGAGTTCATTGAAGCTTGAGACCATTTCATCGGCAGAAATAGCGGCCTCGGCCGTTGTCATTGTATCGAAATAGACCGCATCGTCAGCCGCAGCCATGTCAGCCATTGGCATTTCGTCTTCTTCGGCCTCCACCATATCCTCCATCATGTAGAAGCCTTTTGCAGCAGCAGCCCCCATAGTGGGAGCGGGCATTGCCATGCCATTGACACTGCGGGATGTTTGTTTGGCTGATTTTCTTTTTGCGTCGCGATATCCGGATTCGACGATTTTAGGGGCATTTGCTTTTTGGGCTGCGAGTCCGGACAAATCAGGTCGTTCGAGGAACTGCGGGGTATAGAGGTCGTAAGTGAAGCTCATTGGCTGCCCGGAAACGAGGGAGAAAGAAATGTCATTCCAGTCAGAGCCTGTAACGTTGCTGATGACGGCCCATCCCTGAAGAACGGCCTGATCGCTGTCAGAGAGAATAAGGCGGTAAGCCGGTTTCCAGGTTGGCATGCTCACGATATAGCTCATGGCCAGTTCGCGTTTTTTGTTCGAATCCATGCGAATTCGCAGTTCGATTTGTTTCCAGTCGCCCTCATTGAGAGAAACATTGAGACTTCTCTCGAGGCCTTCGGCGAGCGTTTTATCGCGCAGTTCAACCGATTTAATATCATTGACGGGGATGATCTCGAGAACGTTGTTTTCGCTCATGATCGTTAGCGTCGTCTGATTTACGTCAACGACATTGCTGTTCGTATTGACGCGGATGCTTTCCTGGTCTTCGTGTTTTTCGAGCCCGATGATGCGTCCCGTATAACTGCCGGAGCGGGACTTAATTTTTACATGAGCGCCTCTAAAGGCCTCGAGAAGAGCCTGAATGCCGCCTTCCTGAATATTTGCAGGGATTTGAGCGATTGCATCGAGAGTTTTCTGGCTGACGGGAAGTGAAATAGAGACGGGGCGGCCATTTGCGCGATCGATAACGGTGAGAGACTTGAGGATATCGTTAATCTGGTTTGGACGAATCCGAAGGACGAGTTCATCGCCTTCGAACTCAGCGGCTCTCTCGACATATCCGATACCGCTCTGATACATGACGACGCGAGAGACGGGAAGTTCCGAAGTATTCGGTGCATTGGCTGCCGAATGAGCGCAGCCGGTCACAGCGAAGAGAGAAAGGGCAAAAAGCGGGATCGTGTGTTTCATCATAAAACTCCTCAAGTAGTTTAAAATAGCGCAGTTTAGAACTAACCACAGTATCGAGAGGAGTCATGTACGATTAAAACTTCACGATTTCAACCGTCATTTTGTCGGGATCGGGATTGGAATAAGCATCTGGAACAGTGACGAGAAGCCAATGATTATCGTACTTCGAGAAAGAAGACATGGTCGAGGCGCCGCCGGTGATATACATTGGAATTCCGCCCATCTCATATTTAGCGTAATCGTGTACACGTCCGGAAAAAATAGCGGAAACCCTGGATTTAGTGAGCAGTGACATCAGAGAAGCTGCGTCATCGGTCGAAGAAAACGCATTATTTCTGGTTCCGAATTCATCAAAGACAGGCGTGTAGCTAAAGACAAGTCTCATAGGCGGCCTGCATTCGCCTTCGACACAGGTTCCGCCACTTGCGCAGTCCGCATCGCGGGTGCAGATGCATGTACCTTCTGTTCCGTCCATGACGCTGCAGGTTTGATTGTAAGGACAAATTTTAGAAGTAGCCGGCACGCAGACGCAGTTTTGAGGACCCAAAGAAGGATCTGAGCGGGTGACATCAGGCGGAATGCAATAGGCTTCTTTTCCGATACATTCGCGGCAGGTACTTTTTCCGCATTCAGCCAGAGTTGGCCATTGTTCAAAATCAGTTGGAGCCGGGATGGAACACTTTTTCACGGTTTGATCGCGAAGGACGGATTTTAGCCAGGAAAATTCGGAAGCCGGGAGGGAAGCGTCAGCGGTATCGAGCATGATGAGCTGAACTTTTCCAAACACAGTCGATGTATTTGAAGGCCCGAACATATTTCGATACTGAGCGAGGCTTCCACTTTCGAATTCATCTTCACCAAGACCTGCGAGGAAGCCAATTTTATCGAGCAAAGCATTGCAGGTTACAAAGGTACGATCGACAGCAGACTCGCAGCAGACGAGTTCACCGTCATTTGAGCAGTCAGTAAATTCGTTCATACCATCGATAAAGGTAAATTTATCATCGATGAGTTTCCGCATTTTAGAGAGCTGAGAGACGGAACCGGAAGAAGTGAGATTACCGAGGCTAATGGCGAGATCGACGTTATGTTCGCTGATACTGTCGATGAGTTTTTTGAACATGTTAAAGTCGCCATCGACATTGGAAAAGACAGCGATTTTGAGGATATTAATGAAGTTAATATTCTGGGGGTCAGTAACAGCGAGAGCGGATTCTTTAGCCACGACCTGAACGTTAAGAGTTCTGCAACCGCAAGGTCTCAAGCAGAAATCGAGGGTGCTTCTATCCTGGACATTGCAGCAGTCGTTATTAGGGACAGGACCGCGATAAGCGGCTGGGAGCTCGACCGGAGAAAAGGCATCGCAGGCATAAGCGACGGCGGGGGTTGATTGAGCGGAGTAAGGGTCTCGATTATTTTCCTCGGAGAAGCAATTTTTTTCGTCGGTAACTTGAGAGGAGACGACGAGTCTGTGAGTACCTTCGTAGATGAGGACGCATTCTTTTTTAGCCTCAGAGGCGTCACTGCAAGCCTCAACGATTTCGTAACCGGCGGGGCAAGCGTTTGTGAGACGTTCGGAGGAAGTCGAGTTGCAACGGAAATAGATATCGAGCAGACCGATTGGCATATCGGACATTGAAATCCCGATACCGCCCTGAGTATCGGCGCGCACGCCGGGAACTGTTTTAACGGCGAATTGAGGGAGAGGGGCATTCGCGCGCACGGGGAAATAAGCGATATTTGACTCGGAGCTCATTCCCGAGACGGAAGGGCAACGAAAAGGCGAGTCATCCTCGATGCGGCTGGCGCCGAAAGCAGTGATCGTTGTGGAGGTAGAGGAGAATATATAGCTATCTTTCTGCTCATTAAAGCGTTCGCCATCGCTGGAGTTGCAAGCGAGCAGGGAAGCAGAAGCGAGAATAGGAGCGAAAGCGAGGAGGGAATGGTAAATGGAGGAGTGCATCATAAAAAAAGCGGCGCCGTATTCGTGAACGAATAGGCGGCGCGGCCGGGCGTATTGCCGAAGGCAATAGCGCGGCACCCGCCAAAAGGGAAGAGAGCGGGAATGCTCAGAATGGGAGATCGACTCTCGAATCGAGAGGACGCTGAGAGCCGTTATTACTTGGTTTAGGTTTATTATTTTTGGTTGTTGTTTTTTTAGATTTATTTTTGTCTTTCGGTTTTTCTTTTTCGTTTTGCTGAGCGGCGGCCTCCGCAGCGGCCAATTCCTGTTTAACGAGACCATCGATGGTATCATTTGCGAGGTCGAGAGCGTATTGAAGGCTTCTGTTAGCGGTTTGGATGGAAGACTTCGTCATCACGAGGTGAAGTTTATGTTCAGCGATTTTATTATCGGCCTGAGCGATAGCTTCCGCCTGAGCGATGGCTTCCGCCTGTTTTTTCTCGAAAGACTCAGTGATTTGAGCGAGTTCAGATTTATGAGCCTCTTCAGCTTTTTTGACGAGTTCCTCGCTATCCTGGTTATTGTAAATGAGGAGGAAATAGAGGGGGACGCCGATAAGGAGGAGGATAATGAGGACGAGAGCGAGGAGTTTAGGGACATTTTTTTTGCAGAAGAGTCCCTGATTCGTGATTTGCTGACGTCTTGAAGCGATATTTTTTTTCTTATTAATGACCTTAACTTTTTCTTTTTCCCAGGTAGCGGAACACTTATCTTCCTCTTTAAGGGCCTGTTCGATGTTAGCATGAATTTCATCGATGACGACCTGAGCGGAATGGTATCGATTTTCGGGAGCTTTTTCGCAGCATTTAGCGATGATAGCGGCGATACCAGGGGGGATATTGCCGGGGATATCGAGGGGTTCGTTGACCTGTTTATAGGCGACGCGCATGAAAGATTTGTCATTGACAGCGATTTCGCCTGTAAGGAGTTCGAGGTAAACGAGGCCGACGGCGTAGAGGTCACTTTCGACGCTGGCGTGAGACTCACCGGTGAAGAGTTCTGGAGCCATATAAGAGGGGGTACCGCGCACGTTTCCCTGCTGAGTCATGAGGGTCTGGCTCTGGAGGCCGTCGAGGACGCTGGAGATACCGAAGTCAAGGACGCGAATTTCGTAAGGGGGAGGAGAATCGAAGACCATGACATTACCGGGTTTAATGTCGCGGTGAATGATTTTCTTTCCGTGAGTTTCGGCCAGAGCGCTAAGGAGTTGTTCGATGATACCGGTAGCGAACTGGAGGGGGATAGCGCCGTATTTTTCGAGGAATTTATCGAGGGAAAGGCCGTCGACATATTCGAGGACCATGCATGGGGTACCTTCGTAGCAGCCGTAATCGACGCATTGGACGATATGTTGTTCGTGCAAAGAGGCGATGAGTTTAGCTTCTCGCATGAAACGGGCGATAGCGACGTGAGTTTCTTTTTCGTCGAAACCGCCGGAGACCTGAAGGACCTTAATGACGACGTGCATATTGTCGGAGAGTCGCCAAGCCTCGAGGACGACGGCGCAGCCGCCGCGTCCGATGGGGTTACCGACGCGATACTGCCCGGAAATTTCTTTAGATTCTTCGGGAAATTCCTCAGCGAACTGAGCGAGAAGTGCAGGCTGTGCGAAAGAGCCCGAAGGCTGAGCAAAAGCGCCGGAGGGCTGTGAAAAAGCCCCTGAGAGCCGCACTGCCGGTGTCTCCTGCGATTTAACAGCGGAATGTTCGAATGACTCCTCATTAACGTCATCGACAACCATTTCAGCCAATAATCTAGTGTGTTCCTGTTCCTCAGACATACTCCCACTCCTGGGAAGTTCAAATACTTACAATACCCGCAACTGTCAAGAGACAGTTCCGTCAAGGCTTCTACCCTGAAACAAAAAGGTGTGCAAATTCTGGACGTTACACGAGAGAGTTGTGACTGCAAGAAGCGTGGCAAAAAGGGAGAAAAGTTGACCAAAAGGGGGATATATCGATTTTATTTAGAAATTAAAGAAGGTATAGTAAAATGTCTTATTGCGTTTTTCTTACCTACTGAGGACCCAATATTATCAGGAGATACCGTAATGAAAAAGGAATTGACGGCATTATGCATAGCACTTGCAGCATTGAGTGGCTGTTCATCGGACGAAACGACCGCACAGAAAGCGAATGATTTTTCGACGCAAAGTGCCGCACTTTTTGACGAAATCGGTGGAGAACCCTGGGGGGATATTGAAACAGCAACTGTTCTTCAGTCCACATCGCCCAAATCAGGCATGAAGTTTAGCCGAACGATTGGATCAGGCGACTTCAATGCGAATGGCGGAATTGATATTGTCTCGTCAGAAGGTTCCATTGGGAGCAAAGGCACCCTCACTTTTAAATGGGACAATGCCGTCACACCGGAACCGCATACATTTACAAGCGGTGATGAGAGCGACAATTTCGGTGCCGCCATGGCAACGGGCAAACTTTGTCCCTCCCTGTCAAGCTATGACATGATTCTGGCATCAGCCCCCAGCTATAGTAATTTTAGCGGCGGTTTTGCCCTGATGTATGCCAAAAAATCCGGTCGTTTCAACATTATGAACGTCCAGAAAAGATTCTTCAGCGGCACAGAAAGAGAAATGGCCGGCATGCATCTGGCCGTAGGTGATATCAACGGCGACGGCAAAATGGATCTCGTCTATCAGTCCACACCTCTGAGTGCTGCCTTTGAATATCTTGCACCGGAAATTAAAGTCGTCCTGGATTTCTGCAGCCTTCCCGATAACGCAACAGTCAGTCCTGCGGCATCCATTACTGGAGATTCATCAAACAGTCTGCTCGGTAATTCCATTTATATTGCCGATCTCGATGGCAAAGGCCAGAACGAAATCATCATTGTCGATCCCAACTACATTCGTCCCGGTAATGATGAATTTTCCGCAAACGGCGCCATCCATTTCTATAAATTCGAAAGCGGCGTTCTTCGCGAAAGCCGCAACCCCATCATTGGTGATGAAAATAGCTCATCGGCAGCCACCATCACATCCGTTGCCTTTTCCGATATCGACGGCGACGGCGATCTCGATCTCATCGTCGGCGAGCCCATGTTTAATACCATGGCAAAAAGAGAAGGCCGCGTGAGAACTTATACCAACCCGGGCAATGGCGGCAGTTTCCGAAATGAAATCCAGTGGAGCTATTCGACAGGCCACGGCAACACGCGTTTTGGTTCAAGCCTTCAAGTCGCCGACCTCAACGGCGATGGCGTCAACGATCTCATCGTTGGTGCCCCAGGCAAACGCGCGGCAAGCAGCGTCGACGATAAAGCCCAGGGTGGCGTCTACGTTTTTATGGGCACAAAAGACGGTTCAGTCTTCAGCAAAAAGCCGTTCTGGAACGTCACATCCACCGTCAGTACAATCATGAATGATGCTTTCGGTCAAAGCATGCTCGCAGCTAATATGGATAATGCAGGCTGGCTTGATATCCTCGTCGCCGCTCCGGGAAGCGGAACCAGCACAGACAGCCTCGATCAGGGGCAAATCCATATCTTTAAAAATTCCGTTGCCCACTGCTATACCGCCGACCGATGTCTTGTCGATAACGTCTGTTACGAAAATAACGCGGTTTCCGCAGATTCCATGTGCATGACCTGCCAGCCAGATAAAGACAACTTCGGCTTCTCAGACCTCGTCTGCGAAGAAAAAGAAACCGACTGCCAGGTAGGCGCAACCTGCGATCCTCAAAAAGGATGCATGCTCGCCGATAAACCCGACGGAACAGAATGCGGCACAAATACATGCAACGAAAATACCCTCTCCCTTTTCGCCTGCAAAGCCGGTGTCTGCGAATCAACTGACGCTGAATGCGGCAACTACGTCTGCGACGCCAGCCTGTCCATTTGCCCCACCACCTGCAGCTCTGACGCCGATTGCACCAACGACACCAAATGCGTAAACGGAAAATGTGAGATCATCAACCTGCCGCCTGTCGTCACACTCGAAGACCACTTCTCCGGTCTTCAGGGAACAACCGTCACACTCACAGCCACGGCCTCCGACCCCGAAAACGACACACTCACATCAAACTGGGAATGCACCACCAATTCCAGCCTCAAATTCGATTTCAAAGTCATCGACACCAACACGGCTACACTCACCATTCCCGCACAAGAAGCCAGTACAACGACTTACAACTGCTCCGTCGTCTATACAGATACCGCAAATAACACAACAAAAGCCGAAACCGTCGTCGCCGTTCAACCCGTCGCCGTCACACTCGATACACCAGCCGATCAATCCATCCATGACACACCCGAAATCCAGTTCACAGGAACAACAACCGGTAAAGGCGAAATCAACGTTGTCTCCGGCGATAACATCCTCTGCACATCCCCAATTTCAAGGTTGGGACGCTGGGACTGTATCGCTAAACTTGAACCGGGAAACTACGATATTCATGCCGAATGGAGCAGCAACTCCAATCAGCAGTCCTCCAGCATCAGCATCACCGTCAATGCCCCAGAACCCAATAACAACCCACCTGTTCTCATCATGGATAATGCGGATATTTATGCACTAGCCGGCGAAATCGTAAATTTCGACGCCTCTCGGTCTTATGACCCGGACGATAATGACGAAATCGTCTCCTACAAATGGAAAACCGATCCAGATGACATCATTTCCTCCCTGTCCGGCTCTGATAAACCAACCGCTTCTTTCACAGTTCCTGAAACAGCAGAACCCGAAACGACCTACACCTTCACATTGACTATCGCCGATTCTCATGGCGCCGAAGCCGCGACGAACATCCATGTCATCGTCGCCGGAACATTCATCACGGTTAATGCACCAGCCCAGGATGAAGTCGTCACAACATCCACGGTTGATGTCTCCGGAACGACAAATATCAATGAAGGTCATATCCTCGTAACGGATGAATCCAGCACACTTTGTATCGCCGAAATCGTTGTTGCCCCCGATTCCAACGTCAACACATGGAGCTGCACGTTCGAAGCCCATAACGGTGACTACGAAATCGTTCCCAGCTGGCAAGAACAACCAGAAGGTCACAGCGTTCATACAGAGCCCGTTTCATTCACTGTCAATATCACCGAACCCGATACCCTCGAATTCACTTCTCCGACAGAAGGCCAAGAACTTCCGGCCGGCGAAATCGTTTTCTCCGGAACCACCACTTACAACTGGTTTGATGTCATTCACATCTATGAGAAATCGAGCTCGTCCAACAACCTGCTCTGCGATGCCAAGGTCACATATCTGAATGACAGAAAAGGTGAATGGTCCTGCACAGCAACAATGACCGCTGGAAACTATACCGTTCTTGCCGGTCATGACCTCATCGATGCAGGCCCCGCCTGGGCTGAGGTCAGCTTCACCGTGACTGCCCCGGAAGGCGTCTACCCAGTCATCACATCACCCAAAGAATCTGAAACCATTTCTATCCGACCCACCGTCTCCGGTACCGTCAATGCCACAGAGGGAAAAGTCAACGTCTGGACAGAAATTCCAGGTTCGTCAGTCAGTCAGCTCATCTGTACCGCTGACGTCAAATCCGATGGAACCTGGGCCTGCACCGCAGGCTTCGATCTCGAATATGACACCAGCTACGCCATCACGGCCAACTGGCAAAACGGCTCCCTCGATGGAAAACTCTCCTCGCCGGTCCTCGTCAAAACTCAGGGAAAGGAAGCCTCCCCAATCACCATCCTTACCCCGGCTAACGGAATCAAAATCGATGCCGCAAACCCCGTCATTTACGCAGGAACAGCCGCTCCAGGCACGCTCGTTCACGTCTATGTCTCCCAAAAAGACAACAAAAATGATGCCTCACGCCGATGCGAAGTCACCGCAAACGCCCTCGGAAACTGGGCTTGCCCGGATGATTTCCTCGGTATCGGCGATTATGTCGCTTACGCCGATGACGCCTCAGACGATACCATCATCCCGTCACATTCCGTTGAATTCAGCGTAATTATGGGAACCGTTATCCACGAAGAAAAAAATGGAAACGTCAAAGGCGGTTCCTGCAGCCTCTCCACAGCCCCGGCTTCTCACTTCGGTTGGATGTTCCTGCTCGCCGGATTCGCAGGATTTGGACTCATTCGCCGCAGAAAAGATGCTTAATATTTAGTTGGCGCGGCTATTGGCCGAGCCAATACGCCACGCCGGCCGGCCTATGCAAAGCATACGGCCGGCCTTCTTTTTTCATTCACGCCCTACCCATCCATAAATGAGGAGCCATGTTTAAAATTCTATTCGTCTGCCACGGCAATATTTGCAGAAGCCCCATGGCTGAATTTGTCATGAAAGATCTCGTCGATAAAGCCGGACTATCGAATCATTTCCTCATCGATTCCGCCGCAACAAGCACCGAAGAAATCGGCAATGGTGTCTATCCTCCAGCCCGACGTATGCTTTCCAAACACAATATCTCATGCGCGGGAAAAACAGCCCGTCAAATCCGAAAAAGTGATTACGAAAATCGCGATCTCATCATCGGTATGGACAGTTACAACATCAGAAATATGATCCGCATGTTCGGAGGCGATCCCGATAACAAAATTCATCTTTTAATGGACTATACATCGCGTCCCGGAGAGGTCGCCGATCCCTGGTACACAGGCGATTTTGAAGCCACATGGTGCGATGTCCTCGAAGGTTGTACGGCCCTTCTCAATCAGCTAAGGAAGGTCTGATTAATTATTTTCAGGGGCTTTGCCCCTGTCCTCAGTTCGCAATATGAAATGCACTTCGTTTCCCGAGCCTGTCGGCTCTCCAACTCGTTCATTTCATTTGCTTACTGGGCTCTGCGATGCCAGCCGTCCACCGGACGCCTGCCTTCTCGGCCCCCC
>JAZRVP010000151.1:0-23240 GCA_045599245.1 Myxococcota bacterium
TAGATATATGAATTAACCCTGGCTGAGCTGTAACAAATTTAAGTTACTACTCACCGGGGCTCTGCCCCGAACCCCGCTTAAGGGCTGAGCCCTTAAGAATCCGCAATATTTTTAGATGGTATAAGCCTTTTGGGCTGCCTATCCCTTGTTCCTCGCCGTGGCCCCACCCCCGGTTCTCGTCAATTTCTGCCTAAAAATTGTGAAATACTCTGCCATATTCAGTAGATATGTGAATTACCCTGGGTGAGTAGTAACTTATATATATTAAAAATTGAACGTGTGATTTGACATTGCAAAAAATGAATTGTATAATATATTGGGGATTTGTTTAGGCGGAGAAGGAATATGAAAAAACGTAAATATTTATATTTGGGAATTCTCATTTCAATGTTTGGATGTTCGGATGGGGCAGATGAGCATTCAGCAGATCCTTGCGGTTCATGCAGGGGGGATCAGGTTTGTCTTGATAATGAGTGTCGTGACAAGGTGGTGTGTGAACCGGCTTGCGGCGAGGATGAAAATTGTGTTGAAGGAAAGTGCGAGAAGAAGCCGACTGAAGATCCAAAAGAGCCTGAAGATGTGTGTGAACCGGCATGTAGCGGGCAGTATGATACGTGTTTAAATGGAAGATGTGCCTTCTGTATAGGGAATCAGTGTTTTTATGAAGGAAAGAAGTCGTCTGATTGTAAAGCGGATGATGATTGTGAAGATAAAAAAGTCTGCCGGGAAGGTGTGTGTGTTGATAAAGAGGAAGTTGATGATGATGTTTGTGAGCCATCGTGCCAAAACGGTCAGACATGTGTAAAGGGCAAGTGCCTGAATCAGACTGCGTTGTGGACGTTATGTCGAACTGGGAGTGACTGCGGTGTCGGTGAATGTATATTTGATGTGTTGCCTTCTCGTTCGATGACCTTAAATACTGGTGATTCATATAAGCAGTATGATGCCTCGAAACATATTCCGTTATCGGTTATTGATCCTCGCATCAATGTTGATAATTACAATAAGACGCATTCCAATCAGGCTGAAGCCGATGATGTCATTGGTATCTGTTCATTTGATTGTACGGAAAAAGCCAGTCGTTGTCCCATCGGGTGGTCGTGTCAGCTGGTTGCAAAAGGGGATAGTCTGTATCCTGGATTGGATGCTCTTCCGTCACCGTTAAAATCTGAAGATATGGAGCTGGTGGGATATGCGGCAGTATGCCGTCGCGATATGAATGAGAAGCTGGCTGAATCGCTCCCATACGGAGTTGAAATGTGCAAATCTGATAAATCAGCCTGTGATGCTGCGGGAGGCATATTTTATAAGGGCATGTGCCTGGATAACTGTTCTGCAAATGATGTCGTATGTCCGTATATGTTTACATGTACCGAAATCGATAATGATGGAAAACAGGCCAAAGTGTGTTTTCCCGATTCGGGAACATGTTCGGACTGTTATGATGCCGACGGCGATGGAGCCGGTTATGGACATTGTCCCAAAAAGGTTATGGATTGTAATGATGATGATGCCTCCATTTATGTTGGAAAGGAATTGACTTGTGACGATATCGTCGATGCCGACAAAAAATCCGTTTTAACTGATAAGAACTGTAACGGGATTATTGATCGTTTTGAATTGATGGGAACGGTTTCAAATTGTCAGGCATGCGGTTCGGCGTGCAAAGTGCCAGAAAGTGTGAATTTGGCAGTGGTTTGTGATGCGGTTGAAAAAGATGTGTTGACGTCAGACTGGCGCGAGTCGGCGACTTTTGATATGGAAGACCCTGCGTTTAAATGTGTTGAAAAATGTGCCTTTGGATTTGGTGATTGTAATGGCAATGCAAGGTGTGACGCGGCACTTTTGACGTCAAATGCGCGGGAAACTGCTGAGTATTCCGAGGAATTTTCTTTGAGTATATTGGATGTTCTGATCGGCAGCAAAGCGGCTTCTGTATTTGCATTGGATAATGATGGGGATGGGTATCCTGCAATTGATGTGGCCGGGACTCAAAATGCAGAAGTTTTAGCGTCTGAACGCAGGATAATGTTGGATGGTGCGAATACACTGATCTGTTGCAGTGGCAATGCTGATTTGTGTTATTCTGCAGATCCGGAATGGGTTACGACTTCTGTAAAAGAGAGGGAGAATATTGAGAATATTATTGATGAAGAACATCATGATGTTGTCGGTTCGAAATATGTAGAAATTAAGTTTCCGGCGCAGGCTGATGCAAAAGTACATAACAGTGTCAATTATTATGACAGCAATGATTTTGATGCGTCTATTCATCCGGGGGCTGTCGAAAAGTGTGATGGACGTGATAACGATGGCTCAACACTGTTATCGGGAAGCGGTGCAATAAGTTGCAAAGTATTTTGCAGTGGCCAGGGGGCCACAGGGACTGAGCTTAGCGTCATTGAGGATATTTGCAAATCATTTGCAGATGTCGTCGATGGTTGTGTAGTTTATCGTCCAAATGCTTATTGTGATGTGACGCCGGATGGTAGCAGCGAGCCTGTGGTCTGGACGGATGATGCTGATAGTACGGAGCATTTTTACGGTGATTCATGCAAAATGCGTCATTCGACCGGGACTGTCTGTAGCAGTGACGGCACGATTGCCTGCAAATCCGAGCCGAAAATTTGGTGTGCAGCGGGTACTGAAAACTGCAGTTGTGGATTGGATTCATTGGGCGCATTTAGAATTGTTCCCGAGCGAACTTTTGTCGATGAGGTGACTGGCAGTGTCAGTTATAAGCCGGATGCGGAGCATTATATTAAACAGGCTAAATGGGTTGGGGACGATATTGATGCAGAATTTTGTCTATGTGACGGTTCCAAATGCAGTGAAGGTCAGAATTGTGAAGGTAAGGATTCTGAGCGGTGTTATGAATTATGTCACATTCATTGTCAAAAAAATCTGGCGTTTGGGCTGAGCTGTGTTTCTAATGCATCTTCAGATAAATTGGATGGTATCGTAAAAGATGATTCTGGCAATTTATCCATAGTCTTTGACGGGATTGATGATAACTGTGACGGAATTCCAGATGAATCTGCGAATGTTCCGTGTGTGATTACCGCAGAAATGGATTATAATGAGTATAGTCATGGGGTGAGCAGTTTATATAAAGCATATATTTCGGATGATGATTATGAATTGCCAGTAAATAATGAGACGGATAATTCGATTAATTTATGTAAGCTTGGAATGTTAAAGCGAGGAAAGCAGATGAATGCGGATGGAACGTTTAAGGGGGTATGTGAGCCGATTTTTGAGCCGAGAGCCTATGATTTTTATGGTGATGGAATTGATTCTAATTGTGATGGCGTAGATTACGATTTAAAACATACGGTATTGGTAGCATCGGAATCTCAGGGGGACATCCAGGGCGGTGTTGGTGATTGTCATTTTGACAAGAAAGGATTAGCGCATCCTTGCCCTACTATTCGTGATGCAATAGAGAAAGCAAAAGCCCAGAATAATAATACAATTTTTTACCATGACATATTTGTTACGGGGAGTTCATTTGCTTTGAATACGACCGACAATATTGGAATTGCTGTTCCAGAAGCAAAGAACATGAAGGATTTAGACAAACGGTATGTTTTCTTAGACAATCGCCGTTTGAATGAGGAGGGGTATCAGGGGCATTTTCTCGATGCAGCCAGTTTCCATCGCAGTCTGGTTGAACATTTGAAGAGTGATTCATCGTTTAATCCCAATCATTATTTATTCAAACTGGATAAACGAAAAACTAAGACGGTCATTGTGGATGGTGAAAAGAAAACTGAATATCAGTTTGAACCACAGGTTATGGAAAAGGATCAGCCCGATGAATACGTTCGCATTTATGGTGGGTTTACGAGGGCGCAAAATTCGTCGGCGGATTTGTTGGCAGAGAAAGATTTTTGGAGCCAAACAGGGGAAACAACACTGAATTATATTCCTAATTTGAATGTCAACAATGGAAGCAGATATTATTCATTTTCAATGTTTTCTGTTCCTCGTTCTGTGACTGGAAAAATGTCCCTTCTTCTGAGTCATTTTAAACTTCAAATGGGGCAATCTGAAGCCTCATCTCTCGGAGATGAAGAGGCTTTGCCTTATAATTATGTCGATGGTGTAACTTATATTGGAATTAACGGGACCCAGGGGATTGAACGGCTTAATTTGGATAATGTTGAATTGAATGTTTCAGCTCCCGTCGGTTATGGTTTTACTCAAGCCGCCTTAGATGGTTCAAACGGAAACGGAGGTTTGAGTGCAGAACGCGATACGCGCAACTGGAATGACTACATTTCTCTTTATAATGCGAACGCCTGTCAGAGACAGTCTGGAATATGCGGGTTTGGTAATAGTGGAGTGTTCATTGAGCGCAGCATTGGAGGCTGTGGTGGCTATGCTGATGGGCATACAAGTTCGGGCGCAAGTTCTTCCAAGGGCAAGTCAAGCAGCATGGTCGTAAGTGGAATACATGGTGAATATACTTCATATACGTCGGGGGCGATTGGAAAGTTAAAGGATGATGGTGGTTGTGATCGCAATGTTTCAAAGGATAATGATGAAATAAGAGGCGATTATGATGGGGCTGCTGGCGCCGGTGGCGGCAGCGGAATGAATGGACGCAGCAGTGATATCGTTATGAAATGGGCAATGGCGGACCGATCGATTTACGTTTTCAGTGATCGTTCCTCCGGCAAAGGGCATTACGGTTTTCAGGGAGGCGGAGGTGGTGGTGCCAGTGTCAAATGGTGTTGGTATGGCAACAAATCGGACAATACCGATTGTTTTGCCGGCAGCGGCGGAAATGGCGGGTGTGGCGGTGAAGGCGGTGAGGCCGGCGGAACTGGAGGCTCGGCTCTTGGAATAGTCTTGCGTTCCAATTCAAAAACTTTGAATTCATCGAATTTGTTTATGACGTCAAGTAAAGTCAGTGTTACGCCAGGCAGTGGAGGACTTCAGCAAAAAGGTGGCAATGGTGGTAATGGCGGCGAGGGTGGAAGTGCATTTCGATATGCTCGAGAGGGCGCTGCCAATTGGGATACACAGTGTCAACGCATGGGGGCCGGCGGCCCCGGGGGCGGCGGCGGTGCCGGCGGCGCAGGTGCCGGCGGACGACGGGGATGGGCCTATCCCTTTGTTTTTGCTTGCTCTCCAAATCTAGATGTCAACTTTGACGATAATTCAGAACTCGCCAGCCTGGCTCAGTGCGGATTCAATATCCCTGAAGACTTGGTGAATAATCCCTCAGACTATGGTTCTCAAAATTTGTCTGGGATTATTTCGTATGCAGATGCCACATCGAATAATGGAAAAGGTGGAATGGGCGGGGTGACGAAGTCGCTACGCCTCGGTGGTTCAAAATCTGAACGTGACGATCCTCGTCCCGGTGGGATTGGCGGACAAGCTGATGAATTGACGGGGGATGAAGATACCAGTGAACATTCTTGTCAGAAACTCAATGCGGATGGCAATGGTTATCACAGTATCATCGTTAAAATGCTTACACACTAGTGAGGAATTCACACAAACACACTCTGGAGGGAAGTTGGATTACTCGCTGTACGCAATCATGAGGGTAACTTTGAACAAAATATAAATATAAGGCAGAAATTGAAAAGAGTTGGGGGATCGAGGAGTTTCGCCATCCTGTGAAAGGCGAAAAACACAGAGCCCAGTGAGCAAATGAAATGAGCGGTCGAGGCGTTGTGCACAACGCCTCGACCAACAGGCTCGGGAAACGAAGTTCATTTCATATTGCGAACTGAGGAATGGGGGCAGAGCCCCGGAAAAAACAAGTCAATAATCTTTATTCAGAGTTTCCTTAGGACATTGAGAGTTGGTATGAAAATAAATCGTTTCGATTTCTGTCTCGTTGTGATTTTGCTTCTTTTGGGGGCCAATGCCTGTGATGATGGCAAACCATCCAATGAGGCTGTTTGTTCCGAAAATTCATGTCAAGACGACGAAAGTTGTAATGTTCAAACGGGAAAGTGTGAGAAAAATAAGGTAGATGTTGATCTGTGCATTGATAAAAAATGTGCAGAGGATGAAGTTTGTAATTCCCAAACCGGTTTGTGCGACAAATTGCCGCCCGAACATGAATGTGAAACATCGGATGATTGTTTGGAACATAAGATTTGTCGCGACAATCACTGTGTCTTTGAATGTGAAAATAATGATGCCTGTGAAGAGGGACTGATTTGCAAGGATAACCGTTGCACGACGTGTATGGCGCATGTCGATTGTGAAGGAAATTTGATCTGTAATGAAGGCAAATGCGAGACCGAATGTTCAGCTGATGATGACTGCAATGGCTCATTGGTTTGCCGCAATCAGCAGTGTAAGCCACAATGTGAGGTCGATGTGGATTGCACCGATGGATTGAAGTGTTTGGATAACGAGTGTTTAGAGTGTCTTCAGGATGTTGATTGTGAAGGCGGGCTTTTTTGCAATAAAAAAAGCTGCGTTGAGTGTTTTGAAGATTCTCAATGTTCCGGCAATGCCTTTTGCATTAATGATGAGTGTCAGTTTGAATGCATCGCTGATGGTGCATTAGATGAAGTCTGTCTTTCTGACATGCCATACTGCTCTGACAATTTATGTGTTGTCTGTCTCAATGATGCGCATTGTGACACCAATTATCACTGTGAACAGAATGTCTGCATTCCAGAATGCAATGAAAATTCAGACTGCATTTTAGGGAGCAGTGGGGAGGAGGGGGAGGAAAGTGAAGTTACAAACAGAATTTGCAGTTTGCACAAGTGTGTTGAATGTGTTCAAAATACGGATTGTGAACTCAATTATGCCTGTATGAACAACGTTTGCGAGGTTTGTACCGAAGCCGATGCCGATTGTGATGGCGTATTGAATGCTGATGATGTGTGTCCATATAATGCAAAATACACAAAAGAAACGGGGGTTGACTGCAACTTTGTAGAGGAAGACGGAAAGAAAATATTTGAACTGTATGATGCATCTGAACTGACAAGAATTCGCGAATTATTGTCGGATCGAACAGGTAATGAAACGTTTGCTGTTCGGCTGATGAGAAATCTCAATGTTTATGATTCTATCGATAAAGATAATATAAAGGATGTTGAATTCGAAAAAACGTCCCTTTCTTGGTATGAAAGAAAAGAGAATGACGAAGGGGAGATGCAGTATGTTTTTCATGACGCGTCCGCTGATGATGGCTACGAAATTAAAGATGCCTCATGCGTTGCTCAGTGGGAACCCTTCAATTTGAAATACGTTGAGTTTGATGGAAATGGTTATTCGATTGAATTTAAAGATAAACAAGACAAAACCTGCTCTTTAGTTGGTTCATTGTTTGGTGCAATTGAGCAATCTAGCGTGAAAAATGTTTCTCTGAGATTCAATGTTCGCGGCATGGCTAACGCATTTTTTGCGCAGTCCATTAAAAATTCAACCATAGAGTCTGTTTTTATTGCGGGAAATGCCAATTTGGAAAAAAGACCGGCTGCCGATGAAAAAGATTTATCGACGTATATCAACGACGATGGGATGTCAGATGAGGCGTTGCCGCTTTGGAATTTTGGTGTCATGGTCCCACCGAATGCAGTAAATACGAGAAATGTTTTTCGGGACATATTATTCAGTGGAAACCTGGTTATGGAAAGACCTGAGTATTTGAGCTCTGAGCCTCAAAATTCCATTGTATTTGGCGGTCTTTTTGGTTTGTTGGATCATTGTGAGGTCGAAAATGCCCAATTGACTGTTTCCGAACATTTTCTGGTCGATTCCCGTGCCGTTGTGGGATGCGCTTATGATATTATTAATCATTCCGAAGTATCAAATATTCGAATAAATACACCCAGCATCGTGATGAAGAATTCTCCCAGTTATGCGGGGATTTCAAATCGCATAAATCAGTCAGATCTGGCTGGGGAAATCATTGTTCGCGTCGATAATGCGGTTTATTTTGAGTCTCAAAATAGTGAGAATAGTATAGGAATTAGTGGCATTTCTAATGTTATTTCCAATTCATCCATTGAAAATCTTAAAATTCATTCCAGTTTCATTGGTCGAAATCAATCCAATTTTTATGGCATCGTTCATAATAGCATGGATGTCGAATATAGTGGAAATGTGAGTTTGGAATTTCCGATGTTGGATTTGCCATATTTTAATGTGTCGTTGTTGACTGGTTATGCAACAAATATCGATTTTAAACAACATTTCACGATTTGTGTCGATATGTTAAATGCTAAAGAATATTATGGTCTTTATCATTTTGGGGTGGATGATGGTACTTTTCGTCTAAATGGTTTTGATATCTTTATTGACAATGCGCATATCGATGATTCTTATTTCGGTGTTTCAAATAGTAATATTATTGAGACAATGAACGGTATGTGTCATATTAAAATATCCCATTTAAATGTTAAAAATCGTTACTTTGGAGTCTCGGAACAAATCTTTTATCCAATCGATAATCTGAATATCGAAATTGAAAATTTAAAAACGGACGAATATTTTGGAATTTCACAGGATGTGTCTGTTGACGTATCGAATATCAACGTTAAAATCGGTGAATTGATGGCAAATAAATTTTACGGTCTGGCTGACAAATGTAGCTGTAACTTGAAACAAATTTCGTTCACATCAACCGCTATTACTGCTTCTGAGGCCTTTTATGGCGTCGTCAATGATATGCAGAATTGCACCGTTTCCGATGTCGAGATTACAAATGAAAAGACTAACCTTTACCTTTCAAAAGATAATTATATTGTGACTGATTCTTATGGACAGGATTCGTTAGTTCATCAGCTTAAAATTATTTCAAACGATATTTCATCTAAAAATAATATATATATTGTTAAAAATTTAAAAGGAACGCTTTCCAACTCCGGTTTCTTCCTTCATCCTTCCTCTGTTTACGGCTTCGTTCCTTTTGATGAGATTTCAACTTTGGCTCGAGTCGAAAATTTGTCGTTGTATGCGGATGTTTTTATCCCGAATTTTGTTTATGGAGAACATTATGAAATGCCTTCGGAATACGTTGATAAGGTGTCTTTGAATTATCAGATTACAGGATATATTGGTAATGTTCATTTCCCTGTCATTAGTAAAAAGTCCAGTGATACGACGCTCGCTTCTGCGATTTCTCAGGCTTCCGATTACTTTAAAGATGCCATATACAACGATGAATGGGTGACGCTCCTTTCTGACTATTACAGGGCAATTCGTGAAATCATACCAAATGACCCTGATACCAGAAAATTCGGTGCTTTTAATCATATCAATGTTGCCCCAGATCAATGTTCCGAATTGAAATTTATCAATACTTTTACATGGATGCACTTTAACCACTTTGAACAGTCCGTTGAACAATATCTGAAAAGTGAAGATTCACATCAGCTCGTTTTTGGCGAAGTGAAAGAAGGCTTTTCTGACAGTAATGTCCTTAATGGCTTTTCCGGAAATTCCGAGTGCGCACTAAGACCCATTGAAAATTCGTCTTTGTTTCTGACGGATGTGAAGTTTTACAACTGTTACTGGGTTAAAAATGACACATCAGACAGTGCATACCCAAAGGATCTCGTGATCGAATATTATAATCCTGATGATTATGTCCGCGCTTTTTATGGCGTTAAGCCTGTGGCTGCTGAATACGTCATCGATGCCAGAGGCAGTGGTAAAATTGATCCTGTCGATACGCTTTCTCGTTGTGCCGATGTCAATTCCACTGATTGTCAGTCTCCATGGACTTTGAAGTCTTTTGTGGCTCCTTCAGGTTTGCCCGTTTCCATTCCGTGGATTAAATAGTTTTCATTGCTGGATGCGTATGCGTTCCATGGTTTCCGTGCAATACGTATCGTTAGCCTCTCTTTTTGGGGGGCAAAGAACAGTCTTGCTCCCTCATGTTGGCAATGAAAATTTTCTTTTGATGTGTTATATCCTTGTCGATTAGCCTGTTTCGGCTGCCTGATATGGTTTTGATGGATGGAATGCGTTTTCTTTTGAGGAGAATTCATGCGCTATTTTGCGTTGATATCAATGGTTTTGTTGTTGTGTTGTTGGGGCGGGCAGGGATTTGCTCAGGATGCGTGCGGCGATTTGGATGAAAATCCCGACTGGACTCGCAATATGGATGAATTCAAATCATTTGCCGCTTCTGGTAAGTATGACAAAGCGTTGGATACTTCTGAAAAGCTTTTTGCCATTTGTTATGATTCACCCATTTTGTACACATTGACGGGTGAAGTCGTTGCCAAGAAGGGCGAAAAAAGACGTGCCATGAAGTATTTTCGCCGTGCAGCCGAACTTGAGGCAAAATATCCAACAGCAGGTGGTGAGGCCAAAAAAATTTGGTTTTCGTATTATGAGGCTGAAACAAAACGCCATAATGACTTTCAACTTGCCAAAACGGTATTGTGGACGGGAACGGGGCTTGGACTTGTAGGCGTCGCTGCGGTCGTTGCTGGTGGAATTCTTGTCGGAACTCAGGACAAATATGTGGCGTCTGATAAAAATTCAAAGATGGCGCCTTTGCCTCGTGGACCACTGGAAGATCACGGGAAGGATGTCCTCGATTGTATTTTGGAACCATCCCAAAAGGCATCTGATAAATTGAACCCGGAATATATTGCGGGGTGGGCTGTATTGGGGGTTGGGTTAGGAATGACCATTGTTGGTGCCGTCATGGCGGGAATTGGTGGATATCGATATTCACATTCTCCACAAGTTATGGCGGAAAACGACATTTCTGTGTTGTTTGGCGGCAATTATGCCGGGATACAGGTGAGTTTTTAGTTTTTACGGTTTTGTTGACAGGGTGCGGTAAACATCCGCATTTGGGGCTTTTTGGGGTGAGGAGTTTGGCATGAATTGGCGTATTGGCTGTCTGTTTTCTTTTTGTTTTGTGGCAGGTTTTGTTGGGATTGGCTGTTCATCTGATGATGAGCAAACCAAGGATCCAGAGCCGACATGTGAGGAAGGCAGTGTGCTTTGTGAGAATGTCGATGGCATTGGATATATGAAGGTGTGTCACAACAATCAGTATTCAGTCAGTTGTGAAGGACACCAATGTGTGGATGACAAGAATTGCGGCTCATGTACCACAAAGGCAGAGTCTTTAGGCAAGTGTTATGTCGTCAATACAGACGGTTCGGTCGCGGACGGTTCGTGTCATCGCAACAAACTGCAGTGCGGCAGATGTCAGGATGATTCGTATTGCAATAATGCCGTTGGCTATCGCAAGTGTGTTGAGGGCGTTTATCGTGAGCAGATTTTGGCTTCTGCTGCGGTTGAATGTGATGAGAATGCCCCTGAACAGGGCGTTATTTGCAAGGATGGTCGCTATTATTTGAACGGAAAATGGAATGCGTCACCCAAATGTCCGGTTTCTGATGGTTTGTAAGTCGGGGGGCATTCGAGCACGTTCGTGCGAGCCAAAAAGAATAAAAAAAGCCGTGCCGTATGCCTTTAGGGCATAGGCACGGCAGGCGCGCGTATTGCAGATAGCGCGCCACCAGAAAGCCTGACTAAATCTTATGCTTTGCCGGCAGAGCCGAGGACGACTTCACATTTGTGGATGTAAAGTTTTTTGAGTTCATCGCGGGCGGGTCCGAGGTATTTGCGCGGATCGAATTCTTCGGGTTTTTCGGTGAGGACTTTACGAATGGCAGCGGTCATTGCGAGACGGCCATCGGAGTCGATATTGATTTTGCAAACAGCGGATTTGCTGGCTTCACGGAGCTGATCTTCGCCGATGCCGATAGCGTCTTTGAGTTTTCCGCCGTAGCTGTTGATGATCTGAACGAGATCCTGAGGAACGCTGGAGGAACCGTGAAGGACGATGGGGAAACCGGGGATCTGTTTTTCGATTTCGTGAAGGATGTCGAGGCGGATTTTGGGATTGGTGCCGGGTTTAAATTTGTATGCACCGTGGCTCGTGCCGATGGAGATAGCGAGGCTGTCAACGCCCGTGCGGCTGACGAAATCGACGACTTCTTCGGGACGGGTATAGGTGTGTTCTTCGGCTTTGACTTCGTCTTCGACACCGGCCAGAACGCCGAGTTCGCCTTCGACGGTAACATCGTGGGCGTGGGCATATTCGACGACTTTTTTGGTCAGGGCAATATTTTCTTCATACGGAAGGCTTGAACCGTCGATCATGACGCTGGAGAAACCGTGTTCAATGCAGTCGACGCAAAGTTCATAGGAGCTGCCGTGGTCGAGATGGAGAACGATAGGAATGGTGTAGCCGAGTTCTTTTGCGTATTCGACGGCACCCTGTGCCATGTAGCGAAGAAGTGTCTGGTTTGCATATTTGCGGGCACCAGAGGAAACCTGGAGGATGACCGGGGATTTGCATTCGACACAAGCCTGAATAATGGCCTGCATCTGTTCCATGTTATTGAAGTTGAATGCGGGAATGGCATAACCGCCTTTGACGGCTTTTGCAAAAATGTCGCGGGAATTGACGAGACCGAGTTCTTTGTAGCTGACCATGTTTAACTCCTAAAAAGGCACCGATTTTGGTGCATGAAAACGCGTTCGTTTTACGCTTAACACGATTTGAATGAAAGCTGTTTATATGGCTTTCTGACTGGGTTTTATGGTGAGTCGTAAATCAGTCGGAAAGTTTGTCTTTGATTTTTTGGAAAAGGCTTTTTTCAGGGACGAATGAAATTCCCTGAGACTCGGCGAAATCTTCGATATTTTTTCGTTCGCTTGCATTGAGGCGTGTCGGGATATCGATTTTGATGATGACGATGAAATCACCTTTTTCGTTGGAGGAACCGAGCTGTGGGACGCCGGCGCCTTTGATTTTGACTTGATCATCGGGTTGTGTTCCCGGTTCAATGGTGATCTTTTTGGTGCCATCAAGGGTTTCAATTTCGAGTTCGCAGCCGAGAATGGCCTGTGCAACGTGAATGTGTTTTTCGCAGTACAAGTCGAGGCCGTCTCTCTGAATGGTTTTATGAGGTTTAACCGAGAGATAGACATAGAGATCGCCTGCGGGAGCGCCCTGAGTGCCGGCTTCGCCTTCGCCGCGAAGGCGGAGTCTTGAACCGTCATCCACGCCGGCCGGGATTTTGACAGCCACGGTTCGTTTGTTGGATACCCGGCCAACGCCATCACAGCATGAACACGGCTTTTCGATGATTTTTCCTGAACCGTGGCATTTGGGACAGCTCGTCTGAAGGGCGAACATTCCCTGGCGCATCTGGACGCGGCCGGCGCCTCGGCAGGTCGAACACGTGATTTTTTTCGATCCTTTGGCGGCTCCCGTTCCGTTGCACTCTTCACATTCTTCAAGACGCGTGATTGTGATGTCTTTCTGCGTTCCTTTGACGGCTTCTTCAAAATCGATTTCCAGGTCGTATCGCAGGTGTTCGCCGCGTTCAGGACCGCCGCCGCCTCCGCCGCCGCCAAATAACGATCCAAACAGGTCACCCATTCCGCCCATTCCGCCGCCAAAAATATCTCCAAAATGACTGAAAATATCGTTCATGTTCGGGCCGGCGTAACCCTGGCCTTTCAGGCCTTCTTCTCCGTACTGATTATAAATCTGGCGCTTTTCCGGGTCGCTCAAAACTTCGTACGCTTCTGAGCATTCCTTGAATTTCGTTTCCGCTTCAGGATTTCCCTGGTTGTGATCCGGATGCCATTGCATCGCCAGTTTGCGATAGGCTTTTTTGATTTCTTTTTCATCGGCATCGCGGGATACGCCAAGTATTTCGTAATAATCTTTTGCCATTGTGTTTACTCATCGTTGCGTAACAAACAGACATTCTCTTTCTTTTTTTTGAATGCCTCAAAAACGGTCGCCTAGAGTATTCACGCTCCCTGTCCGGTCAATCCCTCTCGTGTATTATTTTTATAAAAAGAGGAATTTTCCGGACTTTTCGTGCAATGAGGGCACTCTTTTACGGTCTTTGCGGGCTAGTGATTGATGCACCAAAGACTTAGACTGCCATTGAATACCGATGTAAATACGCTCGTGTTCGCACGGATTTTGTGGAAGTACAGCAGGTTGTACAGCTTGTTGACGCCTGTTTCCAGCGGCTCCAGAATTGTATCCGTCAGATCGACTAATTTTGAGGTTCCCATGAGTTTGTCAAGTCTGCAGCTCTGAAACACAAAAGCCAGCAGCACGGATATGAAGTAGCTTAGAAGTTTGAACACAATAACGGCTGCTTCACATACGATCATAATGAGTGTGCGAAGAACAATGCCGCCCGGGAGGAATACCAGGGGGATAGTCAACCCTCTTTGATCGCCGCGATGGCGCGCAATCATTTCGATGACGACGATGAGATATTGAAGCACGATGACGGCAATTGCCGAGGCCTTGATCGGCACTGGCTGTGCAAATAATGTCTGTATTTTGAGATATTCTTCGACGATGGCGTCGCCCAGAAGAAGACAGGCGACGACCATCAGAATTTCAAAGATGATCGCGACAATGGTGATGCGTTTGTCTTCCGCAAGTTCGTATTTCGTCATCTCAGCACCAGGGACCGTTTCCTGTGTAAACGAATGGATGATGCGAGGTTTGTGCATCGTGCTCAGGGTAATCACTGCGATAGTGTCCGCCACGACTTTCTCTTCGATCGAGCGCAGCTGTCGTAATAATTCTTGCGGCATCGAGCATGTTGTGAAGCATGAGGGACTGCGGCTTTCTCGCTGAAATTTCGTCCATGACGGCCAGAGCATGTTTCATGCTGTCTTCGCAGCGGACAACGCCGACGTCATTCCACATGGTTTTGCGAAGGAGCTGTGCGTCGGCTTCTTCTTCGGGTGTGACGAATGTCGGTCGCAGAACGGGTGTGTAGTCACCATCGAGAATTTGAGTGTCTTTGGTCCAGTCGATTTGTTCGAGAATATCCTGGCTGACGCGAGCGCCAAAGACGAGTCCTTCGAGCAGTGAGTTGCTGGCGAGTCGGTTGGCGCCGTGAACGCCTGTGGCACAGCATTCGCCGCAGGCCCAGAGACCAAGACAAGTTGTACGACCGCTTTCGTCAACGCGGACACCGCCCATGTGATAATGGGCTGCTGGCGAGACCGGAAGCAGTTCATGGATGGGGTCAATGCCGGCTTGCTGACAGAAGCCAAAGACGGTTGGGAATTTTTGTGGGAAATCATCGCCGACGCATCGTGCATCGAGGTAAACCTTAAGTCCCTTTTGCTGCTGAGCCCAAATGCCGCGAGCCACGACATCGCGCGGGGCGAGTTCGGCGTCTTTGTGAAGGCCGACCATGAAGCGTTTTCCGTCGGCCAGAAGGACGGCGCCTTCGCCGCGAAGGGCCTCGGTCAGAAGTGGGAGTGGATCAACAGTCGTATTCAGTGCCGTCGGATGGAACTGGACAAACTCGACATCGGACAGAACGGCACCCGCTCTAGCGGCTATGGCCAAAGCATCGCCAACGGATTCGACGGGATTTGTCGTGTATTCATATATGCGTCCGATGCCGCCGCAAGCCAGAACTACGGCCGGAGCTGAGACTTCAACGAGTGTGTTTGTGCCGTTGATGATGCCATACACACCAACCACTCGGCCGTCGCGTCGAATGATGTCGACGACATAGCAGTTCTCAACGATTTCGACGTTGTCTGCGCGTTTGACGGCTTCGGTCAGGGCGCGCTGGACTTCGGCTCCTGTGCTGTCGCCATTGGCATGGAGAATACGGCGGCGGCAGTGTGCCGCTTCGCGGCCAAATGACAATTCGCCATCGGGGGTGCGGTCAAATTTGGCGCCGACTTCAATGAGTTCCCGAATGCGAGCCGGCCCTTCTCGAGTCAAAACATCGACGCAGCCGCGTATCGATAGGCCGTCGCCCGCTACCATTGTGTCGGCTGCATGAAGCTCCGGCGTGTCGTCTTTTCCCATCGCACACGCAATTCCTCCCTGCGCAATGGGCGTCGATCCGCCGTGTCCGAATTCCGCTTTGGTCAGAACGATAACGCGTTTATTTTTGAGACCGAGGGCTGCGGAAAGCCCCGCAACACCGCCGCCGATAATGGCCGCATCGGCCTGAAGACTCTTCTTAATATATTCAGTCATTGACTCTCTCCATTCAATAGATTTCGGCGAATCCATCTTGCCGCCGCTCTCATAAAAGACTACCGCTTTTTTTGCACGTTATTTCTCTTCTGAATGCTTCCATGTCGTTATTATTTGGTCGGGGCTCTGCCCCGAATCCTCAGTTCGCTATATGAAATGCATTTCGTTTCCCGAGCCTGTCGGCTCTCCAAGTCGTTCATTATTTCAGTAGATTTGTGAATTAACCCTGCCTGTGCTGTCACTTAGGGAACCTCTGAACAAAACGATATTTTAAGGCAGAAAATGATTAGAGCCGGGGGGCCGACGGGGAATCATGGTTAGGCAGCCGCAAAAACTTATACTACCTAAAATATTGAAGATTCCAAAGGGCTCTGCCCTTTGGTGGGGGGTGGGGCAAAGCCCCAAAAACATCTTTGTTCAGACCTTCCTTAATGTCTTATAAAAATAGCGGATTCGGACGAAGTTTCATGCCTGTGACCTCGACCTCTTTGGTCCCGAGTGGCAACTCGCTGATTCCGTTCGGCGTTAAATAGACGACTTCCGGCTGAAGTTCGACGCGGAAACGCAGATATACGCGTTGGGTTATTTCTCGGGCAAATGCCAGGACTTCACTGCAATTCGCGTTTTGACGATTGACGATTGCGAGGCAGTGATATTCGCTCAGGCCGGCTCCGCCATGGTTGTAGCCCTTGTTGAAGCCAGAAGATTCAATGAGCCAGGCTGCCGAAAGCTTCGTCCTGCCATCATCTGCTGGATAACTCGGCATTTGCTTGTGATTTTTTATGATGCATTCTGCATTTATTCGCTGGGCATCGACCGTCGGAACAACAGGATTGACGAAAAAACTGCCTACACCATGTGTATTTACATCTTTTTCATCGTAGCACATGGCTTTGCTGCGGCGCGTCTCAAGGACGAGTTCTCTCAGTTCCTGTGCCGTTTGGGGACGAACCATTGCAATGCGTTTGAAGCCGTGTTCGGCACATCTTGCTGATGCTTTTTCCGCATCAAACGGCGTCAAACGAAGTGTGACAGACACGATGATAAAGGGATTGTCTGGCGTCTTGAGCGCGGTTTGACGATAGCCAAACGCAAAGTGCTCGCGGCGAAGTGTGAGGCGATTGCAATCGATGCGATGAACGGCTTCGGCGCTGACAAAGCACTCTGATATTTCCTGACCATAGGCGCCTATATTCTGCACGACGCTTCCGCCTGCCGACCCCGGAATGCCGCTCAATGACTCGATGCCGCCCAGATTGCGCCGGCAGCTTTCGGCCACAACGTCATCAAAATTTGCTCCCGCCTCTATCCGGACCAGTGTGCTTCCGTCTTCCTGGTCTTCCCATTCTATGCCGCTGAATGACGGATGAATGACATATCCGTAAAATCCCTCATCGGAAATCAGGGTGTTGCTTCCGGCACCGAGAATGAATACAGGCGCGCTCTCTTCATGTGCCTCATTCAAGGCTTCAATGACCTCATCAATCGATTCGGTTTCGATGTATTTGCGCGCCCGTCCGCCAATGCCCATCGTCGTATGCGGGGCCAGTTCGTGATGCTCGTATATTTTCATGCCCTTCTCCAGACAAAACAAAGCCGCGTCCGAAAACGCGGCCTGAAGCAAAAACTATTCCTTGGTCACTTCATTGACGATCTCAACGGCCTGCGCCTGTATTTTAGCCAGATGCTCCTGACCGAGGAAACTTTCGGCATAAATTTTATAGATGTCTTCTGTTCCCGATGGACGGACGGCAAACCATCCGTTTTCTGCACAAATCTTGAGGCCGCCAATCGGCGCATCGTTGCCGGGGGCATTCGTCAGAACGCGCTGCACTTTTTCTCCCGCAAGTTCACTGATCTTGACCTGTTCAGGTTTGAGTTCGCCCAGGAGTTTTCTCACGCGGGCATCCGCCGCCGACTCAATTCGGCCATAAGCCGGATCGCCATACTTCCTCACGTGCTCGAGATGCCTTTCGTTCGGATCGCGCCCCGTTTTCGCCGTCATTTCTGCCGCAAGAAGGCACGGTATCATGCCGTCTTTGTCGGTTGACCAGACCCCGCTGTTGAAATCCAGGAACGAGGCACCCGCCGATTCTTCTCCCCCAAAGCCCAAAAACTTCTGGAAAAGTCCGTCCACAAACCATTTGAACCCGACGGGAACTTCATAAACTTCGCGGCCAATCCCCGCACTCACGCGATCAATCAGCGCACTCGAAACGAGGGTTTTCCCCACCTTCATCGATTTGGACCAGTTCTCTCTCGATGAATAGAGGTACTCGATCATAACGGCGAGATAGTGGTTCGGGTTCATGAGTCCGGCGCGAGTAACGATGCCGTGGCGGTCGCCGTCCGGGTCGTTCCCGAATGACAGGTCAAAGTTATTGCGCATCGCAACCATCGACGCCATCGCATACGGCGAGGAGCAGTCCATGCGGATTTTGCCGTCGTGATCGCGCGTCATGAACCCAAACGTCGCGTCGATATACGGCTGCGTGTTCGTAAGATTGAGGTGATACATCTCGGCAATGGCATTCCAGAAATCGAGCGTCGAACCGCCGAGAGGATTGACCCCGAGTCGAATGCCCGATGAGGCAATCGCATCCATGTCGATGATGCGGCGTAAATCCCCGACGTAGGGGGCGATGTAATCTTCTTCGTGAAGGTGGGCATGGGTGCGGCTGCTCGAAAGCTGAACGCGGTGAACGTCCTGATTGTCGTCGCGAAGCAGGGCATTGGCGCGGTTCTGTATCCATTTGGTCGTTTCGGTTCCTGCCGGGCCGCCCGTCGGTGGATTGTATTTGAAACCGCCAAACATCGGCGGATTGTGCGACGGGGTGATGATGATGCCGTCGGCGCGCGCAGGATCGTCGTCGCTAAGCCCGCGATTGTGTCTTAAAATGGCATGGCTTACGACTGGCGTCGGTGTGTACGTCAGACCCTTCTGTATGACGGTTTCAACCCCGTTCGCGCACAGAACTTCCAGAGCCGTGATAAATGCCGCTTCGCTCAGGGCATGACTGTCCATTCCAATATACAGCGGCCCGCGAATGTTCTCTTTCGCTCGATATTCCGAAACCGCCTGGCTTATCGCAAGAATGTGACCCTCATTAAACGAGCCTTTGCTCGATACCCCTCGATGCCCGCTCGTTCCAAAGGACACGTGGCAGCTCGGATCGCTCATGTCCGGACGAATCGTAAAATAATCGGAAATCAGACGCGGAATGTTCGTCAAATCTCGCGGATCTGACTTTTTGCCAGCTTCGGGATGTATCGCCATCTTTGAAATCTCCTTTGGTTATGCCATTTTTTAGAGTCGTGTCCTCCCACAACTCCTCCCGCCTATTGCACGGCTGCACAATACGGCTCGCTTTCAATCGCAATAATAGCACGTTTTTTATGGAGGACGCCACTATGGCTTGCGCCATACGTGTCGTCTGCCCGGCTATCGGCCTGACGGCCAATACGCCGGGCAAAATCTTGCTTTAGTTGGTCAGAATTTAGCTGTTTAGGATAAATTTGGCATCTGAAACACTAACTTCTAAATCCTACCCCCTAACCACTAATCACTAACCACTAATCACTAGTTAATGATCTCGCGTTCTCTTTCAATGATTGTAATGCGGGCATAACCCGTTCCCTGATGCCCGAGTTCCGTGCTTTCAATGGGCGATGGGAATTCATAATTTCCAGATCCGTCGAGCATTTCGCCATCGGTAATCTGGGAACCGAGATGTCCTGAACCGC
Source organism: Myxococcota bacterium (assembly GCA_045599245.1). Lineage (GTDB taxonomy): Bacteria > Myxococcota_A > Bradymonadia > UBA4248 > UBA4248 > UBA4248. Next base: position 19,769 of record JAZRVP010000151.1, read on the forward strand.
CGCCGGCACCGCCGCCAAAGGGGACGCCGCCGCCGCCAAACCAGCCGCCACCGCCGGCTGCACCATTATCATAGTGATCGCCGACATAATTCCCAATCGCGTTGCCGCCTCTGCCGAAGGAACCGTCGGCTCCGTCGCCATACGTCCTCGCTGTACCATGGGTGCCGCCCTGGTCCTGGGTGCCGCCGGCCGCTGCAGACTGTACACGCCCGGATTCGGTGTTGCCATTGCCGCCTTTTTCACCACCGCCAAAACCGCCGTGCGCCAGTTTGCCGCCGCCGCCGCCGCCAGCTACGATGATGACTTTATCACGCTGATCATACAGATTCTTGAGCTCTCCGCTTACCGTCGCAATATGCGTCGCACCACCGCCAACTCCGTCACCAAAACCTCCGCCGTTGTACGACGTCACATCTCTGACGGGATCCATCCCGCCCTGGGTCCAGAAATTATACGCCGCTGTCGTCGTGATCGTATTGCCGCCAACATTGATAAACAAATTGGTCGAATCATTCAGTGCGAGTTTGCCATGGGAATAGCCGCCAAAACCGCCAATACCATTGGCACTTCCGGCCCCTTGTGAACCCCAGACTTCGACTTCATATTCGCCCGGCAAAAGCCTGACGGTTTGTTCGCCGCCGGTATAAGCAAACTCTAACGCTTCATGCCGATAGATGTCGTAACACATCATATTGCTCTGGACATTATCCACTTCTTCATCGTCTATGTAGGCATAAACACATGCTTTGGTAATGGCCTGCGTCGTTTCGCTGAACTTTGTGGTCGATAAACCGATTTCCTGCGGAATGTTCCAGTTGTCCGGCGTAAATTCGATTTCATTTTGGGCAATTTCAAGCAGTGAACTGAAACTGTCCAGCTTAACTTTCACGTTTTTCGACGGTTTGACATTCAGAACCACGCTCACGCTCGCTTTGCTTGCTTTCGGTGACAGTTTATATTCATTGCTGGCCAATGAAACCCCAACGAGGTCATTGTCAACACTCGTGAGGACGACATTTTCGACTTTGATATTGCTGTATTTCGCATCTGCTGAAACCGCTTTTGTCGAAATCCAGTAAATCTGTGCATAGTCTTCGTATTCGTCATCTACGCCGGTCACTGTCACGGTTTGCGGCGTATTCCAATTATCCGGTGTAAAATCGAGAACATGCGGTTCAACCGTGCCTTCGGTAAGGTCTGACGAACGAAGTTTGAGTCTGACTGGTGCAACCGGCTTGCTTTGAAGCGCGAGTGTATAAGTCGCTTTCCCGCCATTTTCGTCGGTCAAAAGGTTCTTGTCGGCTTTGACAATGACACCGGCAGTATCGACATTTACGTTCATCAGCAGGATGGGGGAATGAATGACGTTGTTGTATCGAGAATCCCCGGCTAAGGTTTTAATCATCAGATAAAACTTTTGAGTGCCATCATCAATGCTGTCGGGGAGTCCCTTAATGGTGATGGGGTAGGAGTGGGTATTGATGACAAGGCCGGGCGAAAATTCGACGTGATCGCCTTCTGGAATCAGAATATCTGAACAGTCAACGGAGGCTTCCGGATAGGGACTTTCGGACAAAATCCAGCATTCGGCTTTGACATCACTTTCGGGGTAAGCCGGCAAATAGAGCGGAATGGTGGTCGTTCCGCCTTTTTCATCCGTAAATAAATTCGTTGTGGAGACGTAATAATTTGCTTTGTTGACACATACACCGTTTTCGCATTGCTGATCGATTGTACATTTGGCACACGGATCGGTGATGGGCTTTTTTGAGGGCAGGGAAATGCCGGAAAGAATATCTTTGTCATCGGTCACGGGATCGGCTTCAGGAGTGGGGCCTGGATCTTCAGCCTGATCTTCTGTCGTTTTGGTCGTTTCGCAAATGCCGTCGATGCAGGATAAATTTGATGCGCAAAATACCCATTCATCTTCTGAACAATTTTCGCCGTTATTTGCGCGTTGAATACAGACGTTTTTACTGCATTCCAACGTGGCATCACACAAATCGAGGGTACTGTTGCAGGTTTCGCCTTTGAGGTGAATGGCACCGCAAACGCTGCTCTCCAAACATGTCGTGTATCCATCAGAATTGTTGGCGCAATCGGCGTCAGTTTGGCAGCTTTCGGCGGGTTTCAGGGCTGCACATTTACCGTCATTGCAGCTCAAACCATCTGAACATTTGGCCGTTTTATCGTCTGCCTGGCACGCATCGCCTTCATTGAGAATTTTGATTTCAGTGCATTCGTTTTTGACACATACTTTGTTGCCGTCACAGTCATTATCGTTTTGGCAGCCGTCATCCGGGTCCGTGGAGGCCTCTTTGCAGACGCCTTTTTTGCAGACCAGATCTTGAGCACATACGACTTCGTCGCTGCATTTTTCGCCTTTTTTAGCGACTTTGGCGCATTGACCATTGCTCAGGCATTTTCCGCTGTCGCATGCCGAATCCTGTGAACATTTCAGGGCAATCACTGTGTCATCGCCACAGCCAGAAAGCATCAGGCTGCAGATAAGGGCAATCAGATACTCTTTTTTCATAACATTCCTTTATATTGTTTGAATGATATTGATGAATAATGCCATGTATTTGTGAAATACAATTTAACGCACTGCGGCTGAATTGCAGAATAGCGTTCAGATTTCCAAATATGCGGTAATCAGTTCAGCAATACCTGTTTTGATTTTGGCAAATTGAAACCATAATACTTCTTAACACAGGTTTTCTGCTTTTGATAGAATTAGTTTTAAGATGGGGCACGTTACTACTCACCCAGGGTAATTCACATATCTACTGAATATGGCAGAGTATTTCACAATTTTTAGGCAGAAAATGATGAGAGCCGGGGGTGGGGCCCCGGCGAGGAACAAAGGATAGGCAGCCCAAAAGGCTTATACCATCTAAAAATATTGAGGATTCCAAAGGACTCAGTCCTTTGGCGGGGGGGCGAGGATTTTCGCCATCCAGTGAATGGCGAAAACCACAGAGCCCAGTGAGCAAATGAAATGAACGAGTTGGAGAGCCGACAGGCTCGGGAAACGAAGTTCATTTCATATTGCGAACTGAGGACAGGGGCAAAGCCCCAGCGGGGTTCGGGGCAGAGCCCTGGTGAGTAGTAACTGTGTCACACCTCAATGCTCGCCATAATCACCGTTTTGTCAAAAACAAAGCATTGGTGAACAGATGCGGACATTGAGAAAATTGGTGAGCATTTGAAAGAAATTCATCCTTTAACTGCCTGAATTTACAAGCCATTGACTGGTCATGCATTTTATCAGAGCTGCTTCAAACAGCTCCTGAATCAAAAAACAACGGGATCATTCTTTTGGTACATCATCACTGCTGTCCCACAAAAATTGCGTAGAATAGCTGGTTCGGATTTCTAAATATGCTATAAGGAAGTCGACGAAAACACCATGTAGCAAGGAGATCCGAACCATGGGGCACTATAACACAATTCTTCATTCAATGTCGAA
>JAZRVP010000152.1:0-16898 GCA_045599245.1 Myxococcota bacterium
TTTGGCGTGACATTGCAGTCGACCTCGTGCTGACATGCCGGATCATTTGGCGTGACATTGCAGTCAACGATTTGAGGACATGACGGATCGGTGGGATAAATGGCGCAGTCGACGGGCTGCTGGCAGGCCAGGGCATTTGGCGTGACGTTGCAGTCGATTTCCTGTTCGGTGGCGATGGTTCCGTCGTCGAGGACGTAAACCTGAATGGTGACCGGTGCAGTGGCATTCCATTCGGGGTCGGCACTGGAGGCCGTAAATGTCAGGTTCACAAACTGAACATTGTCGCGGATGCCGTCATCGATGGGCTGAACGTAGAACGCATATCCGGCATTCCATGTGGCCGCATTGAGAGTGCCTTCGGCTGACAGAAGCCTCAGTTCGGTGGCGTCGGATATCGTGGCTCTGATCGTCACATCCATCATCGGCTGTTTGCTCAGTCTGACGGTCACTTTTTGGAGCAGGCCGCTTTCGTTAAGCGTGAGAAGTGACGGTTCTGTATTCAGGCCCGCTTTTATTGAAGGCATGGGAAGGATATCGACGGGTTTGGTGGTATCTTCTTCACAGCCGGAAAATGCGCAAAAACTCAGTGCAACTAGAATACATAGTCCGAAACGACGCATGAAAACTCTCCCTTCTAATTATTGATCCCGATCGTGTTGTGAACGGGATGGTGTTACTAGACGCAAATGTTTTCATTTTCCAGACCTTTTTTTATTCTTCGGGGGCATGGCTATTTTGCGTTCGCAAAATACGCCCTGCCATGGGCCAGGCTATCGGCGCTGCCGATACGCCCGGCCGGTTTTGGTGTGGGGCGCCTTTGGGCGCCGAAATATCATCGCGTTCCGGCGTATTCGCATTCGCGAATAGCCGGAACAAAGGGACGCGTATTGCTTCGCAATAGCGGCCCCCAAAAATAATCAGGACGGGCAAAAGTTGCGGCAGAAACAAAGGCGGTATTTAATAGAATAACGGCAATTGGGCCATACGGAGGTCATTTTGAACAGAGATAATTTTGAAGCCGGATTGAGGGCAATGGGGGCTGTTTGGGAAGGCGATTTGGGCGCGCCTGCCAACATGGTGGACGACACTCGCGAGATACAGCCGGGCGATATTTTTGTGCTTCGACAGGGAGCGGCGCCTCTTAAAGATGAGCAGATACGCGCATTTTGCGACCGAGCGGTTCAGGCCGGGGCTGCCGCCATTGTGATGGATTACGATATCGACATTTCCGTTCCCGTTCCAATCATTCGTCTTTCGCAGCCCCATTTACAGCTCCGGAAACTTGCCGAATGCTTCTATGGACAGCCCTCGCTCAAGATGAAAGTCATTGCAGTGACGGGAACCAACGGAAAGACGACCACCACCTATCTCATCGAAAGCCTCGCTAAAGCCATGGGGCTTCGCGTCGGCGTTCTCGGCACGATTTCTCATCGTTATCCTGGGTATGAGGAGCCTTCGGCCAATACGACCCCGGGCATTCTCAAGCTTTATCGCCTGATGGACGGGATGGCTCAGGCCGGATGTGATCTCGTTGTCATGGAGGTTTCCAGCCACGGAATTATGCAGGGGCGCGTCGATGGCGTCGCGTTTGATGCCGCTATCTGGAACAATCTCGGGACGGATCATCTCGACTTTCACAAGACGCGCGAGGCTTATGCCCTGGCCAAACAGAGACTTTTCGATCATTATCTTGTTGAGAGCCGGCGCGCCGGAAAATCGCCCATTGCAGTCATGAATGCCGATGACGAAGAGGTCGTTTCTCATATTCGGCAGGCCTGTCCGGAAAATTGGGGCGGCCGTGTGGCTTCTTTTTCTGCTCTCGGAAACAAGGCTTCGATTGTCATTACTGAAAAATGCTGGGCAAACGGGCGCTGGAAACTGACAATCGAAAATGATGTGGGACATGTGTGTCATACAGAGCTTCCGCTTGTCGGTGAATACAATCTGGCCAATGCGGCCGGTGCTATGACGGCAATGTCCGGAATTGGGTTCGATTTGGATGAATTGGCGGATGCTTTGGCCAGAATTCAGCAGATACCCGGACGAATGGAGTGCGTTTGTGCCAGTCCGCTCGTCATCGTTGATTTTGCGCACACGCCTGAGGCCATGGAAAATGCGCTTTTGGCCGTTCGAGAATGCATGAAATCAAGGGCCGGTGAGGCCGTGGGAAAACTCCATGTCGTCTTCGGTGCCGGCGGCGACAGAGACGCTTCAAAGCGCCCAATGATGGGAAAAATCGCTCAAAATTACGGGGATTTTGTCTATGTCACGAGTGACAATCCGAGAACCGAAAATCCACAAAAAATCGTGGATGATATCGTCGATGGCATATCTAAGCGAAGTGGATTATTCATCGATATAGACAGAGAAAATGCCATTTCAGCCGCAATAAATAAGGCTTTGCCTGAGGATGTGGTCATCGTGATCGGCAAAGGTCATGAGGATTATCAGATCCTTGGCACCGAAAAGATTCATTTCGACGACAGGGAGGTCTGTCTGCGTTTTCTGGCTCGAAAAGGCGCAGAATAACAGGGTTTTGAATTATCCTTATGGTTAGGATGGATGGATGCTTCGTGAAAAAAATGTGAATGAAGCATCCGTCATATTTTGTCCCATTTTTCGCGCCATTAGCGCGATTTGGTACAAATGAATGTATATTTTTAAAACGTGGAATGTATGGCCGAAAATTGTTTTGGCATACATCGTGCTTTAATCCGTTCTGCCAAAATCAAAGCCATTCATAATGGTTAAACACAACATTTTTCATAAGGAGTTATGATATGAAAAAACTATTCTTCGCAGGCTTGTTGGCTATGTTTTCTCTCGGCATGAACGGATGCTGGGATATGTGTTGTGATGATGGATATTGTGATGATTATTGTGATGATTATTATTATCACGATAGTTATACATGGCACGCAGATGTCTGGGTCGATCACAACTGCTGGTATGATGATTGGCGCGGTGAGTGGAGGTGTGAAGGCGATTATGGCTGGGATAGTGGTCACAGCTGGGAAGTTGGACACAGAGATTGTGATGGTGGCTGCAGCAGCTGTGGTTCATCGGATAATAGCTGCCAGAGTGGTTGTGACAACGGGTGCCAGAATTCATGCTCAAGCTGTCAGGACAATCCTGCAGAAGATTACACAAGTGTCTGCGCAATTGACAGCGACTGCCCGGTTGGAGAGGCGTGTATATTGGGGATTTGCAAGAGCGTCGCAAGACCGGATCCCAACGTTAACCCGAATCCGGTTGTTGATCCGGAACCTGAATGCCGCGTGAACAGTGACTGCAGCGGCGACATGATTTGTACGGAAGGACGATGCATTCCATGTCAGACGGATGTCTGTGACACGTCTAAAGAAGTTGAATGTGTTTTCAGTTCGGATTGCGAAAGCGGTCTGTGTGTGGATGGTGCCTGTCTCCTTCCCGGAGCCTGTGCCATTGACAGCAACTGTTCCGAAGGTCAGATTTGTATGGATGGTGCTTGTATAGCTCGTCCGGAATGTTTGGCCGACAGTGAATGTCCGGACGGACAGATTTGTAATGCATCGAACAAATGCGAAGATGATGTCGAATGCAGAGTTGATGCGGATTGCGGAGACGGAATGCTTTGTCTTTCAAATATGTGCGCACAGTGCCGTTTGAGCTGCGAGTGCCCGAATGAAGGTGATATTTGCATGAACGGTGCGTGCGTGAGCAAATAAACAGGTGTCAGAAACAGACTGATAAGCCCGGAGCCTTGAAGGCTGAACTGCACCCCTAAAGTTGGACACCAACCTTAGGGGTGTTTTTTTATGCGTTTTCTCTTGGATTAAAGGAAGAATGTTTGGCGAGTTCTTCGAAGAGAGATTTTTCTTTTCTGGAAAGAGGCTTGGGTGTGCAGATCATGATTTCCATCAGGAGATCGCCTCGGCCGTCTTTTTTGAAAAGGCCTTTGTCTGGAAGACGAAGCTTTTGTCCACTCTGGACGCAGGGGGGAATGGTCAGTTTGACATTTCCGGCAATCGTGGTGCATTCGAGCTGGGTGCCCAATGCTGCTTCCCAGGGCGTGATTTTGAGCTTTTGAATGATATCGAATTCATCGGTTCGGCAGTCGGGGTCCTGGACATTGACACGGATTCTGAGATCGCCTCCATCCATTGCCTGTCCTTTGAGTTTGAAGACGGTTTTGTCTTTTGCGCCTTTGGGGATATTGACTTTGATGGATCGTGATTGGAGATTTTGTGTGATTGTGATGGATTTTGGTGTCGAATCGAGAAGTTCGGCGATGGTGAGATTGAGATCGACGATGGGGGCTTCAGAGGATTGTGAATGAGACTGGCGGCCGGAACCTCCCATTCCGCCAAATCCCTGGCCTCCCATTCCGCCCATACCGCCGAACAGGGCATTGAAGAAATCGCTCATTCCTCCCATTCCGCCGACGTTGAAATGAACATTTTGGCCGCCACCGCCGCCAAAATCAAATCCTCCCCAGCCTGGGGGTATGGTCTGACCGTGTTTCCAGTTCGAACCAAAGGCATCGTACTGTGATCGCTTTTGCGGATCTTTGAGCACTTCATAGGCTTCGCCGATATCCTTGAATTTTTCTTCGGCGGCTTTGTCTCCGGGATTGAGATCCGGATGATATTTTCGGGCAAGTTTTTTGTAGGCTTTTTGAATATCGTCAGCAGAGGCTGATCGATCGACATCCAGAATTTTATAATAATCTTTATAATCGACACTCATAGTGTACCTCTCTTCAATTCTGCATGAATGCAGGAAAAAAAGAGCCGGCTTTTGCCGGCTTCTTGTTATGGAGTTGAACTGTCCTGCTCTTTGTCGGAATGTTCTGCCTTGTCTTTGGCAATGACATCTTCCACCGTAAGTACTTTGGGATTTTTATGGAGGAGATGAATCATTATCCATGTGATAAGGCTGTGGAGAAGCCGGAGCAGTCAGGATGGATTTTTGACGACGATGACACGTGCTATACGTGCGACATCGCCGTTTTCATACACAAAGCCGCGTCTTTCGACGTGCATGATGGTATTATTTTCCATGGCCGGGTTGGGTAGAGTCGCAATGACTTCATGGCGTTTGAGATCGAATTTCTGGCCCAAATCATCGGCTGGTTTGATATTGAAAGCAGCCAAACATTTATCCATCTGCTGAATGAGTGAGGAAAATCCTTCGTACCAGGGGCCTTCTTTTTCGGGAAGTGCCGCGAGGGCTCTTTCGGCATTGTCGTAGACATCCAGCCATGCGTTAATGACGCGTTCTCTTTCGCGTTTGCGAATGTCATCCTGTTCCTTCGAGGTGCGTTTTCTATAGTTCTCAAAATCGGCCAGCAGTCTGATATAGGAGTCTTTCCAGTCGGGCTCTTTGGGGGCGTCTGCGTCTTCTGCTGGCTGAACAGATTCTTCAGGGGCTTGGGCTGCGTCATCGGCTTTCTGACTGGCTTCTTCTGCTTCTTGGGCGGCTATTTCTTCGTCTGTCATGATTTCGGGTTCGATGACGGCTTCATTCTCTGTGCCATTGGTATCCGCCGCTGTGGTGTTCGTATCTTCTGAATTGACGGGGATGTTTTGGGCAGTGTCCTGAGTATTCTGATCTGACATGATGGGATCCTTTCGGGAATTGGGAAAAAACAAGTTAAAGCCCTCCATGACGAGGGCCTGCAAAACGAGTTGTGATACTAATCACGTCTTTGAGCTGGTCAAGTCATAAAAAAAATGACTTGGATTTAGTGGTGAAAACTATTTGCATCACGAGGGAATTCCCATCGTTCATATCGTTGGTTTATGTGGCAGTGAGTAGATTACTCGCTGCACTTCTCGGTGAATTTCTGGGTGAATTTAGGTCGCATTGCCAAATGAAAAACTTTCAAAAAATGTGGCTGCGGCATCTGCATCGTATTGGTTTGTTCTGGCCTGATTAAACAGCTGATACATTCTGTCTTTCGTAAAAATCCAAACGCAGCGTCCCTGGGCTTCATGTTTCGGAACGAGATACTCGCATTGAACCAAATAATTTTCTTTCAAATTGTGTGGAGAACACCGGGGGGATGATGCTCCAACCTGATGGAGAAATGTCATGATTTCCGTCTTGCGAAGGGCATCCTCGCGATGCGGATTTGGCTCTTGCTCGGCATAATACTTTAGACGGACATCAAATTGTCCATATAAATGGTGCATTGAGGTGAAGATGTACCAGTCTCCGTCCTCGGCAAATAGAGGTGATTGGGGAAATTTGACTGAAAAGCCGTGCTTTTTTTCAACAAATGGAGACCAGTTTTCCGGAGTCAGAGCTCCTTGAGTGGTTTCGACGGTCTTTTTGATGCTTTCTTCGACGTCGATGGAGTTTTTTTCCGCCCAATCATTGACCTTGTCTTCAATCGCGACAAAAATCGGGACGAGATCGATTTTCCATTGGCCGTCCGCATAAATAAAGCCGATTTGGAGAACGAGATCGTCTTTCACGGTGCCGGCATGGTAAAAATTGGCTGCAATGTATCGGTCGCTACCCTTGTTGATTGGACGAAAGAAGTCAATTGAAGCGGTCGAAAAGGTTTTATAGCCAATCCAGCCTTGATTGAAGGCAACTTCATAGAGCTTTTCCGGTGTGGTCGTTTCGACAAAGTCTGCAGAAAGTCTGGATTGGATGAGTCGGGCTGTCGTCCGCATGGTGGGCGAAAGCCTCTGTTCCATGATTTGGTAATCTTCCGGATGCTGATTGGCCGTTTTGACTGCAACGAGCAGGTTTTGATAATATTGAAGCGAGGGGGCGGCAATCATGGACGCGGCTTTTGAGCCCTGATAGCTCAAAACGGCTGTTTTGAATTCAAGGAAAATCGCTTTTATGGTCGCTTTTTCTTCTTCTGTGACGGCGTCCATGAGCTCAAGCGTGTTTTCTTTCGTTGCGGCTGCGCTTTCGGCAGGCGTCGGCACTGTTGCGGTCGGGGCTGTTTTGGGGGCCGGTTCTGGTCGGGGGTCGGCCGGAGCTTTTTGGCAGGAAAGAACCGTCAAGGGGATGATAAACAATAACAAATATGGAAAAAAACGTGTCATTTCGAGGTCTTTTCTTCGCTTTGAGACGGTTTGATGGTCTGATTGAGTTCATTGAGTTCTGGAAGATTCAGGGCATTCGCAAAATCAAATTGCAGAATAACGTTGTTGTGATCCGCAATTCGATACGCCGTGCTGGCATTTAAAAACTTCTGAACGGCCGGCGTATATTCCTCAACTTTATTCTGACCAAATGCAAACAGACAAAGGATAAAATAAATGGAAAGGGTTGATGCAATAATTCCAAGCACTGAGCCCAGAACGTGATTAGTGGATTCTGCAAATGAGATATCCTTGATGAATGTATTGTATATAAAACATCCAATGAGATGTACGAGAATGTAGAGAATGCAGGCTGAGGCGAACAGAAGGCCAATCTGAATATAGCGATGGGCTATGGCAATATTAAATTCATTGGTGAGAATGTTTTGCATGACTTCTGCCACGGGGGCTGATGCAAACATCACGACCAAAATACCTCCAAGCGCGAATGCCTGCCTGATAAAGCCTTTTCGATAACCGTAAACAGCCCAGACAATAACCGCTCCAATGAGGATAATGTCTAAAATCATATCAAATCCAATTTATGTTTGATGTTAGTAATCGCGTTCGAGCTCAATCGTGGTTTCGGTAATCTTTTTTGTCAGGATGATGCTCTTATTTTTGTAGCCTTTGGCACCAACGACAATGCGAGCCGGGGAGGTTTCTGAATTTGTCCTGACTTTGCAGGTGCCTTTATTGCATTGACCAAAGGCGTTGACGAAACCAACTTTTGCATTTTGCGGCGAGTAGTGCAGAGTAAATGAAAAGAGTTCAAAGGCTTTAGGTGTTTGGGCGACAGGCGCTGATTTCTCGTCTTTTTCGTCCTCTTTGGCGGCGCGGGCTGTTTTCGCCTTTTTGTCTTTGTTTGATGTATGACGATGCTTGTGCCTGGGCGTTTCGGTCTTAGGTGCGTCTTCTGTCTCAAGAGGTTCGCTATCATCTTCATCAAAGACGAATTCAAGCTGATCCTCGATATCTTTGTCATCCAGGGGGGCTGTTGAAGTTTCTTCCTGAGTTTCTGACGTAGTCTCTGCTTGTTCGTCTGCAGCCGCTTCAGATTCTGAATTGGCGGCAGCTTGAATGCTGTCCTGCGGCTTGATTTCTTCCCGTTCGAGGTCTAGGTCATCTTCCGTTGCATTGAGTGTCTTGAGCGTTTCAACATCCTGAAGTCCATAGGCAAATGCGTCAAAATATGATGATACCATGAACGGTACGGCTGTATCGATAAGGATATAGTCAATATGACGATGCTTGGAGGATGGGGCATTTGCCGATGTTTCTGCTGCTTCAATATTATCTTTTGTTGCTGACGTCGGATGTTTTTTTAGGGCAAGGGAAAAGATGAGGGTAATGATGGTTGCTGCTATTACAAAAGAAACGGCAATAATGACGACAAGTTTGGATGTGTTTTTGTGTGTGTCGTGTGGTCTGGAGGTCGTGGATTGCGACGTGGCCGCCGGTTTAGTGATCTGGGGTGATGTCTTGAGCAGGCCGGAAGGTGTTTCAATGAGCGGTACTGTAGGACAGGACGGCGGTATCAGTTTTAAATTCAGCGAGGCAACGGCCTGGTCATTGTCTGAAAATGAACTCTCAGGATTGTCGTCGCCTTTGGTGCGGCAATTCTTTAGTTCCGGCACGAGAGACGGTTCATTCCAATGCTCGAGCATATCAATGACTGTTTGCGCCGACTCAAATCGGTTGTCCGGGTCTTTCTCCAGCAATTTGAAGACGACGGCTTCGAGATTGGGATAAATATCAAGGCTTTCATCAAGGCTTTTTGGCGTCATGAACAGCTGTTTGGCCACCGTGACATGCAGCGTCTCGCCATCAAACGGAGCCACCCCTGTGAGCATTTCATACGCGATACAACCCATCGAATACAGATCTGCTTTGGGTGTGAGCGGTTCATTTTTGAACTGCTCCGGCGGCATATACTTGGGCGTTCCCGCCATATCGCCTTTGTTCAAGTCGATGCTTTCGTCTTCCGACATGATTTTGGCAATGCCGAAGTCCAGGACCTTGACGAAATCATCCGGAAATCCCGGCCTTTGGCACAGCATGATGTTGCCGGGCTTTAAATCTCTGTGCACGAACCCGTAGCCATGGGCTTCAGCAAGTGCCGAAAATATCTGAACGAGAATTGAAACAGTGCGTTTGGGCGACAGTTTTCCTTCTTGTTTCAGGGCATCTTTGAGCTGTGTTCCCGCGACAAATTCCATCGCAATGTAGGGCAAATGATGCTTCGTTTCGCCATAGTCGTAGAAAAAGACGGTATTCTGCGCATGAAGACGTCTTAAAATTTGTCCTTCCTGCTCAAATTTGTGCAACGTGTCTTTTTCGTTGAGGCCCTCACCGGAGAGAACTTTGACCGCTACATCGCGTTGAAGATTGATATCCGTCGCGCGAAATACGAGGCCGCATCCTCCTCGACCAACCAGTTCTTTCAGCTCATAGCGATCGTCCAGGATGTCCCCGACTTTCACACTATCGCCCAGGCTGATGCCTTCTGATTGTTCTGAAATACGCTGATAATCCAAGAAAAGACTCCCTAGTGCACAAAATAAAACCAAAGCATTCTAATCAATTCATGCACGTTCTGTCAAACAGGATTGACTTCGATTAATTTTACCTTGTTACAATCCAGCCAGGGGTAAGGAACCTCTGAACAAAACGATATTTTAAGGCAACATATAAGGAAAGCCGGGTGGGGGGGAAGGCAGGCGTCCGGTGGACGGCTGGCATCGCAGATCCCGGTGAGCAAATAAAATGTTACCTTAAATTCTCCACGCCATAGCGTAGAGGGGAACGTCACGTAGTGACAATGGGGTGAGGCTGGCTCTTGAAACGAAGTGCATTTCATATTGCGAACTGAGGACAGGGGCAGAGTCCTGGCTGAATAGTAAACTTTACCTTGGGGAAAAATCGTGTCCAGTCCTTACGCATTCTGTGACGTGATATTGTCGGTGTGTGTCTGAATTTAATCGAGGTGTAATTAAGCGGCTCGCTCTTTGCCGCATAAATCAATGGTTTTATTGAAGTCAATTTCATCGTGATGGTACTGGTTTTGAAGGTGGCTTCACTTCTATCTTAAATGTTATATGACAAAAATGTCATATAGTTGGATATGGCTCTGTTAAAAATATTTTATCCTGTTTGTAATCACAATGATTATTCATTGTTTGATGTAACATTTTGATATTTAAGAATAAAATTCGTGTGTTACATGTGGTTTTATGTGGTTGAATGTGCTGAAATATTAGGAATTTTGTCCTTTTTGATACATTAAAAAATTGTTTTGATTCATGTTTTTCATTATAGAGCGCAATCGTACCGAGTGGATTTTCCACTTTTTTGTTTTGGGCAGGTTCGCCCGCTTCTTTTCGGAGGAAAATTATGAAGTTTGATAAGCGTTTTGTTTTGGCAGCAGCTCTTCTCACTGGTCTTGGTTTCAGCACCATTGCTTGCTCTGATGACGATGATGATAAAGGTAAAAAAGAAGAGACTAAGTGCGAATTGACGGCTGCTTCATGTACTGACGAACAGACCTGGAATGAAAAAGATTGCAAATGCGATCCTAAACAAGCCTCTACATGCGAAAAAGCCGAAAGTGACTGCACCGATGGCAAAAAATTAGACAAAGACAAATGCGAATGCGTCGAAGATAAAGGCGGCGAAGAGTGCACACTCGAATGCAAGGCAGACGATCACAAAAAACTCGACAGCGATAAGTGCGAATGTGTCTGCGATACTGGCTATAAAGCCGGCGAAAATGCAGATGCTGCCTGCGTCGTTGATGAAGAAGGCGGCGATGAAAAATGCAAGGGTGAACATGAAGTCGCCGATGGTGATACTTGTAAATGCGAAACAGGTTATCACTATAACAAAGCTGAAACTCCTGTTTGTGAAGAAGATATTACTGAATCTGAAAAATGCAATGATGGCACTGTAGATGACGATGAAGTCTGTGACAATAAGGATGGCGTTGTTTCATTCAAAGAGGGATATGGCTCCTGTGTAGATTATTACAAAGAAAATAGCATCGAAGTTTCTGCTGATAATGTTTCCGGTACACCGAGCTGTGGTAATACTTGCAAAACTTTGGCAGAAGGGTCCTGCAAACGCTTGGACGATCCGTGCGGCAATAATGTTCTTGATGAAGGTGAATTCTGTGATACCGTTGACGGTGTCGTGAAATTTGCTGATGAAGCTGCCGCAACTTGTTCCAATGCCAATATGGGGGCTGAAGGTAAGCCTGGTTGCAATGCAAAATGTGATGGCTATAGCAAAGGTGATTGCCATGAAGCTGGTGAAGTCGTTGATGGGGTAAATGGAGTTGCAAAATGTGGTTCTAACCTCGCAATTTCGGAGTCTTCTGCAACAGCAAAAGTTACCTATACATTAATGACAAGCGACGCTTCTAAAGCAGTTAAAGCTGGTATCGTTTGCTCAAGTTCTTCGGCAACAATTGATGCTGATGTTGTGGGTGCAACCCTTGTTGAAGCTGCTGATGGAAGTGTCGATTTGACGGCTGATCTTTCTAAGCTGACTGCTGGCGAATATGTTTGTTATATTGCTGTCAAAGTCGGTGATAATGGCGCTGTTGTTTGTCCGCTGGCCGAAGGAAAACCTGCCAAAGCATCAGGTGAGGCTAATAAATTGGAAGGCTCGACAGTTTCTTATTCCGTCGCAGCTTCTTCTGAAATTCTTGCTGTTTGGAACGATTTCTCCGCCAGTGACATGAATACAAAACTTACCTCTGAAGCTGGTATGGCTCCCAATGGAGGCTCATTAACATCTGCTTCATTGCGTTTCGTTGCAAAAGAGGGAACTGATTTTAATATTAAAAAAGGTCAGTCTGCTGACGGTTCCTCTGTGAAAGCTCTTATTATTGGTGGAAAATCTGTTGACAAAGGTTGGGCAACTGAAGAAGCGTTGACGACTGATACTAATTCGTACCTCGTAATTAATGGTTTGGAAAATGCTTCCAATATTTCCGTTACAGCGACAGAAGCCGGTGGTCACATGGTCGTAATGGCTGGTGATAATAAATTGATTGATCATTCCGAAGCCAAAGCTTCTGGTGCCTGGCCTGAAACTGCAACTAAGAGTGCCGATATTCCTACTGGTACAACGTCGCTTACAATTTATGCTTATGGTGTTGGAGCAGGTAACTTGATTATTGATAACATCACCATTAAATAATCACACTTTGTGTTAATTTCAGCCGCCCGGCAGGGCGGTTTTTTTGTCCATTTCGATTCCTTTTTGATGTCAAAAATCGTCATGAATTGCGGTTCTGTGGATTGATTATCCTGTTTATTCCGATTGATTATAATATATTATATAATTTTATATAATATATTGACTTGTGTTTATATAATGAAGAACGCGTCTATTGCGCTTTGTGCAGAACGCCTCGTGTTGGGTCAGGTTATTGGTTTTGCCGTTACTTGCTCAGCCGAGGTTGATTCATAAATCTTCAGAAATATGACCATAGATTGGCGAAAGACGGATTATTTCGCAATTATAAGGCAGAAAATGATGAGAGCCGGGTGGTGGGGCTCCCGCGAGGTAATAATGGTTGATTAGCCCCAAAAAATAATACCACCTAAAAAATTGAGGTTTCCAAAGGACTCAGTCCTTTGGTGGAGTCTGGGGCAAAGCCCCCGCGAGGGTCGGGGCAGAGCCCCGTCTGAATAGTAACTGTTTTGTCAATACACCCAGCTGTTTCTCTTGCTTTTCTTTTAAATGATATGATATTATTAAAAGTTTCCTATCACATTCGCTGATGCTTTGATACCGTTTCGGTTCATTCGACGGCAATTCGAGTGAAGGCTTTGTTTGGCTTTACGGGACATTTCGTTTTCTCAAAAATATTGTTGGGCAGATTATGAACAGATTGACACAGTGGGGCTTTTTTCTGGCAGGTGTTATCGGATATTCGGGTGTGTGCGTTCAGGCCGAGGCCGTGACCGCAACTCAGGAAGCCGTCGATATTGAACTGACTTTCAATAATTTAGGTGAAACTGTCGTCGTGAACACGGTCAAATTTCATGTTTCCGACGGCCCCATGACTGCCCTGATCATTGAGAATATGGCATTAAACCCCACTCGCTTTGACAAAATGCGATATGATCTCGAGGATAAGGAAAGTTTCTCTGAAGTTATTCTGACTGAGGTCGGAAGCAAAAAATACGATCTCGAGGCTGTACCCAAAATTCCTAACGGACCGGCCTATCTGCGATTTTCTTATTACGGCAATATGCTCACGGACGGTTTCATTGGCAAAACCGTGGGTGACTTCGGTGAGATGATTTACTTTGACTGGGCTCCAATGCAGTGGGAAAGCGAACTCAAGTATAGAAAGGTTGCCATCACTCTGCCTCATCAGGTCGATAAGGCTGAATGCAGCAAAGAAAATTTGTTCAAAACCTATCTCGGCTATCTTCCTACCGATGACATGAATGTCCAGGCCACCGATGCCGTCATTAAAACCGAAAAATCTCTTAATCAGAGAAACAAAATTGACATTGCCTGCGTCGATGCCGGTAATGATAAATATTTTCTCCAGCTTTCCATCGTTCAGGAAAATGTTTCCTCGAGAGAGTCCCAGCGTATTCAGTTCTATTTGCCGGGGGATTTTATCGATTTCTCCGGCGCGGATATTCAGACTAAAAAATTGCCGGCGGCCATCGACGTTTCTCGTGTCGAAACGCAGTACCTTCTTCATGCCGATGGCATAGCTGACATTAAACACCAGGTTCACTTCAATATCAGTAATGGGCCGTACACGGATGGCCTTCAAATGATTGCGGATGATCCCCTCGACAAATATGAAATCAAAAATCTTTCGCTTTTGGATGAGAAATCCAGGAAGCCGATTGAGGTCAGTCTGAATGAACATCAGAGCAACGATGACCATCGGGTGATTTGGCCGCTCAATTTGGCTGAACTTCCATCGGGGGCTTATCTTCTTTCTTATGATTATGAGTGGAACAGCTATCGTTTGGGGATTATCGGCAATGCCGACGAACATGACGACGAGTATTTCTTTGAATGGACCGATGATACGGCTTTAGCCGGTGAAGACAGCAGAATTCGCGAACTCATGCTGCCCATTGAAATGCCCGATGCCGCCGTTTCTGATGCCCAGTACAGGGAATGGATGGGAATGGAGCGCGGCGTTGAATTGGCGCAGCTTGAAGGCGCCAACGGGAAAATCCGCTTTGCGGACATCCCTGAATCGCTTCGCCAGATCGATCTTTCAACGCGTGATGCCGATGGAAAACACTATCTGACGCTTACTGTCATGTCGGGGACCAATGACCACCTCAAACTCTATATTAAAAAGGATGTTCTGCCCGATCCCGGGGATATTCGTCTCAAATCCGAAGATGACTTTTGGTTCAATCCGGATGCGATAGAGCTTCCTCGGGGTGTTTCCCTGTTTCTCCTTGTGGCAGCCGCCGGCGGCGGCGTTTTTGCTCTGATCAGACGTCGAAAAATTGATATTAAAAACATCCGGATGGCAAACAATATCAGCTTTAAAACTTTCGGAGACGAGCTCTGGGAGGCTCCGGAACTCGAGGTCGGTGCTTTTGTCAAAGAAGGAAAGATTGTCAAAAATCTTCACCCCATCGAAGTTGGTTTTATTCGCGGATTCTCACTGCAGGATATCGTCGGTATTATGGTTCAGGCCCTTGGCGACCAGAACAAACTTCTGGTCAATTCCCTTGAGCCCATCAATGCTGTTCCCGTTCCCTCCGCCAGTCTGACGCCGATGGAAGAACGTTTTGTTCAGATTTTCGATGCAACCGGCGCCGTAAATGAGGACAAACTCCTCGAATTTCTCGAAAAGGTTATTGCCGATCTCCAGGAAAAGACATGGGACTGCGATCTCAATGCCACGCGCGAATATTACGAAAAAGGGCTCTACAGCAATCTGGAGGTCGTGAAAACCAGGCAGGAACTTCAGTTCAGGCTCATTGATGACAACTATTATACCGATCCCAACGCCTCAAGGCCGAGTGACTGCAACGAGGATTTGTGGGAGTATCGTTATTATTGGCGTCATTATCACGGTTATAACACCGACCGTTATCACTACAATATGGGGCTGTCTCAGAATCTGGATATGGGATATCAGGCATTTATGAAGTCTTCCGTTTGTTTCCATGGGTGTTTTGAGCAGCCAAATCTCGAAAATGTCTGCCACAGTGCCTGTCATGAAGCCTGTCACAGTGCCTGTCATGATGCCTGTCACAGTGCCTGCCACAGTGCCTGCCACAGTGCCTGTCACGATGCCTGCCACAGTGCCTGTGTTTCCGGCAGTGCGCGATAAAGGAGGGCTTGTATGGACTTCAAATACATTGCCGGCATAGTCGTTATTCTTATCGGTGTGGCGTTTCAGTTTCTTTGGGGTGCGAGCGGATGGGGGGACTTTTTCGGATCATTGTGCGTCCTTTTGGCCCCGCTGTTCATTTCGCCAAACTCTTCTTATAGTGCCGATTTGTTTTTTGCGACTAATTATACATCCAGTGATGAAAAAAAGACGTTAACGGTTGCTAAGCCTTATTCTGAAATCATGGCGGCGATTAAAGAGTGCCGTTCATCAAATCATGAGATGTACAAAGCAGGGAACAAAGGCGTTTTGAAACTGATTACGGTGATGAGAATTGTCGGTGTTTGCCTTGCAATTTTTATGTGCATCTGTTGTATTGTCGACAATCCTCAATTGGGGGCGATCCTTACCGATTTGGTTTTTGTCCCATATTTTATCTTCAAATGCCTGTTTGACTGGCCGGTCGATATCTACTGTCCAAGTGAAACCGATCACATGATCAATGAGGATGTCGTTATTCCTATTGATAAAGAAAATCCGGACAATCCATATTTTGGTTTTCAATACAAGATCGATTTGGCTCGAAATGCTGGACACGCTGTCGTCAAGGAAGTTTCACCACTGTTCACGCTTAAAAAGGAAATTCCGCATCTTCTCTGTGCACAGCTTCAGGTCACAAAGAATTGGGTCAGGTGTACTGAATATCCCTATGCCTATTTTGTGATGGTTTATCCCGAAGACAGATACGGCTTTGTCAGATCGCTGGAGGACAAAACCATTAGCTTTATCAAGGAGAATCATTACAAGTTTAAGACCGAAGTGAAAAAGGACGATGGGAATGTCATTCTCATCGTGATGCTTTCCGCCAAAGCCAAACCGGCTTATCATACCGGAAAGAAGACTTGTAGGCAGCTCTCGAATATCATCATGGAAATGCTCAAGACAGCTTCAACGGAAGAATAATTATTCAGTGCGCATGAACACATGCCATTGTCGAATATTTGCTGGGCAGTGGCAAACGTGTTTGTCGACAAATAGTTACAGCTCAGCTGGGGTAGTTCACAAATCTTCTGAAATATGAGCAGAGTATTTCGCACTTATAAGGCAGAAAATGATGAGAGCCGGGGGGCCGAGAAGGCAGGCGTCCGGTGGACGGCTGGCATCGCAGAGCCCAGTGAGCAAATGAAATGAACGGCCAGACGAGGCGTTGTGCACAACGCCTCGACCAACAGGCCCGGGAAACGAAGTGCATTTCATATTGCGAACTGAGGAGGGGCCCCGGCGGGGTAATAATGGTCAGGCAGCCCAAAAAGTTTCTATCCACTTAAAATATTGAGGTTTCCAAAGGGCTCAGCCCTTTGGTGGAGTCTGGGGCAAAGCCCCAGCGGGGTTTGGGGCAGAGCCCCGGCTTAGTAACGACAAATATCGCGTGAATGCAAAAAATCATTATCATTTGTGCATGAATGGGC
>JAZRVP010000153.1:0-8282 GCA_045599245.1 Myxococcota bacterium
GTGGTGGGATGCATAAAAATGGTCGGGCGTATCGATCGAGATAGCCCGACCCAATGCCCGTCGTATCGAGTGTTTATAAGGCTTTCAGAGGCTTATAAACACTCGATAGACGGGCTGCTCATGATTATAAATGCTCTAAAAACGTCTGATAGAAATTGTGGAACAGAGCGCACAGAACCGAGCAGTCATTGGAATCGGTGTAATAGGGGCGTGGGTCGGATAATTTGGTGACGACGAAAACCGTGGATTGTTTGTCTTCACCGAGGGCGATTTCCAGGGTGAAGGGGGTATCAATGGTTAAGTCTTTGAGGCTGTTAATGAGGCGGTGATTTTTTTTGATCTTTGTGCCTTTGAAGACGTAGACGAAATATGAGAAGGGATATTTCCGTTCCTGGACCGAATTCATGGAGGTAGAGAACATGGCGCACAGGAGGTTGGGAAGTTTCTGACTGAATTTTGCCTGAATGCGGAGATCGGTGACGAGTGTATAGGAATCGTGCGTGAGTTCGGCTTGAAATTCTGCCGTGCAGAACGGCGAGATTTGGGTATGAATGAGCTGAAGGTTTGAGATTTTATCTTTGCTCAGAGAGGGGGCGACACCGGTTGGATCGGCGATGCTGAATGCGATGTCGGGATCGCCGTATTTGAGTTTCAAGAGGGCATTGGGGATGAAGAAGATATCCCAAATGACATTGAGGACGTTTGCATCGAATTCTTCTTCCTCAATTTGAATTATCCAGACGAGGCTCATTCCGATGATGAAGATGAGTTTGACCATCGTATTCAGGCAGCATCGGTTGTAGAAACGCAAAAAAATGTTGCCGATTTTTGGGCGATTTGGGGGTGCATTAAGCATTTGAGTGAATGCCTGAATGTGAGCCGGTTCGATGGTTTTCCATTTTTTTTGTTCCGAATTTTCGTCAAAAGACGTGTGATAGTCGAATGAACATAAGAAGTGCGGAACGAGGAGGATGAGGAGGGATCCTGCGATCGATCCAAAGTTCGGGAAAGACGTGAGGCAGAACTGGAGGAACACGCCGAGGACGAGACAAATCAAACAGATGATATTTTTTGTTTTATTCATGATTTAGCCTCCGTATCGAAAGCTTCTTTGTTCCAGGAGTGGCGTTTGAGTTCATCGTAACCGGCATATTGCCAGTAAAGAGGGCATGCTCCCTGACATGCGGTAAAGGCGTGGCATCCCTGACAGGATGAGTGTGCGAAGCATTTGTTTTTAATGGCTTTTGCACGGTTGTTAAACCAGACGTTGTCGAAGTCTTCGGTGAGGAGATTTCCGACGGGTTCGTCCCAGGAAGAGCATGGCAGGACGTTTCCATTGGGATCGACGGAGATGAGTCCGTCGCAGGCTGCACAGTTTTTATTTCCGAGGCCTTTTGCGAGTGTGTTGTACATACACATCGGGAGAGGAGAGTACCAGAGGAAATCAATATCGGCCTTGAAAGCGGCTTTTCTGATTTCGTCGACGGTTGGACCGATTTCTTCGTAAGGGATGAAGAGGGCATCGGCCTGAGGACTTCGTTTTGTGGGAATGAAGAGGTTGACGGACATTCGAACGCAGCCGAGTTCCTTGCTGAGTTTAGGGAGTTGCGGCAGGGTATGGATGTTCATTCGTGTGGACGTGGTGTTGGTCTGGACCGTGATTCCTGCGTTGCGAAGATTTTGTATTCCCTCGACGGTCTGTTTCCATGATCCGGGACGTCCGCAGAGCTTGTCGTGAATTTCTTCAACGGGAGATTCGAGGCTGATTTGAGCGGTTCTCAGGCCGGCTTCATAGAGAGATTTGGCGCGTTCCGGGGTAGCGAGAGAGCCGTTTGTCACGAGATTAATTTTGAGGTCTTTTTTGCAGGCATAAACCATAAGTCTTTCCAAATCTTTTCGCATGAGCGGCTCTCCGCCGGTGAATGAAAAGAAAGGAATTTTGGCTTTTTCCTTGAAGATATCGATGACTCTTTCGATTTTTTCGGGTTCGATGTCTGGGGAATCGAGTCGTCCTGCGGCACCGTCGCATCCGGCATAACAGAAGCGGCATCGGTTGTTGCATCGATAGGTGACGGCGATTTCACCGAGAATGGGAAGTTTTGTGTAGTCAAATGTATAGGGGATGCGTTTTGCCTCGTGCGGCTTGTTGGATATGGCGAGTGTGATGTTTCGGAAGAAAGAGTCAACCTGGAGCTGACGATCACGGCTGTCTTTGAGCCCGGGGAAATCGATGATTTTATTGCCGGCCTGAAGCCATCGAATGATGCGAAAACCGGTGGGATTGACGTGATAAACGCGGTTTGGTGGGAGAATGAGGACGTTGTCTTCTTCTCGAAGCATAACGAGGGCGCCAAACTCGTTCCATGCGGCATCGACCCAGTCCAGGGAGAAGGTTTCGGGGACGTTTTGAAAGATATTGCTCATCGTGAACCTCCGGAGACGCAGGCACTGTGACAAGCACTATGGCAGGCACTGTGACAGGCGTGATGACAGGCACTGTGGCAGGCGTTGTGACAGGCACTGTGACAGGCACTGTGACAGACGTTGTCGAGATTTGGCTGCTGGAAGCAGCCGTGGAAACAGGCCGATGAATCCATAAATCCCTGCATGGTCGCGTTGTATGTCGTGTTGAGACCGTGATTGTAGTGATAGCTGGTGGATTGATATCCGTAGTAATGAGCCCAATAATAGCGGTTTTGCCAGTAATAGTCGTCGTACCGGGTGTTTGTGGCGTACTGGGACGTGAAATCGCGGTCCTGAACGTATTTGGGTTCGAGCTTTTGGGGATTGGTTTCATTGGGATTGTTGTACATCATGGCCATGTAGTATTTTCGCGTGGCGTCCAGATCGCAATCCCATGTTTTGTTCTGGATTTCGGTGACGATGTCTTCGAGGAACTGATTGAGTTTGTCGTCTTCAATGGCACCGGTTTCGTCGAAGATTTGAGAGAATTTTTCTTCGATGGGATCGTCGAAAACAGCGGAAGGTGCCGGGGTCGCGCGAATAGGTTCGAGGGACTGAACGACGAGGAGTTTTTTGTCGCGAAGTGCCTGAACCATAATGCCGATGATTTGTGGAATTTCCATGCCGAGAATGAGTCCGACTTCGATGGGATGAAGGTCTTTACAAATCTTTCCGGGTTCCCCGAAAGACCCGACCTGAAGCTCCGGTTCTTCCCATAACGTGTCTGCAAAAGTACTCGCCATTTCAGAGGCTTTTTTGAATTCTTCTTCTCGTTTTTTGTTGGTGAGAATGGCGTATCCTCCGAAGCCGCAGATTATGAGCATAAAGACGCCGCCAATACCCAAAAGGCCTCCGTTAATGCTGTCCCCACCCAAGGATGAGCCTGATTGCATATTTCCAACGGCATCGGCGTCGAATTGAATGAAGTCAGTGGGCCAATAAAACTGAATGCGTTGAGGTTCTTTTGCCTGGACGTTTTCCTGAACGATTTGCATCGTTAGGAGGTATTTTCCGGCGATGTTTGTTCCGATGAGATCGATTTTGTTGCGTCGATTGAGGGCTGTTTCCGTATAGATTTTTCCGGACGTGTCGGTGTTTGTGTTGAAACCGTCGGTTCTCGAATAGCCCATGATTTCTTTGAACTGGGAATCGGAAATCTGGGCGGAAGGCACGGGATAAGGGAGCACGATGTTGACTTTTCGGTACTCCATGGAAGTCATCCATTGAACGGGAGCCCAGTCGAAGTAGAAGAGATCGCCGATGTCGGGGTTGTTTGTTTTACCGATATAACCTTCGGAAATCATGTTTCCGTCATAGGAAAGCGTGAGATAGGCGTCGCCGTTTGGAATTTTAGGACTGGCTTCGATATCCCAATACGAACCTTGGTTCGTAATGATGGCTTTAGAGAAAGTGTTTTGAGAGACGAGGTCGAAACGAGCCTTCATGTGAGAGGGTGTTAGGGCCGAATTTTCAAAGAAAATAGCGGTCATAGGCCCATTTTGGACGTTAAAGAGGAGATGATTGCTGACGTGAGCGGAACCGTCGGATGTGATGACAACCGTGATTTCGATGTTTTTTTCGGTGACGGTAGGGGAAGCGACAGCGTCGGTGCAGAGTGAAGTAAAACCGACAGACAGGCCGAGTGCTGCAGCGGCGAGGTTGAGTTTGTTGTGAAACATAAAGAAAAACTCCGGGAAAGAAAAAAGCCCAGAAAAAGGCGAAATGGTAATATAACAGAAAGTGGCTGTTTCGACTTGTTATAGATGATGTCGCGAGAAATAAAAAGAAAAGGCGGCATCGAAGCAATGGAAAAAAAGGAGTGAAAGCAAGTGAAAGGAATACGTGGATTGATATGGGATATGGATGGCACGTTATTGAATACGCTGGATGATATTATTGGGTCGTGCAATGAGACGTTGAGAGATTGGGGGCTGGCGGAGCGAAGCCGCGAGGAGATGATAAGTTTTATCGGGTATGGAGCGCGGCATTTGTGTCACGAAGCGAGTGGCCTGGAAGGGGAGGAATTGAGTCGATTTCAGGGGGAATACCGGCAGAAGACGATGAGTCGAGATGATCCGCAAACGCAGATATATCCGGGGATAGAGGAGATATTGAAGGAGGCATCACGGCGTGGAATTCATCTCGGGATATACACGAACAAGCCGCAGGGATGGTGTGAGAAGCTGACGGAGAAATTTTTCGCAAGAGGATTGTTTGAAGAGATCATCGGGGTGAAAGAGGGGGGAGTGTTGAAGCCGTCGGGAGAAGGGATAAGGCGGATGTGCGAGGCGTGGGGCGTGAGCCCGGAGGAAGTGGTGATGATAGGGGATTCGCCGGTGGACATAGAGACGGCGCGAAATGGAGGGTGCCGGTGTGTATGTGTGAGTTGGGGGTTTAGAAGTCGGGAGATTTTGGAGGAAGCGGGAGCGGAAGTGATAGAGGATACGGGAGAAGGGTTGAAAAAAAGGCTGTTTGGAATGAGTTAAGGCGAATAGTGAGACTTGCCATAAAAACTAGAACGTGATAAAATACAGCGCGTTGTATAGGCGCAAAAAATTGCACCGAGAAGGAAGGTAATAAAGAACTTCAGTCCAGGCTGGCTCAAGAGGTTTGAAATGAATTTGTCGAGAAAAGTAATACTGGCATCAGGAATTTGCGCAGCATTTTTGGCGATTGGAATAAGTTGTACGACAGAAGATCGCGATGTTGAAATGAAAGGCCTTTTTTCATGTGAAAGCAATGAAGACTGTCTTTCTGGTAGCCTGTGCGTAGGAGCAGATAAAGCCAAAGGCATCGAAGGCCGTTGTACACGAGAAGAAGAAGTTGATCACTGCGTTGATCTCGACGAAGATGGCTTCGAAAGCGTGACTGATGAAACATACGTGAATGAATGCGGATTTTCGGATAAGCGTCCGAGAGACCCCGATGATAATGATCCGACAATTTATCCGGATGCCCCCGAAAGATGCGACGGCAAGGATAATAACGGTGACGGTTGCATCGATGGAAGCTGCCCGGAAGGTGCCGATTGTCACGCAGATAATAAAAAATGTATCGCCTGGGCAGAGCCTTGTTGGGGCGGCGGTGAGGTTTCCTCTTTTGATAATAGCGCCTGTTCCGCTGAAAATATCGGCGTCATCGCCTGCTTTAAAGGCGTCCGTAAACACGCTAAAAAAGTCGGAGAGAATAAGTACGAAGAAGATGGCGGCGCTTGCCCCGCAAAAACTGAAGATATCCCCGGATATCGCGAAAAAGATGATTGCGACGGTAAAGTCAATTTCGATGATAACTGCAACGGCAGCGTCGATGAAGAATGTATCTCCTGCGAAACCAAACTCTCTGAATATATCAAAAAAGGTTGCTTCGTGAATGAAGGCTCCGTTTCTTCCGAACAAAAGAACGGTCCTAACTATACGGCTTTGTCCGAAAACTGCTCCGCAGCCGGTAACTGCGATTGCAAGGGCGAACTCGCATGCCCAACAGGCGCAAGCGATCCTAAATGTATGAACGGCTCAACCGATCTTTCAGCAAAAGCTGAATGCAATCAGGTTGCCGCAGAATAATATTAAGTGACTTTCGTCAAATACCCCCTCCCTGTTGAGGGGGTTTTTTTGTATTTTTTCTCAGTCAGGAGTTGTGAATGAGTTTTTTATCGCCTCCATCCCAGGGCCCCTTATCTAAAGGCATTCCCAAGTATATTGCCTGGTTTGTTATGGCTCTCGGGTTATTCGTGATTGTTTTGGGAACAATCGTCAAAGACGAAACACCGGTGTTGGCGCAAACCGATGAATCCCTCGTTGCGGTGCCGGTAGCAAATGAAGCACCCGTTGCGGCGCCGGTCGCGAATGAAGCCCCCGTTGCGGCGCCGGCCGCAAATGAAGCCCCCGTTGCGGCGCCAGTCGCGAATGAAGCACCCGTTGCGGCGCCAGTAGCGAATGAAGCCCCTGTCGCGGCGCCGGCCGCGAATGACAAGGCTGATGCGGCTCAAGCCGGTCCGAAAAAAGAATCCGGCAAAAGCAAAATGTCTTTGATCGAGCAAAAAAAAGCCGAGGATACGACGAGCATTTTTAGTCGAATCATGAGCATTGTCGGGATTTTTGCTTTTATCGGCATTGCCTGGCTTATGAGCAACAACAAGAAAAAGGTCATCTGGAAACTCGTCGCCGTAGGTATGGCCATTCAGCTTGTTTTTGCCATATTCATTTTGTGGACGTCCGTAGGACAGGCAATCTTCTCTTGGCTGAATGATGCTGTGACGGTTTTGCTTGGATTTACTTCGGCAGGAACGAACTTCTTGTTCTCAAGCTATGCTACGGGCGCGATCGAATCCCCATTGGTCAATACGGCAATGAGTATTTTGCCGCCAATCATTTTCTTCAGTTCATTGATGACGGTTTTATATTATCTCGGCGTCATGCAGTGGATCGTGAAAGGCATGGCGGTATTCATGGTGAAACTCATGGGAACGTCCGGATCCGAGTCGCTCTCTTCGGTTGCGAATATCTTTGTTGGAATGACAGAAGCACCGCTGGTCGTCAAACCGTTTGTCAGCAAGATGACGGAATCGGAACTTTTTGCAATCATGACGGGTGGTATGGCGACGGTTGCCGGCGGGACGATGGCCGCGTATGTGGCCATGTTGCTGCCATTTTTCCCGGATATTGCGGGGCATTTGATTGCGGCGAGTGTTATGAGTGCGCCAGCGTCTCTCGTTTGTGCAAAACTGATGATTCCGGAGACTGAAGAGTCGGAAACAATGGGAAAAGTGAAACTGGATATGCCGAAAACGGATGCCAATGTCATCGATGCAGCCGCTCGCGGGGCCGGAGAAGGTCTTCATCTGGCTTTGAATGTTGCGGCAATGCTGCTTGCATTTGTGGCCATCATCGCGTTGATAAACTATGTTTTGGGCTTGCCGAGTCGAGTTGTGAATGCGAATACGTATGAGCATGTATCGAGTTATGTCGTGAGTGAGGGTGGTGAGCTCGATCCGGCGTGTGATTCGATCTATTCGACGTCGGATACGATCGCGTGTACACATGGTGCATTGGTTCAGCTGGCGGCATTAAAGAACATTCCAATCGAGGATAAACTCAAGACGCTGACGGGAGAACAGAGCGATAAAATTGATACGACAGAAGCGTTGTACGAAGTCGTGTTAGGCGGCGTTTCGGGTGCGGCAGAGCAAGGGGCTTCGGCAGGAAATGCGGGCAGTGACGCGGCTTCTGCACCGGTATCGACGCTCGAGAAGAAGAGCATTTGGCCGCTTCTTTCGTTGGAAACGATACTGGGGTGGTTGTTCTTCCCCATTGCGTTCCTGATGGGCGTTCCGATTTCAGACTGTTTCCTCGTGGGGCAGCTTTTGGGCGAAAAAATGGCCGTGAATGAATTCGTTGCCTATCTGCATTTGGCCAGAATAGTGGATGCCTTGTCCTATCGAGGGATCGTGATATCGACGTATGCCCTTTGCGGATTTGCGAACTTTGGGTCGATAGCAATCCAAATCGGTGGCATTGGCGGCATGGCGCCGAACAGACGTTCTGATATTGCGCGCCTTGGCATCAAGGCAATGATTGCGGGATCGATCGCAGCTTTTATGACGGCGACGATAGCCGGAGCTCTGATTTAGGCGTGTATCACGGTTGAGAAGACTCGAAGAAAGGCCGCATGAATGCGGCCTTTTTTTAGTGCGCTCGGCGAGCGCACGTTCTAACGGGTGAAAGTCCCGAATCCGCCCGGTAGTGGGAAGGATATAGCTGAACACCAAGGGTGTCCATCGCGAGGTGGAATCTGAAGGAAGGTGTAAGCAAATCTCCGGT
>JAZRVP010000154.1:0-26645 GCA_045599245.1 Myxococcota bacterium
ATAATCGCGCTTCATTCCTCAAAACCAAAGCAAATGCGCTACAACGTGTAGCAATCAGTATTTGCCCGATTTAAGGAGAAAAGAACAGTTTTTTTGTCATCATCGGAACGATTTTTTGCCCCCCTCACCTGAGTAGTAACCACACATCTCAGTCATTTCCATCCTTGTTATGGCCAGGGGTAATGAAAATAACTGCTTTCGGCAGAAAGCCGAAGTGTTGCCCAACCGGGGGCATAGCATCTCAAATTCTACGGCTGTACGCCGACGCTATGAATTTTCTTTAACTATATCCATAACAATAATTACGACACAAGATGTAAATAACATTAACTTTAATTCATATTTTATATACAAACATTTAAGAATAACCCAAAGAATCCTCTGAAAAAAGTGCTTTAAGGCAGAAATTGTCAAGTTTCAGAAAAGGCAAGAAAGCTGACCCCCCAGTGGACATCTCCCCCGCCAGCTGGCAAATGAAATGTCAACTTATATTCCCACTCACCAGTCGCAATCCAAGGGTACACCACCTGGCCACCCATTACCAGTCTGGCAAGTCTTAATTTATCAAACAAAATCAGCAAGTTACACTTCATCGTATACTTCAGGGCCCTCCATTCCCGCCACCGCCGCCAGCCCGTTTTCCGGCGCGCTTCGCGCACAAAATACACTTCTCCGGTGGTGACTTTCCCATTCTTGAAAATGTCACCTGACCAAAAACGCGTACTCTCAATGCGCTTGGTGCCGTAAACGGGCCATACTCAATGTGCTTCGTCAAGACATTCAAGTTGGTTTCGTTACGTTATGTGGGCGGTTCCTACCTCCGCACTCATTTGTTGTTTCATGAATTCATTTGAGAAGATGAATCCATAACATTCAAATGTTTGGGAACTCGGTCACCTGTAATCTCCTAAACTCTGATCGACATCATCCCTCCTGCAATGCAGTGCCCGATTGCCCTGCACTATATATGATGCCATCGAGATTCATTTGTTACAGTTCGCATGTCGATTTTTGTTAAGGAACCTCTGAATAAAACATAAATTAGGCGACAAATAAGGAAAACCGGGGGGGCCGAGAAGGCAGGCGTCCAGTGTACGGCTGGCATCGCAGAGCCCAGTGAGCAAATGAAAATGCGCGAACCGGAGCGCCACCAGTCGTAAGAGGTAAAGCGGATTTCATATTGCGAACTGAAGAGGGACCCCAGCGAGGAATCAATGGTTAGGCAGCACCAAATGCTTATACCACTTAAAACATTGCGGTTTCCAAAGGGATCAACCATTTGGCATGGTCCGGGACAGAACCCCGGAAAAATAGTTAATAATTTTTATTCAGAGTTTTCTTAATAAGTTTAAAAAAGTTTAACATGTCCTGTATTTCAACCCTTCACATTTTTGGGATGGGGCTAAAAAGCAATTATTCAGAATTTCCTTTAATAACGACTTACTCCCCTCATACCCCCTATACTCATTATAAGCAATTGTATCACTCTGTACATACATATTTCGGCTTGAATCTACCTTCTGCAATAACTATCCTATATTGTTTGAGTAATCTTCAAAGAGAAACTCTGAATATGGCGTCACGATTAAACCAATCTCATCAAAGTCATCGATTTAAGCGGCAATGGACAGCCTGCATTGCTCACAGTTCTTTTCAGGTATTTCTCTGATTTAGATTACACCTTTTTGACAACTTTATCCGATAGTCTGACAAGATCATTTGCCTGTTATGACTATTAGCACGAGGTATTGAATATGGAAAAACGTTGGCTAATCAGTGCTGTCATTTCAGCCGCAGCACTATCCATGACGGCATGCACAGACGACGAAAGCAAGCCCCAGGAAACCGAAACTACCCCCTACTGCGAATCAGCGATTTGTCCCGAGGGAACGACTTGCAGCGAAGAGCGCAGAATGTGCGTGACAAATCCTCCCAAAGAGGACGAAGACGATACCAACCCCTGTGACGAATGCACCGATAATCAGAAATGCGTCGAAAATACCTGTGTCGATATCAACCCTTGTGACGAATGCACCGATAATCAGAAATGCGTTGAAAATGCCTGTGTCGATATCAATCCTTGTGACAGATGCACAGACGATCAGGAATGCGTCGAAAATACCTGTGTCGACAAAGAAGTGGATCCCCCCGAGAAACTGTGCGAAGAAACTGACGCACCAAAGTGCAATGGAAACGCCGTCGTATCCTGTGTCAATGGCGAGTTGGTCCCTAAAGACTGCGAAGACATGGAGTGTGTTGAAGGCGAATGTGTCGAAAAACAGATTGACCCCAACGCCTGTGATCCGGCTGAGTTCGAGCCATCCTGCGAAGAAAACAGTTTCGTCTCGTGCGTCGAAGGACAATTGCATACAGAGCCATGTCCCGAGGGACAATACTGCGATGGAGGAACCTGTTATGAAACGGATTTCTGCCCCGACAATCCCGACAAAATGGTCCCTGGTGTATGCGGCTGTGCCATGCCCGATACTGATCTGGATGAAAGCGGCACTGCAGACTGTCTCAATCTCGAAGACTTATGTCCGGATGATCCTGAAAAAACCAATCCGGGCAAGTGCGGATGCGGGGTTTCAGAAGACGCATGCGGCACCGAAGACCTCTGCCCAAACAATGAAGAAAAAACAGTTCCCGGGGTCTGCGGCTGCGACGCTGCCGATACCGATACGGATGGTGACGGCATTCCCGACTGCCTCGACAAATGCCCTGACAATCCATACAAATTCATACAAGACGAGTGTTCATGCGATCTCATTCACGTTTCCATCGATGAAACCGGTTATTGTGCCACACCGATCGTAAATGCGAAGGAATTTGTCAATATTATCAACGACATAGCCGGTGAATCACTCGAAGTAACTGCCGATTCAGTCTATGCCCTCATGCGCAATATCAACCTCGCAGAAGCCCTTACGGACGAAACACCGGTCTGGAAACCCGTTACGTTCATCGGCAAACTGACCTCAGGCGGCAATACCCCTAAAACCATTGGTTATACCAATGCCGAGGGAGAACGCATGACACTTCATTGTGCCGAAACCGATGCAGCATGCGGCCTTTTCGGGAAACTTTCCGGCGCACGAATTCACAACATCAACCTCAATTTAAGCGTTTCGGGACTCAAATCCATCGGCGGTCTCGCCGGCACAGCAGAAGCCAATACCAAACTGACCCAAATCAACGCCAACACTGATATTACGGCGGCAGGAAGCGATATCGGCGGCGTCATCGGCAACGGCAACAAAACCTCACTTAGCGGCATTACCCATCAGGGAAAAATCGTCAATATCGGTGAAAATACAACGGCCGCCCCAGTCGCCAACACAGGCGGCATCGCAGGCAGACTCGCCAATTATTCCATCGTCTCCGATTCAAAAAATATCGGCCAGGTTCTTTCAGAATCCGAAAATATCTCGGCCAGAGCCAACTATCTCGGAGGAATTGTCGGCTATGCCGACACAAATACTTCACTTTTCAACCTAACCAACGACAGCGTCGTCTCCTCTTTAACCACGTATTACGTCGGCGGCATTGCAGGCGTTCATGCCTTGCTCAGTGCTTCCGGAAATAAAAATCTCGTTAATAATGGCTACATCAAGGGATTTCAATCAGTCGGCGGACTTTTCGGGCAGCTGAATTCAGTATCCGGAATCGAAGGCATTACCGATTCCGTAAATCACGGTACCGTTGTCGGACTCTGGCAGTACACTGGCGGTATCGCCGGTTATAGTTATCTTCCATTGACGCGAGTCATCAATGATGGGACTGTTTCTGGCAGCACTTATGTCGGCGGTATTTCTGGTA
The DNA here is from genome assembly GCA_045599245.1 of Myxococcota bacterium. Lineage (GTDB taxonomy): Bacteria > Myxococcota_A > Bradymonadia > UBA4248 > UBA4248 > UBA4248. Next base: position 3,820 of record JAZRVP010000154.1, read on the forward strand.
TTCAAAATAACAGCGTAAATTATGCCCTCAATAATGCAACAATCTGGGCAGAAAATGCTGCCCAGGGATGTGGTACTTTCATCGGCGGACTATTTGGACAACTTGTCGGCGGATATGCCCACAGCTATCTGACCAACCACGGGCACATTAAAGCCGACTGGGCACCTCGAATGGCCGTCAACAGCACAACCGGCGTCCAAAATGCAGATGACTGCCCAAACCGCTATTTTGCAGGAATCGCCGGATATATATCAGACGGAAAAGGAACAAAGATCACAAATGCACTCAATACCGGCAATTTATCAACCTCCATGGCTGGGCTTGGTCGATCCGGCGGAATCTCCGGCTGGGCACATACGCTCTCACTAATTAATGCCAAAAATACAGGAATGATTAAGGGCAGCTCACTTTCCGGCGGAATCATTGGACGGTTGCTAATCCGAGGCAAAGCTGCAAATAAAAATTTCCCATTCGAAATGAAAAATGTTGAAAACACAGGAAATATTGTAAGCAACGGCGATCGCGTCGGAGGTATTATTGGTGACCTAGATATAGAAAATGAACAGGCTGAATATTCATTTGATCAGCTTCTTAACAATGGAACAATAAGCAGTTCTGCCTCTCGCATTGGCGGCATTATTGGCAATATCAGAGCTAATAACTTATCGGCCTCATTTAAGAATTTGTATAATATAGGCAACATTAAAGGTGCCTCATATATTGGCGGAATTGTTGGGTATTTCAATTCTAATCTTGAAGATTTCTGGGAAGGCGAGAGTTTCAACTACTCATCCACAACCGATCGTACTATGACTTACACTTTTGACGGCGGTTATTCGACCGGAAATGTTACGGGATCTGGAAGCTATATCGGTGGTCTCTATGGATATATCGATCTCAATGCGATCAGTGCCTCCGGTGGAACTCAAGCAACCGTAAACTGCCCCAAAAATACTAATATTTACACTCGTCAGCTTGAATTGACCTATCACAACGTCACAACTTCCTATAATATCAAAAATATGTATTCGTCTGGCAATGTCACTGAAACAGGCAGCGGTTCATCAACAGGCGGCATTGCTGGCGGTATCCAGTCAAAAATATACCAGCCATCATATCAAAACCAAAAAGTCGTTTTTTCTGACACTTGCGTTATTTCAAAAGAAAATACAACGAAATACACTGTTACAAACATGTCCGAAGTGAATATTCAAAACACATATTATCTCGGAACCATTACATCAGATCACGCAACTACGGGTACACTTTTTGGCAAACTGATTCAGAGCGATAACGTCGACGCAACCAATCCCTATAAAGTCGCTTATTTAAAAACAAATGACGGCAAATCCTCTATCAGTAATCTCTATTCAGCAGCTAAACTTGCAAATAAAGGGTCTGCTGTGGCGGGAAACAATGACAGCTCTTCATTACTGAACATTAGCAATGTCTATGCATGGGCTGACGGCAACCCGAACAAACTCGTTTGGGGCAACTCGAAAACATTGTCGGGATATGCCGAATTTACTTTCAATGATGCAGGCGTCGCCATGGTGAGCTCAACTAAGGTAATCGATAAACTCAATGCCGCCGTCGCCAGTCTGGGACTCTCCACATGGAAGGATGCCTCCTATACTCTCCCGGATAGCAAGGCCGTCACCATTCCTTCACTCGTTCTGAAACCGCAGCTCACTGCATGGGAACCCTGGGAAGGAAAATAAAGCCCCAGAAAAAACAGGTAAATAATCTTTAATCAGACCTTCCTTAGAGGATAAATATATGAAAACTTATCAGCATATTGCACTTCTTGCCGCGATTTTTGCCGGAACCGTTTCAGGATGCGGTGACGATTCTTCCAACAGCCCGAAAACAAATCCCCTGCCGATCGTCGGCCAGGGCCAGAGCTGCGGCACCGAAGCGGACTGCGAAGACGGTCTTGTCTGCATCGACGGCACTTGCACAACAGTCGAGGCCTATATCGAGTCACATAACAATAAATGCAGCACAGACACCGACTGCAACGGCGACCTGGTCTGCATCGATGGCAGCTGCGAAGAAGCTCACCACGTCGATGAAAATAAATGCACGAAAAACAGTGACTGCAACGGCGAGGACTTGATCTGCAACAACAACCAGTGCGTATCAAAAGTTTCATCCTTCCGTGGCCTGTGCAGCGGTGACTTTGTCTGCGGAGATGGCCTCATCTGCTCGCCAAACAAAATTTGCCTCAAAAGCGCAGCCGTTGGCGATCCATGCGACTCCAACTCGATTTGCCAATACAGCGAATGCATCAACGCCGTCTGCACCGTCGATGAACAAAATACAGACACCGACGGCGACGGTATTTCCAACCTCTACGACCGATGCGACAAAGACACCGACGGCGACACAACCCCGGACTGCGAAGATCTCGACTCCGACAACGACACCATTCCAGACTCCGTTGAAAGCAGGAACAATGGCGATATCCATGTCGAACCCGTCGACAGCGATTTGGACGACATTTATGATTTTCTGGACACCGACTCCGATAACAACGGCATCCCGGATAAAATTGAGGGCTGCGCAATAACAAAACCCGCTCCTAAAGCAGACGAATCGGATGACGGCGAAAACACCGGGGACGGCAATAACACCGGGGACGGCGAAAACACCGGGGACGGCGAAAACACTGGTGACGGCGATAACTCCGGTGATAGCGAAAACACTGATGATGGCGATAACACTGGTGATGGTGATAACACCGGGGACGGCGATAACTCCGGTGATAGCGAAAACACTGGTGATGGCGATAACACTGGTGATGGTGATAACACTGGTGATGGTGATAACACCGGGGACGGCGATAACTCCGGTGATAGCGAAAACACTGGCGGCGGCGATAACACTGGTGATGAACCTGAAGCACCTGCGGTTTGCTCCGTACCGACTGACACAGACGGCGATACCATCCCCGACTACATCGACTGGGACAATGACAACGACAATTCGGATGATATCGATGAAATAGAAGGCATACTGCTCCCCAATGGGAACATTGGAAAAAAGTGCGGCGACGCGCCATGTGAACCCGGCACATCCGATGCCCCATGGGACTCGGATGGCGACACCATACCCGATTATAATGACCCCGATTCAGACGGCGACACCATCCCAGATGCCATTGAAGGCTTCGTCGACACGGATAATGACACCATCCTCGACAGGTATTCACTCGACTCCGATGGTGACACCGTTCCCGATTCAATGGAAACATCCGCCGACGGCCCCTACACATTCACGCTAAACGATGTCACGACCTACTGCTACAAGTCCCTTGACTGCGATTACGACGCCGTCCCCGACAAAGACGAAATCCTTTGTAACAACGGCATTTACAGCCTGAACACCCCCGATGCCGACGGGGACGGCTATACAGACCTCGCCGAACGCATCGCCGCAGACTACGCACTCGAACACAATGGAGGAAAACTCTTCGACGGCCGCACCATCACGAGTGCCGCAGACCTCGTCTGCGACCCGGAAGCAAACGTTCAGGACGTCTTCGGATTCTACTTTGAACTCCCATACGAAGGCCCGGAAAAAGACGATGACCTCCTCTTTGAACCGGCCATTTCAAAGCTCGATGTCGTCTTCAACATGGACACGACTCAGACCATGGGCGGATATATCGCGCGCCTCAAAGCCAAAGTCAGTGACGTCATCATTCCGGGCATCCGGGAGGCTGTCGAAGACGTCGGTTTTGCCGTCACACGTTTTGACGATTTCCCAACCAACCGATACGGTACCTGGGTCAATACCAATAAGAGCATCACGACATTCCCCAATGAATGCCATGACATGCCTTTCGAACTGTATTCACCTGTGACGACCGATGCCGAAAAAGTGGCGGCAGCCATCAACAAATATTCGCTTCATGACGGTGAAGATGCCCCCGAATCGGGCTATGAGGCCCTCTGGCAAATCGTCAAGGGCGATGACAAGAGCCTGCCGCAGGTTTCGTGGAAAGCCGGCGGCACCTCGGTCGTCAATCTCGAGTATAACAGCGGCGAACTTACTCATTGTAACCCCGAAGCTGGAACCTGGGGATGCGCCGGCTTCCGACCGAACACGCTCCCGCTGGTCATTCATTTCACGGACGCACTCTCTCACGACAACGACAGCTCCTACACAAATTACTCGAGCAATGCATACAACACCGAATGGGTTCAAAACGCGCACTACAGCAAACAGGTTCTGGAGGCTTATAAAGAAAAAGGCGCACGTATCATCACGCTCGACCGCGCAGCCATCCGTCTGCGACAGCTCCGTCACATGTCGATTGAAACAAATGCCATCGTCCCCTCCTGCGCCTTCCGGCTCTCGGATACCGAATGGCGGTGCGGCCAAAACAAATGCTGCACAAACAACAAGCCCAATGCCAGCACCACCGAAGAATGGTTCAATGAGGACTGGTTGGGCTACACCCCCGAGATCGAAGACAGACCCGACAGCTGCGAGCTCTCATACGCCATCAGCAGCGACGATCAGCTCGATGAATCCCTCATTGACGGCATCCGCGCACTCGTTGCTTACGGTACATACGATGTTTCTGCTGTCGTCCGACGTGACCCCGCCGAAACGGCCGTCGATACCTCATGCTTCATTAAAAGACTCGTTGCCACAACGTATGACGCCCCGCCTCAGGAACCTGAAAAATCCTGCAACCCCGTTGCCATTCCTACCAAACTCAACGGTTCAACCTATTTCAACGGCTTTACAAACTTCGCTCCAGGTCGTGCTCGCACAGATCGCCCCGGCGCACAGCTCCACTTCCAGGTCATCGCCCAGAACGACACCTGCGTCGAACAAACCGATACGGCTCAAATCTTCAAGGCTTATATCGATGTCATCAACCCGACGACAAACATCGTCTTCGACACACGAGAGGTCTCAATCATCGTCCCCGCGAAACTTGAAAGCTCAAAGATTAACTAAGGAAAGTCTGATTAATTGTTTTTCCGGGGCTTTGCCCCGGCCCCACGCCAAAGGGCTGAGCCGCCGCCCAACGATCGAGTTCATCGCATAAAAGCCCCGGCCCCACGCCAAAGGACTGAGTCCTTTGGAATCCTCAATATTCTTAGGTGTATAGGCATTTGAGGCTGCCATCGCCGAGATCCTACACCCGGCTCTCGGCTATTACTGTCTTATAATATCGTTTTGTTCGGAGGTTCTCTCGAAAGATATTTCCCTGTTTTTTCAATTCGATTTTGTTTTGTTATATGGCCGGTTTCTGCGTCTGTATTCATTTTTTGTACACGCAATCATATATTTACCTACACAATCCCATACACAACCACACAAACATATATATCTTATCAATACCCCAATAGTATGACATGTATTTATTTTATTATATAATAAATTATGTTTACGTTCCTTATTAGACGGAATATAAGACGCCACGTTTTAAATGCCTGTCATGGCTTTTTTGTTTTATGTATTTTTGTTTTGAGCAGTTCTTTTTCCAGAATAGGCCGGAAAAAGATGAGAACATGTTCAAAACGGCACAATTTGAGGAGTTAAAATGAAAGTACTCGTTGCCACAGAAAAACCGTTTGCAGCAGTTGCCGTCGATGGAATTCGCAAAGAAATTGAAGCCGCCGGTCATGAACTTGTCCTTCTGGAAAAATACACGGATAAAGCTCAGCTTCTTGCAGCCGTTGCAGATGTCGATGCCATGATTATCCGTTCGGACAAAGTGACCCCCGAAGTACTTGATGCTGCAAAACAACTCAAAATTTGTGTCCGCGCTGGTGCTGGCTATGACAATGTCGACCTCGATGCTGCCACGGCTCACAAAGTCGTTGTCATGAACACACCAGGTCAGAACTCCAATGCCGTCGCCGAACTCGTTTTCGGTATGCTCGTCATGGGTGTCCGCAAATTCTACACGGGCGCTGCCGGTACCGAACTTCTCGACAAAAAACTCGGCATCCTCGCTTTTGGTAATGTCGGCCGCAACGTCGCCCGTATCGCTAAAGGCTTTGGCATGGATATCTATGCTTACGATGCTTTCTGCCCCAAAGAAGTCATTGAAGCCGCTGGCGTTCATGTCGTCGATTCACAGGCCGACCTCTTCAAAATGTGCGATGTCGTCAGCCTTCACATTCCGGCCACTCCTGAAACCAAAAAGAGCATTGGCAAAGACCTCGTCGGCAGCATGAAGAAAGGCGGCATCCTCGTCAATACCGCCCGTAAAGAAGTCATCAACGAAGACGAACTCGTCGCCCTCATGGCTGAACGCACTGACCTCGTTTATCTCACCGATATCGCTCCCGATGCACTTGATGCTTTCAAAGCTTTCGACGGCCGCTTCTTCGCTACCCCGAAAAAAATGGGTGCCCAGACTGCAGAAGCCAACATCAATGCCGGTATCGCCGCCGCAAAACAGATCGTCGCTTACTTCAAAGATGGCTGTACCAAATTCCAGGTCAACAAATAATCTGATTCATTCTCTTTACATCTAACTTCCCCCCACATGCCCCATGCGGGGGGTATTTTTTATAAGGATCTATCCATGGCTAGAATTAAACCTTTCAAAGGTATCCGTCCCCCGAAAAATCTCGTTGAAGCCGTCGAAAGCCGCCCATACGACGTCCTTGATTCCGACGAGGCTCGTGCTGAAGCCGGCAGCAATGAAATGTCGCTATATCACATCATCAAGCCCGAAATTAACTTCGAACCCGGCACCAGTGAATACGATCCTAAAGTTTATGAAAGTGCCGCTCAGCACTTCCAGATGTTCCAGGACAAGGGCTGGCTCGTTCAGGACAAAAAAGAGATGTATTACATCTATGCCCAGACCATGAACGGCAAAACACAGTACGGCCTCGTTGTCGGCGCTCACATGCAGGATTATCTCGACGGCGTCATTAAAAAACACGAACTTACGCGCGCTGACAAAGAAGAAGACCGCATGAAGCACGTTCGCGTCAACAACGCCAATATCGAACCTGTTTTCTTTGCCTATCCCGACAACAAAATCCTCAATGACCTTATTATGCGTTATGCGGCCACAACACCGGAATACGATTTCATCGCTCCGATCGATGGCTTCGGGCACAAAGTCTGGCTCGTCGATGACGACAATGACATCAAAACAATCACCGATGAATTTGCCAAAATGCCGTCTCTTTATATCGCCGACGGCCATCACAGAAGTGCAGCCGCCGCTCTCGTTGGCGCTGAAAAAGCCCGTCAGAATCCAAATCACAAAGGCAACGAAGAATACAACTTCTTTATGGCCGTCTGCTTCCAGGCCAGTCAGCTCACGATCCTCGACTACAACCGCGTCGTCAAAGATCTCAATGGCCTTTCTGCCGATGAATTTCTCAAAAAACTCGCCGTCAACTTTGACGTCGTTTGCAAAGGTTCCGACGAATACAGAGCCGCTGAACTACACGAATTTTCTCTCTATTTAGAGGGTAAATGGTACAGCCTCAAAGCAAAAGCCGGCACCTATGACGACTCCGATCCCATCGGCGTTCTCGATGTCAGCATTTCGTCCCGACTCATTCTCGATGAAATTCTCGGCATCAAAGATCTTCGCAAAGACAATCGTATCGATTTCGTCGGCGGTCTTCGTGGTCTCGGTGAACTCAAACGACGTGTCGACTCCGGCGAGATGAAAATGGCCCTCGCTCTTTATCCCGTCACGATGACGCAAATCATGAACATCGCCGATTCCGGAAAAATCATGCCGCCAAAAGCCACATGGTTTGAACCGAAACTCAGAAGCGGTCTCATCATTCACAAACTCGTCTAATCACGAACGTGTGTCACGACACACCCCATTCATTGCAAAGACGCGCCTTCACGGCGCGTCTTTTTTTCGTTTTACGGCAATCGTTTCAACGCCTGTTTTGCATCATGAACCCCAGCTTTGGCCGCATCCTGATACAACGTTCGCGCTCGTGACAGATCCTTGTCAACGCACCAGCCCTGCTCATAAATGATGCCCAGTCCGTAACTCGCGCGCGGATAACCAGCCTCCACGCCTTTTTCAAAATAACCTTTGGCCCGAAGACATAATTCATTTTCACTTTCAACATGGCGGCGATTGTCGACATCCGCGATTACGAACGGATTGTTGTAATGCCCCTGAAGAATGAGCAGTCCGGCTTCTGTCATGGCCTTGGGATGCTCCTGATCGGCTGCCATGAGAAATAATTCTGATGCTCGATCGAGATCTTTTGGCACGTAAGCAGCCTCGCCATCAGCCAAATCGAGATGAGCCAGTATTGCCCCGGCCATATATGCCGCATCGGGATGATTTTCCTCAAGGCCGGCCTTTTCAAACAACTTAAATGCATGGGCTTTGTCCTGAACGACGCTGTTATCTACGCCGAAATAATACGAAAGCCCTTCCTGATACATTTTTATTCCCGTCGGCGTCACATTCCATCCCGCTGCCAGTGCGGTATTCGCTTCCATGCTTATCAAATCGGGTTTGGGTGTCTCCTGAGCCTTTGTTTTCGACTTCGGTGCTGCCGCACACCCCAAAATCAAGCCAAATAAAGCCATCAGCACGATTATTTTCACAATTTGCCTCATGTAGCCTCCAAGGTTTTATTCATATTATCTCTGGGCGTGTATCGGCGCCGCCGATAGCGCCCAGCACGAGCCGTATTGCGCTTTTGCGCAATAGGCGAGTAGAGCCGTGATCCGCACGGCTCCCGCATGGCGTATTGACCGCAGGCCAATAGCCATGCCCCAAATATATTGCGCGTTTCGGGGTAATTCGATAAAACGCCGCAGTTTTTTGTGGGCACTGCGCCCTGTATGATACCAAAACATGGAGAAACATGAAAAATATCCGCAATTTCTGCATTATTGCACATATCGATCACGGCAAATCAACACTCGCTGACCGGCTCATTCAAAAGACGCTCAACGTCCCCGATCGCGAGTTTAGAAACCAGCTTCTCGACACGATGGAACTGGAGCGCGAACGCGGAATTACGATCAAAAGCCAGACGGTTTGCCTGCCTTATAAAACGGCTTCCGGTGAGGAAATGATTTTCAACCTCATCGACACTCCGGGCCACGTCGATTTCAGTTATGAAGTCTCGCGTTCACTGGCCTCGTGCGAAGGCGCACTCCTGCTGGTTGATGCCAGTCAGGGCGTCGAGGCTCAGACCGTTGCCAATCTCTACATGGCCATGGAACACAACCTTGAGATCATTCCTGTCATCAACAAGATCGATCTGCCGGCGGCTGACATCGACATGTGCAACGAACAAATCGAAGGCGAACTCGCCCTTGATCCGCTCGACGCGCTTCATACGAGTGCAAAAACAGGTGTCGGCATTGACGAAACGCTTGCGGCTATTGCCGAACGTATTCCAGCTCCGACCGGCGACCCCAATGCCCCACTTCAGGCACTCATTTTTGACTCCCTTTACGATCCGTATCGCGGCGTCATCGTTTATGTTCGCGTCTTCAACGGAACGCTCAAATCCGGCGACCGCATTCGACTCATGTCCACAAACGCATGCTATAAAATCGAAGAACTTGGCGTCATGCAGCTCAAACAGGTCTCGAGACAGCAGCTTTCTGCGGGCGAAGTCGGTTACATCATCACCGGCATGAAAACCATCTCCGAAGCTCGTGTCGGCGATACTGTCACCCTTGAAGAAGGCGGCTGCTCCAAGATGCTCGCCGGTTTTAAAGAAGTCAAGCCCGTCGTCTTCAGCTCCATCTATCCGCTCAGCACCGATGATTTCCCGGAACTTGCCGACTCCATGGAACGTCTCAAACTAAACGATGCTTCCCTCATCTATACGCGTGACTCCTCATCCATTCTCGGACAGGGTTTCCGGTGCGGTTTCCTCGGACTTCTCCACCTCGAAATCACCGAAGAACGTCTCGAACGCGAATACGATCAGAGCATCATTCTCACCGCGCCGAGTGTCGAATATAAAGTCTATATGCGAAACGGTGAGTGCATCGAAGTCGACAACCCGGTCAAATACCCGGACCCCTCGAATATCGATTATGCGGAAGAACCCTATATCCGCGCCAGTTTTATGCTCCCAAAAGATTATGTCGGTGCCGTCATCAATCTCTGCATCTCGAGACGCGGCATTCAGGCCGGCATGAATTTCATCGATTCAAGGCGCGTCGAACTCGTCTTTGAACTCCCATTGAGTGAAATTCTCTTCGATTTCTACGACAGACTTAAAACCGTATCCAAAGGCTATGCCTCCTTTGACTACGAGTTCCTCGAATACCGGAAGACAAAACTCGTCAAACTCTCGATCCTCGTCAATCACGAACAGGTCGATGCCCTGAGTGTTCTCGTCCACGAAGACCGGGCCGTTGAAAGAGCCCGCATCATCTGCAAACGTCTCTCCGAGACGATCGCCAGACATCAGTTCAAAATCCCCATTCAGGGCGCCATTGGCGGCAATATCATTGCGCGAGAAACCGTCAATCCGGTCCGAAAAGACGTTTTGGCCAAATGTTACGGCGGCGACATCACGCGTAAACGAAAACTGCTCGAAAAACAAAAAGCCGGTAAAAAACGCATGATGCAGATCGGTGAAGTCGAAATCCCGCAGAAAGCCTTCCTGGCTGTTCTCAAGAATGATGAGGATGAAGATTAATGGCTAAACTCTATTTTCGGTATGGCGCCATGGGAAGTGCCAAAACCATGAATCTTCTCGCAGTTGCCCATAACTACGAACAACAGGGAAAACGAGTTTTCCTCATTAAACCTGCACTTGATTCACGATTTGGTGAGGAAATGATTCGATCCCGGGCCGGTCTCGAACGAAAAGCCGACCTGTGTGTTCTGATCGATACGGTGATTGATACCCAAAAGCTCGTCGATATCGACTGCGTTATCGTCGATGAATGCCAGTTTCTGAGTGAATTTGTCATCCATCAGCTCCGCAATATCACGGTCGATATGAACATTCCGGTCATTTGCTATGGTCTGAGAACGAATTTCATGACGCGTCTGTTTGAAGGTTCAAAACGGCTGATGGAAATTGCGGACTCGATCGAAGAAGTGAAAACGACGTGTGCCTTCTGCAATCGAAAGGCAGTCTTCAACATCAAACTTCGACAGGGAACGGCCTGTGCGAGCGGCAATGAAATCGAACTCGGTGCCGAAAATCTCTATCAGCCGACATGCTGTCAGTGTTTTGAAGAACGATCCGGAAAAGAAAATCCGCTTCGAAACGCCCCGAAACGCGTTGAACTCTGGCTCGTTCGACATGGAGAAACCGTCGAAAACGCGAGTGGCATTCTGTCGGGACAAATCGAAGCCAGGCTCTCTGAACGCGGCATTTCACAAGCCAAAGACCTTCGTCCAAAACTCGAAAGCACTCAGTTTGACAGTGTTTATTCATCAAGTCTCAAACGGGCACTCGATACCGCAAAATATGCCGGCCAGACGCCGATTCCGGTCGATGCACTGCGCGAGTTCTGTTTCGGCGAGTATGATGGCAAAAAAATAAGTGAACTGCCGCAGGATTGGGTTCGCGCACTTTATACTTTCACGGATGACTTTGATACGCCAAACGGAGAGAATATCGCTGCCGTCAACTCGCGCGTCACGAACTTCATCAATGGACTTGATAAAGGACGGCATCTCATTTTTGCCCATGGCGGCGTCATTCGCACGATCGCTCGAAACCTCGGAGCCGATCATTTCATCCAGAACGGAACCGTGCTCATCATCGACTGGACGCACAAAGAAATCCTCGGAACAGTTGAATAACCCTTTCACGGACCGATAATCATGCTTCAGTTCAACGAATCAAAGCTTCTCTATCCGCCGAAAAAGCGAAAAAAAGGCAAACAAGGCCCGATCATTGCCGCTATTTTTGTCATCGGGCTTGTTCTCATCATCGCTGCGATTGTGTCCGACAATCGCGATGATGAACCGGAAGCTCCTGATTCAATGCTGATCAAATCGCATCCTTCGGCTCTGCCCGAGGGCGAGGATTTTGCGCCGCTAGGCGAAAAAGAACAGGTCGCACTGGCGCCTGAAAAACCGGTCAATACGTCAAAGGTCAATGAAAAGCAGGCCAAAGCACCAAAACTGAAGGAGCCACAGCCACCAAAGCCGCTTCTCGAAACGGCGCCTGCTCAAATAAATACGCCTGCCAATACTGCGATGTATGATTTCGCCCGTCAACCGACGACGCCCGGCGCCATGATGCCGCAGCTGGGACATTATGCTTTCGTCGATTCCCCCATCAAATACGACGAGAACGCCAGTCCTGAAGCCATCGCGGCAGCACAGGCTAAAAATTATGTCGTTGTCTCCGGCGACATTCTGGGACGAATTGCGCAAAAACACGGCTGCACCATTGCACAGCTTCAGGATGCCAATCATCTGGACAATGACCAGATCAAGATTGGACAAAAACTCCTCATTCCCGACTGTTCAAAACCGGTTCAGCCCGGTGCGCAGACAAATGCTCCGTCCCCTGACAATCCAGAAACGCCTCCTGTCCCATCCGCTCAAAGAGGAAAATGGTGGCGAAAGTCCGGCATCAATACCACTGAGCTCCCAAAACTCATGGCCGCTGAAGGCTTCAAACCGCCTCAAAAATTCATGGCTCTCGTCATCGAATTCACTTTCGACGACAAACGCGAAGTCATTACACGCGAACGCGCTTTCGACTACAAAGGCACGTCTTCTCTCAATTCAGGCTGGAATCCTGCTTCAACGGTCAAGCTTTTTGCCGCCATTTCCGCACTCAAACGCATCGATGAACTCGGCTTCTCGTCGCGAGCAAAAGTCACGTTCAAAAGCAAAAAAAACTATTCGACAACCGTCGGTGAACTCATTCAGGCTGCCATCATCAACAGCGACAATATCGCCTACGACCGCGTCGTCCAACTGGCTTCTTTTGACAAGCTTCATACAGAAACCCTCACGGCTAAGTTTGGCATCACACAAACCGCTTTAAACCGTGCTTATGAACAAACCAAATGGAAGTCACTCGGTGAAAATCCATCCCTTCGCGTGTCTCCTGAAATCGTTCTGACCGAAGGCAAAAAATCCGTCAAACTGCCGGCCGTCTCATCAAAAGCCCCCGCAGTTTGCTCCTCAGGTGCCTGCACATCTCTTCAGGATCTCGCCGAATCTACCCGCCGGCTCATGCTTCAGGAGCAGCTCCCTGAAGCCGAATCTTTCAACCTCAAGCGCGAAGATCTTCTCGTCCTGCGACGCGCAATGCGAAGTGCCGATCGAACTCGCGGCACGCAAATGGTCGATCGTTTCGCCGAAGTCTTCAAAGATTCACGCGTCAAATTCTACTCAAAACCCGGTTTCTCCGAAGACTGGTTCACCGATAACGCCTATATCTTCGATCCGCGTTTTAATCAGGCATGGATCGTCGTCATGAGCGGTTATCCCGGACGTTCTTCTTTAAACAGTGCCGCAACCGCCATCGCAAATATCATTGCTTCAGGAAAACTCCGAAAAATTCAATGATTGATACCGCACTGCCGGGGAAGAACTGGAAATCATTTTTTGTGGCAGTGCTATTGCCAAGGCAATACGCACTGCCTGGCGGCCTATGAACATACGGCCGCCATTCTTTATTTTGCTTGACCTTTCTGCCTTAAAACTCCAAATAAGCCACGTTTTGCGTTCGGCTTGTCATTCAACACACTTTTTCTCAACAATTAAGAAGTATCATGATTAATCTCATCATCAGCATTCTCATCGCCGCTGCTTTGGGCGTTGGCACGCATTTCATCTTCGATTCCATCGGAACCTGCATCTTCCTCGGCATCATTGCTTTCTTCGCTTCAATGGTCGTGTTAACAAAAATGACCAACAAAAAAGTCATGGCTATCATGACCAAAGCAAACGAAATGATGCAGAATATTCCTAAACTCCCTAGCGATATCGCGAGAGCCAATCTCATGGATAAATGCGTCGATCAAATCAAAGATGCCTATAAATATAAAAATTATATCTTTTTCCTTGAACAGCAGCTCAATGCCCAAATCGGTTCCATCTATTACGCCCAGCGTAAGTTCAAGGAAGCCGAGCCCTATCTCGCCAATGCTTTTATCAAAAACGGCCCTGCTGTCTGCATGTATGCTTGCATCCAATACAGAAACAAAGATGAAAAAGGAATGATCGAGTCTTTTGAAAAAGCCGTCAAATTCACCCCCAAAATGCCCCTTTTATGGAACCTTTATGCCTGGTGTCTGTTGGAACTCAAAAAACGGGATGAAGCCATCGCCGTTCTCAATCGCGGCGCTCAATTCAATCCCAGTGACAAAATTACTAAAGACAATCTCACGCTCATCAAAAATAGCGGAAAAATCAAAATGCGCGATTTCCAGGAACAATGGTATCAGTTCTGGCTTGATGATCCGACTGCCATGCAACGCGAAATGCAAAAACTCATGATGGACAAATATTCGACCGTCAAAGCTCGATAATAAAAAAACCGGCTAAACAGCCGGTTTTTTTATTTATCTTGAGTACCTTCGATTTGAGCAATTTGGGCTAACTCGCGTTCACATTTAAAAAATCTTCGACAAACAGGCGTCACCTGACACTCCTCACAAGGCTTCGCAGAAAAACTCACAGAATGAAGCTCTCGTTTTGAATCCGGCAGCACAAACTCTTCATCCCATTCCTCCTTGGGATCGTCTTTTGCCGTCAACCATTGATCGAGATAAGGTGAATACGTCGTATTATATATTCGATTATTTTTGAACTGAATCAGACGAAGCCACCCTTCGTTACCAGTCGGATACGGCTTGTATTGCGTATAATCGACTACGATTTGAAGAACCGAACGACCATTCGTATTGGAAATGAGATAATCTCGCTGCCCGACATGACCGCATAACACAAGTTTTACATTGTCATTCGGTACGACATTCATGTTCCAAATACGCGTGCCAAAAAGATGTACTTCGCCATTTGCCATATAATTATGGCGTCCAATCACTCCTATTCGATGACGATACCGCTTTAATATATTATTGGCCCATGTATATTCCCAGCTCTCTTTTCCCATACTCAAAAAGATAAAGTCGCGCCCTGCAATCGTCACAAGCTGATATGAATTATAATTGTTATCTAAATTTCCACCGTAATAGATTTTATCTGCATAACGAGATGCCGGAAGATATTTGTCAAAACCTTTTCGCGCAAAAACTTCACCGGAACTGATACTCAAATAGGTATCGTGGTCTCCGGCTGAAACAGAAAACGGCATCCCGACTTCATCAATGATATCCATTGAATCGCTGACCATCTTCCACTCGAGATCGAGCTCCTCTTCGCTTTCTATAACACTGTTTGCGATGTCACCCGCATGATGCATACAGGCCGCTTTTCCACTCAAAAACTGATCGCGGGCATACGTCATGACTGATTTAAAACGCGCATCAGAACGAAGTCCCGTCTTCGTATTTTTCCCCGTGAAATCCTGTGTATCACCCGTAAAAATAAACGAATCGGCTCCGTTTGCTACGAGTTCCGGGGCTGCAAGGGCCCTCATCAAACCATCTTTCGTATATTTCTCGTTATCGACAACCGCCAATAGAACACTATCCGTCACACCTTCCGTCATGGCCGAATCAAACTTGTCCCACTGCAAATCGCGATAATTATAAACAAACAACGCTAACCTTTCACCGTCATGCGTATGTCCTTGATACTTCAGTTCCGTTTTGCCGCATTTCGTTTTGACTTCAATGTTGAAAATATGCATTGGCAATGCATTGACGACTTTCAAATCATATTTTCCGTCATCACTTCCATCCTCAACCGCACTTTCCCCCTCGTACTTCTCCTCTTTCAACTGCAAATCTTCCGTCGAATTCTGAAGTCGAACAACTGAAAACTCCGTCACACCATCCATCCAGCCTTGACAAACATTTTCGGGATCATCGGGATTATCCGGGTTATCGGGATTGTCAGGATTATCCGGGTTATCGGGATTGTCGGGATTATCCGGGTTATCGGGATCACGAACAGAAATCGGTTTATTGGGTTGAGGCCTAAAAGGCTTGGCCACATCATCCAATGACAACAAATTTTCGGGCTCAACAGGGTCTGTCGGGTTCACCACTGGTTCTGTCGGCGTCACAGTTACGTCAGAATTCCATTCCCTTGGCTGATAGACATACAAGCCCGAATTATCATTCGAAGAATTATCCGAACATCCCCAGATCACTAAAGAAACAGCAATAAATAGAAAATTCTTTTTCATACGATATCCTGTCAA
This sequence comes from Myxococcota bacterium, assembly GCA_045599245.1. Taxonomy (GTDB): domain Bacteria; phylum Myxococcota_A; class Bradymonadia; order UBA4248; family UBA4248; genus UBA4248. The sequence goes on from JAZRVP010000154.1 coordinate 20,085, forward strand.
AATACTATACCCACTAACAACCCCACTAAGGAACCTTACCATGCTTCCCCGCCAGCCCCCGACTTTCCCCATTTGTTGCCTGAAATATCGTTTTGTTCAAACCTTACCTGACAACCGGCTCTCTTCAATTTCTGCCTTATTATTGTGTTTTATTCAGAGCTTTCAAGGCAATTACATGGGAACGTATTCGAAATCTCGAATGACAGCCATGTGCTGCATTTTATTCGCTGCCGAATCATCGGGTTTAACCGGTGTAATTTCCTGAATTTCTCCACGTTTTTCATAAACACGAGAGTCAACGACATGCCCTTTCGGATAAGATTTTTCACCGACAATGGTTGGCGTCTCAAGCGCACAAAAATCCGGATTGCAAAGCAGATAATCCAGCTGTTTATGACGAGTTGCATTGGTCTTGACCATCCCGTCCTGATCTGCAGGCCAATCTGCATACGACGTTCCGACCTCAAACATTTGCCCCAACTTATTCTGAATCGGCTTCCAATCCGGCTGATTAAAGTCTCCTCCCAAAATAATGTAATAATCTTTGCCGTCTTTTTTCAGTTTTTGTTCGATCTGTTTGCGAAGCGGCTCCATCTCTGCTTCATTATCCTGGGTATAAAGATGAACACTGATGGCCAGCAAATCTCTCGATCCCGGAATATCAATGACGGCCCATTCCCATTTGCGATCCGAAACGCGATTGGATTTCCATGCACCTGTCTCTATTATCGGATACTTCGAAATGATCCCGTTGGGAATATCACCTGAGCCTCGATAATATGAATATTCATTCCCAAACGTACTCGCTACAAAACTTTTTATGCTGTTTTTATTATAATTGAATTCCTGAATCAGAACGATATCCGGTTTCATTGCTTTAAAAATGCGGATGCCTTCACCATCGTCATAAGATTGTTCCTCTCCCGATGTCGTGTTGGCTGTCATAATACGAAGCTTAACCGTATTTCCTGTATGCTTTCCATTAATCGCCAGATCCGTAATCACCTTGTTGATGGAAGATTTTTCATCCGTCTCATCATCCACACACGTAAACGTCAACTTACGTCCTTCAGCAGATTTAAAGTTAGGGTCTTTGGTATAATCCACGTCGATTAGGACATCGAATTTGCGATTTCCATCGGGAGCTTTGTCATCAACCCCCGTGACATTCACGTACTGTATGGTATCCCAATTCTCTCGAAGGAACGTCAGTTCCTGCTTGTCAACGACCCCTTCTGATGGATCGGTCGATGTAATTTTGAGAACAACTTTCGATGATGGCGCAGATCGAAGCGAAAGACCAAATCTTTGAGAATCGCCCTTTTCTGACACTTTAAACTTCTCCGGCTGCGTAATTTTTATCGGAGAATCAGATTTTGATTTGGGAGCTGCATTCACACTCACAGGCATAAACGCTGCAAAAACAAACACCAGTCCAATGAGAGAAAATAACGATTTTTTCATGTTGTATCCGTGTCAAAATAAACGATCTGCCCATCAATTGGCGCATTATGCCTACATATAGCAAAAAAACAACGTCTTAGCGAGTCACCAGTTTCCGGGCGGCTTCCGCTCGCTCTTCACAGATCTTTTTCCAGCTAGGAAGCTGGCCTAGAAGCCCGGAAAATTCTTTCATGAGTCCCGGAATATCCAAATGCTGCGGACAGATTTGTGCGCATGCGCCACACCCAATACAAGAGGTCGGCAACTGACTGGATGTCATTGATTCCAAACGCATCGGAACTGTAAATGCCTTCGACGAAAATCGTACATCATTGAGCATATTCAGCAAATCGGGGATATCGAGTTGTTGCGGACATCCGTCACAACAATATCGACATCCCGTGCACGGGATCATGGCTCCAAGATGTTCTGCTATCCGTTCAAGACATTCAACCTCACTCGAATTCAGCACCCGATCGTCTGAAAACGTCTTCAGATTATCCTCAACCTGTGCCATCGTCGACATGCCACTCAAAATCATCTGAACATTGGGAAGACGACGAAGCCATCGAAATGCCCAGGACGCCGTCGTTTCATCGGGCCGATACCGCAAAAGTTCCCCTTCATCCTCCGATGAAAGATGCGCAAGACGGCCTCCACGTACCGGTTCCATCACCCAAACAGGAATCTTATGTTCCGTCAATAGTTCGTACTTCTCACGCCCTTTTTGAAGCATCCAGTCCAGATAATTGAGCTGAATCTGACAAAATTCCATGACATTGCCATACGACTGCACAAATGATTTCAACAGGGGCACATCGGCATGACTTGAAAAACCGAGATGACGAATTCTTCCAAGACGCTTCTGCTCGACAAAATAGTCAATAATTCCCCATTTCGGGTCGCGATACACATCAATGCATGATTCGCAAACGTTGTGTAACAAGTAAAAATCGAAATATTCCACCTGACACTTTTGGAGCTGCATCTCAAAAATAGCTTCGGGATGATAGGAATCGGCATACTGATGACCGGGATATTTGCTGGCCAGATTAAATGACTGTCGAGGATATTTTTTGAGTACACGACCGGCAACGAGTTCAGACGCTCCGCCATGATATGGAAATGCCGTATCGAAATAATTGACACCGCCATCTACCGCTCGTTTCACCATCTTTTCGACGAGTTCTTCATCTATGCTTCCGTCCGTTTTTACGGGAAGTCGCATCATCCCAAATCCTAGACGGGACAAGTCTTCGCCATGAAATAATGTTGTTTCCATATTCCAACTCCTTTTTTTTATCCTCTCTTTACAGACTGCATTGATATTCGTTCAAACTCTTCGATTCTGCCGTTCAAATATTCCCGTTACGTTAATTCCGCTGGGAGCAGAGGCCGTTCACAAAGCAAAAAAAAGCGGCTTATAAAAAGCCGCTTTTTAACATAGAATCGATGGATTATTTGACGATTTTTCCGGTACCGAAAACGTTTGCTGCCGAACCAATGCCGTAAGCATCGGTCGGTTTCTTTGGTCCTCTGGATTTTTTCTGAACCGGGTTCGGATTCGTCTGCTGAACCTTGCTGTCGGCGATCATAACCCATTCCTGTTTATGGGTTGTATCGATCTGCATATCGAGAGGTGCTGCCGGATAATCTTCATTAAGAGTGTAATAATCCGGTGCCTTGAGCGTCACAAAATAGACGGTCACCAGTGCGATAACGCCAAGAGCAATGGCCGCAATGATCGAATATTTGGTCACCTGTGCTTTCCACTTGCGATGCGCCTCGGCGGCTTCCTGCGCGGCTTTCGTAGCCTTTGCTGCCGCAAGTCGTTCTGCAAGTTCCTGGTTGGCACTGTTCAACGCCTCATCTTCTGCGCGTTCACGAGCCTCTTCAGCTGCAATACGTCGGGCTTCCGCCTCGGCTTCCATGCGCTTGCGTGCCTCTTCTTCTTCATCGACTTCGCCTGCTTCAAGCTTGCGCTTTTTCTCCATTTCAGCAAGCATCTGAAGACGTTTCTGCTCTTTTTCCTCGAGCTTTCTCTTCTCTTCATTCAGGCGGTCTTCTGCATCTTTGCGCTTCTTCGCTTCGGCTGCTTCTCGCGCGGCTCTCGCTCGCTCTGCCGTTTCTCGTGCCTTGCGCTCTTTTTCGGCTTTTTCTGCTTCAATGATGGCATTCGAATCATCGAGCAGACCTCCAATCAGGTTCCCTACACTGTCTCCACTCTGGCGTGCATGTTCGGTCACGTCGGCTCGTGCCTTACGTACGCGCGCTACTTCCTCAACTTCTTCATCCTCAAGGGCTGCAGAAACTTCTGAAAGATTACTCAGCGACTGTTTCAAAAGGAAATCATCATCGTTGTCCATAAAAAAAGCTCCGGTTTCGATGTTAATTAGTCTTTGAGCCCAAAATTCTCTGAACTCGATTGCTGCCATTTTTTCGTTCACGACTCTTCTGCGAACCTTCATCACAAAAGCTTTGCCGCACAGGAACTCTCCTGAAACAACAACGCCGCGAACTTTAAGTCTTTACTCTAAATTGTCCTGTCTGACAAGAACGACATATTGCAACCTTTCCATAACCAGGAAAGCCGTTCACCGGAACGTTGCTTTTTAGCAGGGGCTCCGCCCCAGACTACGCTTTAGGGCTGAACCCTTAAGAATCCTCAATATTTTACCCATTATTCCTCATTTGCTCACTGGACTCTGTGGTTTTCGCCATTCACAGGATGGCGAAAATCCTCGCCCCCAGGCTCTCATCATTTTCTGCCTTAAAATAGGGTAATTACCCACTTTTCGCCAATGTCTGCCTACATTTCAATAGATTCGTGTATTATCCTCTGCTGAGCTGTAACACAGGAACGGCTCATTTGCTCGTTGCTTATTGCTTTGCCCTATGTTAGTTTCAAAAAGTTCGCCCTCTTTGGGGCTTTCAACTTATTCACAGCATTAAAAAAACTGGAGTCAAAAAGCATGGATGCATCCTCCGGTTTTTTCGTCCTTCACGCATTCATCCTTGACCTCAACGGGTTCAAATCATGTTTAGAAATGTGACGCGCGTTTTTTTGTTCGCCATGATGGCTTTTCTCCTCGTTTCATGTGCCGCAAGCAAAAAAGAAATCGAAGAAAAGAAACAGGCAGAAACCGACTACCAGATGGCCCTCAACTATTACGAAAGCAATGAAACAGCTCAGGCCATTCGCTCACTTGCTCTCGTTCTGGCAGCCGTTCCTGATCACGCTGAAGCAAACCATCTCATGGGATTTATTCGCCTCGGACGCGGTCAATATGATGAAGCCGTTAAACACTTCAAAATCGCCCTCCAGTCAAATCCCGATATGCTCATCTGCAAAAATAATCTCGGCGCCGCATATATGCATCTCGAACGCTACGAAGAAGCCGCCGTCATCTTCAAGGAACTCACACAGTCCCCTCTCTACACCTCGCCATGGCTCGCTTTCGTCAACCTCGGATGGGCTTACTATCAAATGGGCATGACCATCGAAGCCATCGACGAAACCGAAATGGCTATTTCCATTAACCCCGATCTCTGCCTCGGATACAACAACCTCGGCATCTTCTACCACTCCATCTCTAACGATGACAAAGCCGTCGAAAATCTCGATGAAGCCATTTCTCACTGCGCAAACTACCCCGAACCTCATCTCCATCTCGGCATGATTTACGAGGCTAAAAACGATTATCCCAAGGCTTATATGCATTTCAAACGCTGCGCAGACCTCAATCCTAAAACCGATCTCGGCAAACGATGCGCACAAAATGCACAGGTCGTGCGCTGACACTATCGATTCCAGACCGCACCGGCATGATTGACAAACGTAAACTCCCCTTCAACCATGCCCATCTTCGTGCTGCGCTCCAGCGTCTCCGTCGCGGTCTCAATCTGTTCCAAATAAGTCAAATCCCCTGATATCGTTCCCTCTATCCGTTCACCTCGGCTGAACGATATCTCTTTCATCTCAAGTGACCCCGTGATTTGTCCCGTCACAGAATGCTTGCAATTGTCAAACTGTACATACGCTCTAACACACCCCTTAGGCGACAAATCAAGCTTCATCCCGCTATACGTCGATGGATCGGGACAGTCCTCAAGCGTTTCCGAGTCAACCTGCTCAAATACGATCGACAAATACGCGCTTCGCATGGCCTCGGTAATGGCCTTGTACATCCGAATTCGCCCCGCACCGGCCGCCGGCTTGTCGGCATCAAAATACTCAAATTTGAGTGGAAACGCCTTCATTGCACATGACAAATCACTCGAAAGACCCTCTTCTGACGACGTCAAATCAAGCTCGCCCCTGCTGTCCTTTTCCCCGATATCATCGATCCAGGCACATCCCCCCGCGACAAAGGCAATTGCCATCGATGCCAAGATTCCCAGTTTATATGCGTATTTGCTGACTGTTTTCATGCTCATCACGATTCACTAATTCTGCGCTGACATTCGCGCATCGTCTCATTATCAGACATGCCCCCCGAGATGAAAATATTTTTTTACCCAGAACGCACTCTCACCTCCGCCAGCAATCCGCTCAGCCATGTTCAAACCATTCGCAGCTACAGCCCCACTTCATCCGCCGCAAACCACCCTGAATTAACAAAACTACACATCGACACTCTATATCTATAATGTTTTATAACCAATTATCCATTATATTTATTTATATATAATATTTTATATCCGCGCAGGCTATGGCTTACGCCATACGCCCACGCCAGTCGGCTATCGCAAAGCGATACGCCGCCTGTGCTCGGCTATCCGGCTACGCCAAATACGCCTCGCAACCGCTTCTTTTTTCCACATACGCGTCAGCAGATGCCCCAGGCGCGGCGAAGCCACGCACGTACAGTACAGCCGTTCCGTGGAGACTGTGAAATTATTCACAGCATCGACACGTGTTCTGCTATTATTTCTCCAGCTTGCTCATTTGAGCAAGCTGATTGTCTTTTAGTGGAAAAATAATGCCAGCCAAATGCATTACACCTGAAGTTCGAAGCCAATATAAGCTTGTATCACTTGATAGCTTAATACCTGAAAAATCAGAGGTACGCGTTATTGATGTATTAGCCGAGCAATTTTGGCAAACGTGGTCTAAGG